>JAEXQJ010000041.1 GCA_023438785.1 Pseudomonadota bacterium
AGGTGGAGGATCGTTGGGGGCAGGTGCGGCTGGCGTACTCGTTCGGCGAGCGAGCCATGGCGGGGCTGTCCGTGGCGGGGACGGTGGGCGTGCATCGCGCCTATCGGCCCGACGACGCAAAGGCGGAGATGCGGGCGCGCGCCACGGCGGCCACGGCGGGCGTGTTGGCGGGTTACGATTTCCGCCTCGGGGGCAGCGAGCACCTGCGGTTGGGCATCGTCGCGGGCGTCAAGGCCACGTTGACCGATCACGACGACGATTCGCCGCTCGAACCCTATTACATCGAGGGGCGCCTCATCCTGGGGTGGGTCTTTTAGGCCATGAAGGCCGCGCTCAGGTACTTCTCGGGGACCGGGAACTCGTACCGGGTCGCTCTTCGATGCGCGGAACGGTTGCGGGTGGGGGGATATGAGGCGGAGGAGGCGTGCATCACGAGGGCGGGCGGTTTCCCGACGGAGGCGCGCCTGGTCGGGTTCTGTTTTCCGGTCTATGCCTTCGCGCTGCCGCGTATTGCGCGGAAGTATCTGCAGGCGTTGCCGCGGGCCGATGGAGCCACCAAGGCCTTCCTGATCATGACGGCGGGGCGGCAGGACGAGGCCGGGAATTCATTGAGCGAGGGCGTGCGGCTGTTGGCGAAGAAGAACTACGCCGTGGTCTACGCGGACGTCATCGAGATGCCCGCCAATTGGACGGTGGCCATGAACCCACCCGGCAGAGAGGACGCCGCGCGCATCCGCGAGACGGGCCTGGCCAAGGCCGACGCGATTGTGGAGGCCATCTTGGCAGGGCGCTCCTTCATTCGCGGCTTCACCTATCCATCGCGCATATCGAAGGCCCGGTATTACTGGGACCACTGGTCATTCAAGTATGTGGGGCTCGCCAACCTGTGGCGGAGCTTCACGACCGACGCCGACTGCACGGGCTGCGGCACCTGCCACGCGGTGTGTCCGGTGGGCAGCATCACCATGGCGGCGGGCCGCCCCGTGTGGTCCGCGGCCTGCGAGCAGTGCATGCGTTGTGTGAACATGTGCAGCCGCAAGGCCATCTCCCAAAAAGGCTACGGCTCGACGAAGCACCGCAACCACTACATGGACGCGCTCTTCGAGCGAAAGATCACCGCCGAGTTCAAGGAGCGAGCCCTGCAAGGCCTGCCGGGCGGCGGCTTCGGCCCGCCTGGCTGAGATCGGCGAGCGGTCGTGGGCACGCCGAGCCCGCTCGTGACCGATGGTTGCCGAAAGGGCATCGGCGCCTCGTCGTTAGTACGCGTTCGATCCGATGAAGGGTGGAGCCCGTGCCTCACGGCTCGGGGCTTCTCCGGCGCCTGAGGCGATCGAAGAACACGAAGAAGACCGGGGTGACGAACAAGGTCAGGAGCTGCGAGAAGAGGAGGCCGCCCGTGACCGCCAGACCCAGGGGGCGGCGCGATTCGGCGCCGGCGCCCCAGCCGACGGCGATGGGCAGGGTGCCCATCAAGGCGGCCATGGTGGTCATCATGATGGGACGGAAGCGCACCAGGCAGGCTTGCACGATGGCGTCGTGGGCGTCTCTGTTCTCGCGGCGTTGGGCGTCCAGCGCGAAATCGATCATCATGATGCCGTTCTTCTTCACCAGGCCGATGAGCATGACGATGCCCACGAAGGCGTAGATGGTCAGGTCCTGACGGAAGACCATCAGAGTGAGCAGGGCGCCGAAGCCGGCGAAGGGCAGGGCGGAGAGGATGGTCAGCGGGTGCACCAGGCTTTCGTAGAGGATGCCGAGAACGATGTAGATGACCACCACGGCCAGAACGAGCAGCAGGCCCATGCCGGCCAGTGACGACTGGAAGAACTGGGCCGTGCCTTGGAAGCTGCTGGTGATGGTGCTGCCCGTGGGGATCACCTCACGGGACAGGCGCTGCACCTCGGTGACCGCTTGGCCCAGCGACACGTCGGTGGGCAGGTTGAACGACAGGGTCACCGACGGCAACTGGCCCAAGTGGTTGATGGTCAGCGGGCCCACGCCCGGGCGCAGGTTGGCCACCGCCTGCAGGGGAATCAGTTTTCCGCTCGCTGAGCGCACGTAGAGATCACCCAGGTCGCGCGGGCTGCTCTGGTATCGCGGCAGGACCTCCAAAATCACCTGGTACGTGTTGTTGCGCGCGTAGATGTCGGACACCTGGCGCGTGCCGTAGGCGCTCCACAGGACCTCCTCCACCTGCTGCGCGGTCACGCCCACCGCCGAGGCCTGATCGCGGTCGATGACCGCCTCGATGCGCGGATTGCGAATCTGCAAGTCGCTGTTCACATCGCGCAGAATGGGCAGCCGGCGCAGGCGCGCCTCCAGGTCCTGGGCCACGCGGTAGAGCTGATCCGTGTCCGTGCCCTGTAAGGTGTATTGGTACTGGCTCTTGGTCAGGGTGGCGCTCAGGCGAATGGGGGGCGGATTCTGTAGATAGGTGCGAATCCCCGGCACGCTGGCCAGTTGCGGGCGCAGTCGGTCGACGATCTCATCGGCCGAGGCGGCACGTTGACCGCGCGGCTTCAGGCGCAGAAACATGATGCCCGAGTTGTAGGTGCTGCCGGGCCGTGCGCCCACGCTGGACACGACGCCCTCCACGCCCGGGTCACGCGCCGCGATCTCGACGAGCGCCTGCTGGTGGCGGACCATGTCGGTAAACGAGACGCCCTCGGGCCCCTCGGTGGCGGCGAAGAGTTGGCTCTGATCCTCGGCGGGCAGAAAGCCCTTGGGGATGTGCGCGAACAGGACAAACGATGCGGCCAGGACCAAGGCCGACATGATGAGCATGGTCCAGCGGTGATCCAGCGACCAGCGCAGGCCGCGCTCGTAGATGCGCAGGCCCGCCGCGAAGACGCGTTCTGAGGCGCGGGCGGCGCGTCCACGCCGCTCGCCGTGATCGTGCCGCAAGAGCAGCGAACAGAGCATGGGCGACAGGGTGAGTGCGATGACGCCCGAGATGAGGATGGCCGCGGCGATGGTCACGGCGAATTCGCGGAAAAGGCGACCCAGGAGCCCGGGCATGAAGAGCACGGGAATGAACACCGCCGCCAGCGACAGGGTCATGGAGACGATGGTGAAGCCGATCTCCGCCGAGCCGTCCAACGCGGCCTGGAGCGGGCGTTGGCCGCGCTCGGTGTGGCGCACGACGTTCTCCAGCATGACGATAGCGTCGTCGACCACGAAGCCCAGCGACAGCATGAGCGCCATGAGCGACAGGTTGTCGAGGGTGTAGCCCAGCAGCAGCATGACCGCGAACGTGCCGGTGATGGACAGGGGCAAGGCCAGGCTGGGGATCAGGGTGGCGCGCACGCTGCGCAGGAAGATGAAGATGACCAGCACCACCAAGCCCAGGGTCAGCCACAGGGTGAACTTCACGTCGGCCACCGAATTCTTGATGGTGTCGGCCCGGCTGTACACGATGTCCAGGGCCACCGAGGCTGGCAGTTCCTTGCGAAAGCGCGGCAAGAGCGCCTCCACCGCCTGTGCGACCTCGACGGTGTTGCTGCCCGGCTGGCGCACCACGGCCAACACCAAGGCGCGCTGGCCTTTGTACCAGGCGGCCACCTTGTCGTTCTCCACGCTGTCGATGGCGCGACCCACGTCTTGCACGCGCACCGGGCTGCCGTTGCGGTAGGCCACGATGACGGGGTTGTACGGGGCGGCCCGTTCCAGTTGGCCCGTGCTGTCGATGGTGAACGTGCGCGCCGGCGTGTTCAGCGTGCCGGTGGGCAAATTGACGTTGGCCGCGGAAATCGCCGTCACGATTTCGTCCAGGCCGATCCCGCGTGTGGCCAGGGCGGTGGGCGAGACCTGCACGCGCACGGCGTATTTCTGCGAGCCGAAGACCTGCACTTGGGCCACGCCGTTGACCATGGAGATGCGCTGGGCAAGGAGCGTCTCGCCGTATTCATTGAGCTCGGACAGCGGCATGGTGGGCGACGAGAGCGCGATGTAGAGGATGGGCAGATCCGCCGGGTTTACCTTGCGGTAGGTGGGCGGGCTGGGCATGCCCTGGGGGAGCAAGGGCGCGGCCGCGGCAATGCCGGCCTGCACATCCAAGGCCGCCGCGTCCACGTCGCGCGCCATATTGAATTGTAGGGTGATCTCCGTGGAGCCGAGCGCGCTAGACGAGGTCATGTTGTCCACGCCCGCGATGCTCGAGAACTGACGTTCGAGTGGCGTGGCCACCGACGAGGCCATGGTCTCGGCCGAGGCGCCCGGCAGGGTGGCGCTGACCAGCACCACCGGGAAATCCACGTTGGGCAGATCGCTGACCGGCAGCGAGCGATACGCGGTGATACCGAAGATGAGGATCGCCGCCATGATGAGCGAGGTCGCCACGGGCCGGCGGATGAACGTGGCTGAAGGGTTCATCAGTCGCCGAGTACTGTGGCGTCGGCCTGCTGCGCGCCCGCGTCCACGGTTTGCACCTGCACGCGCGTGCCGGGGGTCAGACCCAGTTGCCCGTCCGTGACCACCAACTCCCCGGGCTGCAGACCTTCGTTGATGGCCACCAGGTTGCCGTGCCGCGGGCCTTGGCGAACCGATCGCTGCTCTACCGTGGAATCGGCACGCACGACGAAGACGTAGTCGCCCTGCTGGCTGACTTGCAGGGCGCGCGCCGGCACCACGCGGGCGTGGGCGTCCATGGCCACGATCAGACCCACGTCCACGAACTCGCCGGGCCAAAGGGCGCGCTGCCGGTTGGCGAAGCTGGCGCGCATGGTGACCGTGCCCGTGCTCGGATCGACGGTGTTCTCCATGGTGACCAGTTGACCGTGCAGGCTGGGCCCGTTGGGCACGCTGGCGTCCACGACCAAGCGCCCGCTGGTGGCCTGCTTGCGGATTTCCTCCAGCCGCTGCGAGGGCACGGCGAAGTCCACGTACATGGGCTGGATCTGTCGGATCGTAATCAAGGTGTCGTTGTTGGCGCGCACCAGGTTGCCGCGGTTGACCTGCAGGATTCCGGTGCGCCCATCGATGGGTGACTTGATGAGGCTGTATTCCAGGTTCAACTGGGCGGTGCGGATGGCGGCCTCGTCGGCGGCCACCGTGGCGCGCAGGGACTTGGCCTGGGTCACCCGCTGATCCAGATCCTGCTGGGCCGCCAGACGGCGCCGCACCAGCACGCGGTAGCGTTCCACGTCCTTCTCCGCGTTGCGCGCCTGCGCCAGGTCACGGGCCCGGGCGGCGCGTGCCTGGGCCAGCGCCGCCTGGAAGGGGCGCGGATCGATTTGGAACAGCTTGTCGCCTTGGCGGACGTCCTGGCCCTCGCGGAAGAACACGTCGACGATCTGTCCGTCCACGCGGCTGCGCAGGGTGACCACGGCGGGTGACACCGCGTGCCCGATGGCGTCGATGCGGATGGGCACGGTCTGCACCTGTACGCGGGCCGCGGTCACCGGCACGGGTGGACGGGCGCCTTCCTGGTTTTGCCGTCCACAGGCCCCGGTCACCAGGCAGGCGACGACGGCAGCTCTCGCCCGCTGCCCCAGCCGCATGCTTCCTCCTTCACATCTGTAGGACAATGTACAGGCTGGCGCCCTGGCGTTTGACCAGCAACAGAATGCCCTTCTTCGGGTCGGCCTTGCTGAGGGCTTTGTCCAAATCGGCCAAGTTGGTCACCTTGTGGCGGTCCACCTCGGTGATGAGATCGCCCTCGCGCACGCCCGCGCTGGACGACGGGCTGCCCTCGTCCACGTCAGTCACCAGCACGCCTTTCTCGTCGCGCAGGCCCAACTGGCGCGCCAGCGACGGGGTGAGCGGCGTAACCGTGAGGCCCAGGCGCGAAGCCCCCGCGCTGCCCTCGCCGCCTTCACCCTCGGGCGGTCCGCCAGGCGCACTGGGCGGGGCGGAGAGCTGTCCCACGGTGGCGCTGAGCTTCTGCTCCTTGCCGTCGCGGATGATGGTCAGCTCCACCTTGCTGCCCGGTGCGCTCTCGGCGACCAAGTTGCGCAGGTTCTGCGTGTCCTCCACGGGTTTGCCCTGGAAGGCCACCACCACGTCGCCGGGCCGCAGGCCGGCCTTCTCGGCCGGCGAGCCGGGATTGACCTGGGCGATGAGCGCGCCTTTGTACTCGCCACCCGAGGGCGGCGCGGGCACCCGGAACTGCTTGGCCAAGTCGGGGGTGATGTCCTGAATCGCGATGCCCAACATGCCACGCGTGACCGTGCCGCCCTTGACCAGCACCGGCAGGATCTTCTTCACCATGTTGATGGGAATGGAGAAGCCCACACCCGAGTACTGACCCACGCTGGTGGCGATGGCCGTGTTCATGCCGACCACCTCGCCGCGCATGTTGACCAGCGGGCCACCCGAGTTGCCCGGGTTGATGGCCGCATCGGTCTGCAGAAAGTCCTCGAAATCGGCGATGCCCACGTTGGCGCGGCCGGTGGCGCTGATGATCCCCGACGTCACCGTCTTGGTCAGGCCGAAGGGCGCGCCCACCGCCAGCACCAGATCGCCCACCAATAAGGCGTCCGAATCGCCCAGCGTGGCCACGGGCAAGTCGGAGGGCACCTTGCCCTTGATCTGGATGATGGCGACGTCGGTCTTGGGATCGTTGCCCACGGGCTTCGCATCGAAAGCGCGCTTGTCGGCCAGGACGATTCTGATGGTGTCCACGTCGCGCACCACGTGGAAGTTGGTCAGCACGTGGCCCTTGTTGTCGATGATGATCCCCGAGCCCATGCCGTGCTGGGGGACGCGGTACTCGCGGCGCCGGGGGTTGGGGGTGTGGAAGCGCTCGCCGAAAAAGTGGCGCAGGAACTCGTCGCCGAAGGGGAAGGGCAGTTCCTGATTGCGCATCTTCACCACCCGTTCCGAGGACACGCTGACCACGGCGGGCATGACCTGCGCGGCCACACCGGAGAAGGCGGCGCCCAGGGCGCGGGCCGGGGCGGTGACCTCCGTCGTGGCCGCGGGCGCGGTGGGTTTGGGCCGCGGGGGACTCGCATCGTTCCCGCTGGTTACCAGCAACCCCACCGTGGCGAAGATGGCAACGGCCAATATCAACCCGATTGCACGGCCCCGGTGCTCACCCATGCGCATGGCCTCCCGCCCTTAGATTGCGCGGGGCATGCGGGTGTGACCAAACACCAGATGGCTTGCCCGGACCCGTCGCTCGACTTATCGTGCCGACCACTGCCCATGCGGCTGATGGCGAGTCTTGTGGTTTTGATGGCCCTGGGGTTTTCCGCGCTGGCGGCCGGAGCCCCCAACAAACCCAGCGCCCGCAAGGCTCAGGAAAAGGCGGCCCAGGAGGCCTGCCTGCTGGGTGATTACCAGAAGGGCTCCGAGTTGCTGGTGAAGCTGTACGTGGAAACCCACGAGCCCACCTACATCTTCAACAGGCCCGCTGCTTCGAACAGAATCACCGCTGGGAAGACGCCATCGATCGCTTTCGCGAATACCTGCGCAAGGTGCCCGGGATTTCGGCCGCCGAGAAGGACGAGGTTGACCAGCACATCGCCGAGTGCCAGCAACACGCGAGGCCGGAAGCTTCGGCGCCGGTTGCGCTGACCGGGCCTGGGCCCGCGGCCTCGCCGGCCCCCGCGGTCGCTGCACCGGCCTTGCCGCCCGCGGCCCCGCCCCCGCCCACCTCCGACGCCAGTCTGGTGTCCGCGGCGCCGAAACCCGAGGTCGCGGCCAGTCGGCCCGTGTACACCAAGTGGTGGTTCTGGACCGCGGCGGGCGCGCTGGTGTTGGCCGGCGTGGGCACGGCGCTCGCCCTGTCCCAATCGGGCGGCAACGGCACGACGATTCCCAGCACGCCGCTGGGCAACCAGCCGCTTTTCTAACGGACGAGGAACTCACCATGCGCCGTCTCCTGATCTCTCTCTCGTTGCTGGCCTTGGCGTGCAGCAATAGGGACTCCCGCCAGAGTCGCCCATTGTGCTCCCGATTACGACACCGCCGGGCTCTCTGGCGACCTTGTACGTCGGCCTCGATCAGGGCAAGGCCGCTCTCGCCGTGTGTAGCCAGCCGCTGGCCAAGGAGCCGGATTGCGCCTACGTTCCTATGCCCTCCGCGGCGGCGCGTATTGGTTTCAATTGGCGGCGGGGCACGGGGCTGACACTCGGTCTGGCCACCTTGGTCGTGGACGGCAGGATCCAATGGCAGACCAGCATGACGGCCATGACCGACGAGATCACCACGGCCACCGGCGTGCAGCTCGGTCTGCTCAGCAATCAGATCGTCGGCTCGGGCGTCCTGCGCTTCGACGGCGTGAGCATCAAGACCTGTACGCCGTAACCTCAGCGCCCAAATCTGAGCGGCGGGGCCTGGTCAATGACGATGCCGAATTGCAGGATGTTGATCGTGTCCACGAAGAAGGCGTTGTAATAGTCCTGGCCTGAATAGAAACGGGTGAAGATGCCCACGCCGCTGTGTTCACGCAGGGTCCACGCGACCTCCAGCCACAGTCGATAGGGCGACACGTTCTTCCCGGTTCCGCCGATCAACTCCACGCCGAGCTGGGCGTTGAGCTGGCCGTAGGATGACCCTTGCACGTATTCCGCTAGACCGCGGATGCGCGTGGGTCCCCACAGGGAATAGACCTCTTCATCCGCACTGCCCGGCCCGAAGTGCTGGGGCGCATACAGGAAGCGCAGGCCGTACCACATGCTGCGGGCCACGAATCCCGCGTCGTCCAACACGCCGTGCTTCCAATTGAATTCCAGGGTCAGGAAGTTGACCGAAAAATCCGCGCTGCTGCGATTGAGCTTCTCGGACAAATGCGCCGTATCGCTGCTCACCGGCCGGGGAAGACAGTCCCCGGCCTCATCGAAGTAGCGGCAGCCCTCCTGGCCGTTCGAGAGGTGATTGAGGCCGAAGCTGATGTTGAACAGGTCGAACGGGGGCCGCTTGCCCAACACCAGACGCAACACGCGGTCCTGCTCGCTGGGCGGCATGACGTAGAACGCCTGCAGCTCGAATCGCGGCATATAGGACGGCATGCGTACCGGGCTGGACCTGGCGTTCAGCATGCGCAACTGCTGGCCAAAGGTGAAAGGCACCGAGAAGGCAAGGCCTGGCTCACCCGAATCCAGCCGACGTCCCAGGTTTTCGTAGAGAAAGAAGTGGGGAAAGATCCACGCCTCGAACAGCAGGGGTGCGCGTTCACCCGGCGGACCCGGCCAGGGAATGCTGTTGAAGATGTAGTTCTTCTCCAGAAACTCGATAGGCGGGTAGTGGAAGATGGGATAGACGGTGGGCCGGGGTGGCGCAGGCCGCGGCGTCTCGCGACGGGACTCGCCGGGTTCGGGCAGGGGCTGCGGCAGTTGCCCCGCCGAGAAATCCACGGGTCGCAGCGAGGCGAGCGACGCTCCCTCCTCGCCCGCCAAATGCAGGAGCAACACCAACGCCCCGATCACCCGTCCCTCGCTGTCCCACTCGATCCTCGCCCCCGCTCCACGCGGCAAGGTTAGCGCACGCGCCCCCTCGGGCAACTGCCAGGCAAGAGTCGGCGGGTCCTGAGGCGCGGCCCGGAGGTGCTGGCCCTACTCCATGCCCTTCTGGCGACGCTTGTCTTGGTACATGGCCGCGTCGGCGTGCACGAAGAGGCCCGAATCGGTGACCCCGTGTTCGGGGTAGGTGGCGGCACCGAAGCTGAGGCCAACTGGGATATCGCGGTGGCTGTTTGCGGCGATCAGGCGGGTGCGCAGGCGGGCCAGGGTGTGGGATGCGTCGTCCGCGCCGGCGTCGGGCAGAAGGAGAGCGAATTCGTCGCCACCCAAGCGGCAGGTCACGTCGTATTCGCGCAGGTTGCCTTGCAGGAAACTGGCGACCCACTTGAGGGTGCGGTCGCCCACGTCGTGACCGAAGCAGTCGTTGACCTGCTTCATGTTGTTGAGGTCTACGATGACCAGCGTGAATTGGCGGGACGGATCGCGGCGCGCGCGGGACAGCTCTTCGGCCATGCGCTTCTCGAAATAGCGTCGGTTCCACAAGCCGGTCAGGGCGTCACGGTGGGCCAACTCGCGCAGGTCCTGCAGCTCGGCCAGGGTGCGGCGTAGCTCGGCGTTCTCCCGCAGGATCTCGGCGATGGACATGGCGCTCAGGCAGTCCGCGAGCCTGGGGTCCGGCTCCACGCACAGGCCGTCCCCGGGCGATGCGCACAGGTTGTTGTGGGCGTGAGAAGCGCTGAGTAAAGCGGTGGCTGCCTTCATGGTCGGTTCCTTCCGGTCTTGCCCCCTCACCTCAGCAAGCGGTGTGCCGGCGGCGCTGGCGTTCCCCCGGTGGGCGAAATGAACTGGGCGATTCAGCAGTTACGGCGCCGGGCGCGGGCCGGCCACCAGGGCGTCAGAAAGGCGACACGGGGTCGCGCATTCCTTGCGGCGGTTTTGTGGCGCGATGCTGCGCCTCAGCGCGTGCCACCCTATCTCGTCCACACAGACGCCCCAGGCCAGAACCCAAATTTGTGGCGCGTCCGGTTTCCCTGGCAGAATCGTCGATCCATTGCCTGAGACGCTGAGTTGTTCGTCGAGCCTGGTGGGAACCCAGTTGGGTGACTACCGCCTGGTGATCGAGCTGGGCAGTGGCAGTACGGGTACCGTGTACTACGCCGAGCACGCGATCATCGGCCGCCGCGCGGCCATCAAGGTGCTCAACCCCGAGGCGTCGCAGAACCCGCATTTGATGGCCCGCTTCGTCAATGAAGCGCGCGCCGCCAACAACATCCACCACCCCAACGTGGTGGAAATCACCGACATCGGCGAGAGCCTGGGCCTGCGCTACATCGTCATGAGCTTTCTCGAGGGCGAGACCCTGGGCGAGCGCCTGGAGCGCGTGGGCTTGCTCGACGAGGAAGCCACCCTGCGCATCAGCAAGCAGATCACCTCGGCGCTGAGCGAGGCGCACAAGCACGGCATCGTGCATCGGGATCTGAAGCCCGAGAACGTCTTCCTGTCCAATCACCCCGACTACCCGGACTACGTGAAACTGCTCGATTTCGGAATCGCCAAGCTGACGGGGCAAGGGGCGGAAGGGGAGCACACCGTGCCCGGCATGGTCATGGGCACGCCCGCTTACATGTCGCCCGAACAATGCCGGGGGGCGGCCGACCTGGACCATCGCAGCGATATCTATTCTTTGGGGGTCATGCTCTACGAGATGCTGACCGGCTCGCCGCCCTTTCTCAGCGAGTCCTACGTCGAGCTGATGTCGGCCCACCTGCACGAGGCGCCCGCTCCGCCCATCGAGCTCAACCCCAGGATTTCCAAGCACGTCAACGCGGCCATCATGCGCGCCCTGGAGAAGAGCCCCGCGGCGCGCTTCGCCGATGCCCGCGAGATGCGCTACGCCCTGGACGGGGTGGTCCCGCCGCCTGAGCCCGAACCGTCAACCGTGCCCGCGGGGTCGGCCCGGAACGTGAGCTGCGCCCGCGCGGCGCGCGTGGGTCGCGAGGCGGCGCTGGTGGTCAAGAAGCTGACTGGAATCATCCGCCACCGTCTGGCGACCGACAACCTGATCGTGCCGGCCATGCCTGCCATCGCCGCCGAGTGCATGGAGATGGCCCACGATCCCAAGCAGTCTTTCGCCAGTTTGGCTTCGATCGTGTCCCGCGATGCGGTGCTGGCTTCGCGCGTCCTCAAGCTGGCCAACAGCGCCGCGTTCCCGAGCCGCGTGCCCGCCACGTCCATCGAACACGCCGTGCAGCGCATGGGCCTAGAGGGGCTGACCATGGCCCTGGTCAACTACTCCATGTACCAGGCGTTCGCATCGCGCGACGAGCGTGTGCAAGCAGCTTTTCAAGGGATCTGGGAGCATTCGCTGGCCGTGGCTTTGCTGGCCAAGGAGCTGGCGCAGAAACTGGTCGGCGCGCAGGCGCCGCTGACCAGCGCCTCCTATTTGGCCGGGCTGCTCCACGACGTGGGCAAGCCCGTGGTGGCGTCGTTGCTCCTGGAAGCCGAGCGCGCGCTAGCCAAGAGGCCCGGTGCACCCTGGATCTCGCACGCGGTGTGGAAGCAGGTGGTGGACGACTGCCACCGCGCCATCGGCGTGGCCATGGCCAAGTCGTGGCGGCTGCCCGCCGAGATCAGCACCACCGTCGAGAAGGTGGATCGCTACGACACGCACCAGCCCGGGTGCACCTCCAACGTGGTGTGCTTGGCCAATGCGCTGGCCAAGCAACTGGGCCTGTACGTGGGCGAGGTGGAGCAGCCACAGACGGACGAGATTGTCGCCGCGGGCCAGAAGCTGCTGCAGATCGACGACGGCATGCTGAGCGAGCTGATGGCCGGCGTGTACGAGCGCGTGGGATCGCAGTTCGACCGCCCGCCCGTCAAGACTAAGCCCACGATGTCGACGCCCAAGAAGGCGCGCTAGAGCGCCAGCGCGCTGACCAGCTTCGCGAACCGCGCGGGTGCGCCGTCGAGCCGGTGCCGAGGCGCACGGCTCGCGTGTGCGCGCAATTGACAGTGGGTTGATTGCGGAATGCGGTTCGTGGATGCGCGCGGGCGAGTGCTTTGCTACCTTCCGCGCGGAACAGCGAGCCGGTGGGCTGCTGCGAGGTGGGGACGGAGCCGTGAGGGAACGATGACGGTGGCGCGTACACGATCGTCGGGAAAAGGTGGGCGTCTGGGGAACAAGAAGGACCGCCCCGGTCGGGTCCTGCCCAAGCCTCGTGCAAGCAAGCCCGACCACGATGCCGGGCGCTCCACGGCGCATGAGCTGAGTGCGGAGGAGCGTCCCGAGCTGACGCTGCATAGCTTGGCCGATGCGGTGCTGACTGCCGATCTGCACGGCCGTGTGATCGACATCAATCCCATGGCCGAGAGCCTGACCGGCTGGAAGCTGGATGAGAGCCGTGGCCGACCATTGCGCGACATCGTTCACCTCGTGGCGGAGGACACACGACGCGCGTTGAGTGATCTCTCCGAGCAGGTCATTCACCGCCGCGCCGTCGTCAACACCAACGCTCCGACCCTGCTGGTGGCGCGTGATGGTGCCGAGCGGCCGGTCGCCGGGAGAGGCGCCCCCCTGCTGGATCGCCAGGGGCACCTGCGCGGCACGGTCATCGTCCTGCACGACCAGACCGCTGAGCGCGCGGCGAAGAGCGCGCTGGAACGCAAGGAGCGCGATCTGCGCCAGGTCATCGAGCGCAGCCCCAACTGGGTGGCCATCACGCGCGACGATCGCTTCTGCTACGTCAACTCGGCCTTCGCCGGTCTGCTGGGGTACACAGCGGAGGAGCTGACCGGTCGCGAGTTGCTGTCCGTCTTTCCCGTCGAGGATCGACCGTCGGCGCGGCAGCGCTTGGAGCGATTGTGTTCGGGTGAACCGGTGACCGAGCGGCTGGAGCAGCCGCTGGAGGGCAAGGACGGGCGCACAGCGTTGGTGGAGATCACGGGCACCGTGCCCATCGAGTTCGAGGGGCAGGCGGCCATGCTCATGGTGGGGGTGGACGTGTCCGAGCGGCGCAAGCTGGAACGCCAACTGCTGCTCGCCGATCGCATGGCTTCCATGGGCACCCTGGCCGCGGGCGTGGCCCATGAGATCAACAACCCGCTGGCCTTCGCCATGGCCCACCTGGAGCTCGTGCGGCGCGATTTGTCCCTACTGGAGACCGAGTGCCGAGACTCGCCCGAGACGGCCACCGACCGGGCCTGCCATCTGCGCGAGATGGTGGATGCGGCCTGCGAAGGGGCCGAGCGCGTGCGCATTATCGTGCGCGACCTGCGTACGTTCTCGCGTACCGACGAGGACAGCGTGGGGCTGGTGGACGTACGGCGCGTGCTCGATGCCAGCGTGGCCCTGGTGTGGAACGAGATCAAGCACCGCGCTCAGCTACTCAAAGACTACGGACTGCTGCCTCTGGTGCGTGGGAACGAGGCCAAAATCGGGCAGCTCTTCCTCAATCTGCTGGTCAATGCGGTTCAGGCCATTCCCGAGGGCCAGGCCGACCGACACGAGATTCGCATCGTGGGGCGCGCGCACGATCCCGATCGCCTGGTGGTGGACGTGCGCGACACCGGTGCAGGGATTCCCCCCGAGAATCTGTCACGCATCTTCGATCCTTTCTTCACGACCAAGCCGGTGGGCGTGGGCACGGGGCTGGGGCTGGCCGTGTGTCACAGCATCGTGGGCGCGCTGGGCGGCGAGATCGCCGTCGAGAGCGCGGTGGGTCGCGGCACCACTTTCCGTGTCACCTTGCCGCAAGCCTTCCCCGAGGACATGCGTCCGCCCGAGGTGACTCCGGCGGCTCCGCCGGCCGCGCGGCGCGGGCGTATTCTGGTCATCGACGACGAGGAGATGATCGTCTCCGCCGTGCATGAGGCCCTGCGCGAGCACGAAGTGGTGGTGGAGACGGAGGGCAAGTCGGCCCTGCGCCGTCTGCTGGACGGCCAGCGTTTCGATCTGGTGCTGTGCGATCTGATGATGCCCGAGATGTCGGGCATGGATCTGTACACCCGGGTCAAGGAGCAGATCCCCGAGCAAGCCGAGCGCTTCGTCTTCATGACCGGCGGTGCGTTCACGCCGCGTTCACGCAGCTTCCTGGCCAGCGTGCCCAACCTGCGCTTGGAGAAGCCGTTCGAGCTACAGCACCTGTTGAGTCTGGTGCGCGAGCATCTGCGCGAGCGGGCGCCGGCCCCGACCGAAGCGTCGAGCCAAGCACCGGGGCCCGAGCGACAACCTCCTGGCCGCGACTGACCCGCGCGCCTTTGCGTGGTGATCAAAAAAAAGCGCGGAGGCGCACAGGGCACAGAGACGGACAGCGCAGGGGAGAGTGCGGACGCGGCCAGACGGTAGAACCGCGTTCGCGCTGCTCCGACCTACCCGTCTCTGCGTCCTGTGCGCCTCCGCGCACAAGACCGACTACTTCTTGCAGGTCTGTTCCATGACCTGCTGGAAGCCCTGGCCGCTGTCGACCTCCACCCGGTTGGTGATCTCCTTGTCGCTCTTCTTGGTCATGGTCTCGCGCACCTTGACCTTCTGGCCCCCGTGCGTGCCTTCGCCCGTGAAGGTCAGCGTGTCGCCCTGCATGCCCGAGCCCGTCGCGTGCATCATGCCGCCCGTGCTGTCGAAGGTGGTCATGGTGGTCTGCTGGGTCTGCGGGTTGTAACCGAGGAAGAATTCTCCCTTCATCTCGGGCGTGGTCTTGCCCTTCTTGGCTTCGTATTCACCCACGTACCAGTGGCCGTTGAGGTCCTTCTTAATCTTCACCGTGCCCTTGGTCGTGGACTCGGGCGAGTTGGGTCCGGTGGCGCCGGCCGGAACACGTGACTCGCACTTCCAGGTGCCCTCGAAGCTCTTGTAGTTGGTGTCCAATTCGGTGGGCGGCGCGGCGGTCGCGCCTGTCCCGGCCATGGCCACCTTCTTCTGACCGTGATCGCCGCTCTTGTTGCCGGCTTTGCCGCCGTGGTCACCACTCGCGGATGATGGCTGATCCGTCGACTTGCTCTTGCTCTTGTCCGACGATCCGGCGCTCGACCCGGATGCACTCTTGTCCGAGTTCTTGTCAGCGGCCCACGCACCTCCGGCGGCCATGAGCAGCGCCGCCCCGACCAAGGTCACCTTCACACCCAACCCGAAACCCGTGTCCCTCATGATGTAGCCCTCCGGCCGTTAGATGCGGACGTTCGGTGAGTGTGTCAGTTGCAGATCCATACCCGCGTGCGTGCCGGCAGCTCTGCCATGAGCGTGCGCAGCACATTGCCGCGCAGGAGGTGCCACACGGCACTCCGTTGCGAGGTCCCCACCATGACCGCGTTCACGCCCAGGCGCTGGGCCGCGCCTGCCACCGAAGAGCCCGCGTCGTGGGCCGTGCGCCAGATGGGAATGGCCACGATGTCAGCGCGGCGGAAGAAGTCGGCTGCCACGGCCAGGACTTCGCGGGCCTCGCGCGAGGGCCCGGTCTTGGGCGGGAAGAACATGCCCGGGATCTCGTCGACGAACAGCAGGTAGACCGCACCCTCGCCCGTGCCGCGCACGCGCGCTGCCGCCTCTTGAAACAGGCGCAGATTGGGCGCGCGCATGGCCACCAGCGTGGAGGATGTGTAGATGGGCCGCATGTCCAGCGCCTCGCCCATCGTGACAATCTCCACCGCGCTGGCCATCTGCCCTCCCGCGCGCTCGGCCGCGTCGGCGCTGGTGTGGCCCTCCTTGAGGCCGGCGATCCAGCCCTTGCGCACGGCCACCGCGACAGCGATGCCCACCAGCGCGGTTGAACCCCCGAACACGGTGGCCAGCTTCTTGTTGACCAGGTTGATGGTCCAGGCCGAGAGGACCAAAAACGTGGTCAGCACGCCGACCGTGAAGGCGAAGCCGCGCCGCCGCTCCTCCCAGCGCACCCGATCCAGCCCCAGCGAGGTCAGGGTGAATGCGCCCAACAAGCCGAACGCGTACATGTCCCCCAGGATGGCCATTTGGCCGCGGCTGATGATGACCACGGCCATGGGGACGGCGACCGAGATCAGGATGGCCCGGTGGGGCGTGTTGAACACGCGGTTGCGCTCGTTCAGCCAGCGGGGCATGAAGCCCAAGCGCACCAGCGCCAAGAACACGTGATAACAGCCGATGATGGCCGTGTTGGTTGCCCCCAGGAGCAGGGTGGCCGAGGTCAAGACGACGGCAAATTCCAGGGCCCGGGGCCCGTAGGCATGGGCCAGCCCGAAAAAGAAACGCTCGGAGCGGACGGCCGTCACGTCCAGGAGTGCCGTCTCCATCGCCGTGATGAGGGGTGACGTGATGAGGATCGTCGCCACCACCAGCATCATGGCCTTGAGCGCCGTCGCCTCGCGGGGCACGCGCAGGGCCGGCGCGATCTGGCTGATGGATTCCAGGCCCGAGAAGGCCAACCAGGCGCTGCCGAACCCGGTCAGCATGTGGCGGGTGCTCAGAGTGCCCACGCTGCTGAATTGGGCCCACACCTTGTGCCAGTCGTTCGCGTCGAGCTGGACGCTCACCACCCCGATGACCACCAGGTTGCCGGCCAAGGCCGCCAGCGCCAAGGTGGCCGTGACCATGGCCGATTCGCGGATGCCCACCACGTTGAGCACACCCAGCAAGGTGACGGCCGCGCAACTGGCGATCACGATGTGGTCCTCGAACAGGGGCGCCAGCGCGCTCAGATACTCGAAGCCTGAGACAGACGAAATGGCCGTGGTCAGAAAGTAGTCGACGCAGATGAGGATGCCGCCCAGGCAACCCACCATGGGCCCGAAGGCATCCGTAGCCACCGAGACCACGCCACCCCCGTCCGGATAGCGTGCCGACACCTCCACGTACTTGAGCGAGAGCAGGATGAAGACCAGTCCGGTGGCCAATACGAAGGCCGCCGCCGGCGAGGGCGTGAGCTTGCCGAACTCGTCGAACAGAATGCCCGGCACGTAGTACAGCGACGTGCCGATGTCGGCGAAGACCACGGCCCAGGCCAGCAGGA
Source organism: Pseudomonadota bacterium (assembly GCA_023438785.1). Taxonomy (GTDB): domain Bacteria; phylum Myxococcota_A; class Polyangia; order Fen-1088; family Fen-1088; genus Fen-1137. Next base: position 17,381 of record JAEXQJ010000041.1, read on the forward strand.
AGCCCAACTGGCCCGACGCGCGCGAGCGGTCGAAGAGTCGGTCAGGCAGCGCCGCGTGCCGAGCGGTCCTCCCCTTGCCTGGGGCGGCCTGGCCTGCCTCGCCGTCGTCGGGCATGGCCCCGGATTTTGGCCGCCGCGGCAACAAATGCAAGCAACGGGTCAGCCGCGGTCGCCTGCATCGACGCCCTGTCTACGGGTGCGCAAGGGTAATGCGCTTGTAGGACGGGGGCCGACAAGCGAATCGGAGACCTGCCGGCAGCCTGGCCACGCCCCTGGTGGGACGCTTTCATCATGGGCGCAGGTCCTGTTCGCGTATGGCGCATCCTCCTGGTCGACGACCATCCGGCCGTCAGCCAGCGGATCGGCGAGCTGCTCGCCAGCTCGCTGCCGCATGCCGAAATGGTCGCGGCAGCCAGTGGCGAGGAGGGCCTGAATCTGGTTTGGGCGCAGCGCTTTGACTTGGTGCTGCTGGATTTGCGCCTGCCGGGTCGCAGTGGCATCGAGGTTCTCAAGGAGCTGCGCGTGGCCAGGCCCGGGCTGCCCGTGATCATTGTCAGCTCACTGCCTGAGTCGCCCTACTCGACGCTGGCGCGGCGGGCAGGGGCGGTTGGCTTCGTCACCAAGAGCGCATTGGTTCAGGATCTGGGCCGCGCTGTCGAGTCTGCTTTGGGAGGCGATCCGGCAGCAACGGCTTGAGGGGGTGAAGTATGGCCCACGAAGGCGATGGAACAGTCGAGGCATGGGGGCCGCAGGCGAGGCCCGAGCGGGGGTGTCCACACCGGCCGGCGAGCCGATCTCCGGAGCTGGCGCTGGCCACGGATGGCTCGGGTTGCATTCGCGACCTCAGTCCCTCGCTGGCGCGTCTGTTGGGCCCGACCAGGCGAGGCCCCGTGGGGACGAGCTTTTTGCAGCTCGTGCATCGCCATGACGTGCGCAAGGCCGCCGCGCTGCTGAGGGCCGCCGTCGAGCGATCAGGGGCGTCCGCGAGCGCCGAGCTCCGCATTCGTAGCGGCGGAGGAAGCTGGCATGCCTTGGAATGGGTGGCCCGCGCCGAGCCCGCGCTCGATGAGGCGCCCGTGGTCGTGCTCACGGCACGTGAGGTCCCGGCTCATATGGCCGCCCGAGCGCCTGAGCCGCTGCGCGCGCGGCAGTTGGAGGAGCTGGGGGCGGCGCCGCCTCGGGCCATTCACACGAGTCCCTTCGATCCCACGGGCACACCCGCTGTTCCCGCGGCGCAGGGGGAGACCGTGTTGGTGGTTCTCGATGAGCGTGCGCTCAGTGTGCAGATGGTGAGTATCCTCGAAGATCTCGGCTACACGGTCTTGGAGGCGAGCAGCCCGGCCGACGCCGAGGGATTCGCGCGCATCCACCGCGGCGAGATTCATCTGGTGATTGCGGATCTGGCGACGCCTCGCGTACGCGGCTGCGAGTTCTTGCGCCTTCTGCACAGCATTCGCCCGGAGCTGCGTTCGATCTATCTCTCATCGCAGCGCCACGGTTCGCTGGCCGAGCATCGGGTCTGCGGCAGCGGGGCGCGCCTGCTGCGCGCTCCGTTCACCGCCGAGGAGCTGGCCCACGCGGTTCGCCGCGCCCTGGACGACTCCCAGCGACTCCCACGGCTCGCCGCGCACCGCTAGATCAGCGCATCGAGGCGCCGAGGGCCGCACGATCTCGCCCGTCGATGCCGGCAGAGGTGGCCCCTTGCAGGGGACCATCCAGCCGCGGTCAGCCCTGCGCGGGCCTTGCCGGGTTTGGCGCGAGCCCTGTACACTTTCAGACCTGATGCAGGCTCCGGTCGAGATTCGCTACGCGGGAGTTGTCGTTGCGATCGCGCAGGATATGCGGGAACTCGAGGGCGGAGGGTTGTTTCTGCCCATTCGCGATCCCTTGCCCGTGGGCTCGTTGGTCTCGTTGCGTTCGGGGGACCAGGACTTGGCGGTCCGGGTTTGCCACGTGACCGAGTCCGCGGATTTGAACGTTAGCGGCATACAAGTCCGACCGGCACGGCCCGACGAGGATCAGATGTGGGTTCCTTCTGAGGTGCCCAAGGCGCGGCCCTTGCGCGTCGAACCGGTGGCCGCTCCCGTGGTGGCCCGCGCGCCCGAGCCGGAACCGCCGGCGCCCGAGTCGGTCGTGGCACAGGAGACTTCGGCCCCGCCCGCAGCGCGGGAAGCCGCCCCCGTGCCAAGCGAGGCCTCGCCTGAGCCTTCACCCGAGTTCTCGCCTCATTCACCCGAGTCTTCGCCTCATTCACCCGAGTCTCCGCCTCAGGGGACCGCCGAGAGCGTCGTTGCCGCCGGGGGCAATCCCGCGGCACAGGCCGAACCCGCGGCCCCAGTCGCGACGGAAGCAGCGCTCGAGCCCGTCGCGCTGGCGCCGGTGGCCGGCTCGGCGGGACGCGAGACGGAGAGCATCGCCGAGCCCGCCGCCGAGGCGGTTGCGGCGCAGGAGAGTGCTGCCGACGACGGCGCGTCCGCTGGCTCTGACGAGTTGCCGCCCGCGCGGCCCACCCAGGGCGGGGGCAGCCGGCGGCGCACCAAGCGTCGTCGCTGAGGTCTGGGTGTGATTCGGCCCCCGCGTCTTCATCCCGGCGACGCCATCCGGGTGGTGGCGCCGTCCGGTCCGGTGCCCGCCGAGGAATTCGAGCGCGGCGCGGCCGTGCTCGCGTCGCGCTACGACCTGCGTATCGATCCCACAGCCCTGCAGCGCCGCCAAGGCTACCTGGCCGGACCCGATGAGCTGCGACTGGCCGAGTTGGTCGACGCCTTTCGTGATCGCGCGACACGCGCCGTGATCATGGCCCGCGGCGGCTATGGGCTGTTGCGCATCCTGACGGGTCTGCCGCTCGACCTGGTGCAAGGCTGCGCCAAACCCGTGGTGGCATTCTCCGACGGTACCGCGCTGCTGGCCCGTCTGGCCTGCGCCGGCGTGGTCGGGATTCATGGCCCCGTGGTCACCCAGTTGGGGCGTCTGGCGGTCGAGGACCAGCAGGGCCTCTTCGACGCGCTGGAGGATCCCCACGGCCGCCCCTTGCTGCGCGATCTGGAGCTGGTGCGACCGGGGCGGGCCGAGGGGCGCCTGCTGGGCGGGAATCTGGAGGTGTTCTCGCGCCTCCTGGGGACGCCTCTTGCGCCCGACGTGACGGGTGCGGTTTTGTTCTTCGAGGAGGTGGGCGAGCGGCCTTACCGCGTAGACCGCCTCTTCACCCATCTGGAGCTGGCCGGCATCTTCGAGCGGGCCGCGGCGGTGATCGTCGGGGATTTGGTGGCTTGTGAAGAGCCACCCACGTCAAAAGTGGCCTCGCCCACGGCCAGCCAGGTTGTGCGGGAGCGCTTGTCGCGTCTGAAGATTCCGGCCGTCGTGGGCGCCGCCATCGGCCACGGCCCCCGCAACCGGGCGCTCCCTTACGGGGCGCGCGTCGATCTGGATGCCGAGGCAGGCACGCTCACCGCCCTGGAAGGCGCGGTGAGCTGACTCTCGCTCCTAGCTGATCATCGTCGGATCCGGGTGGGGTGATTCTTCGATCGTTCCGAACGTCGCCTCGTAGCGCTGGATGTTGGCCTCGAGGGCGCGCAGGAGGCGTTTGGCATGGCGGGGCGAGGTGATGATGCGGGAGCGCACGCGGGCGCGCGGCACGGCGGGCTGCACGAACACGAAATCCACGCCGAACTCCGCGTCCGTGTGGTTCACGAAGACCAGGTTGCAGTAGGCGCCCTGCGCGGTGGTCTCGTCGAGCTCGACCTGGATCTGCTGAGGCGGGGCGGGTGGCTTGGCTTGGTCGGACATGGCCAAGTTGTACCCTGGATTTTCGCTGTAGACTGGCGCGACCTCATGAATCGGGTCATCGGCATCGACCTGGGATCGCGCCGCATCGGCGTGGCTGTCTCCGACGGGCTGGGATTGACCGCCCAGCCACGCGCCACCCTCGCGCGCCACGGTGGCGTTCGGGACATCCAGGCCATCGCCACGCAGGTCAAGGAAGCGGGCGCGGATCGCGTCGTGCTCGGCTTGCCGCTCGACTGCGAGGGCCAGGAGGGGCCCGCCGCCCTACGCGCCCGCGCTTTCGCCGAGAAGCTGCATGCCGCCCTGGGCCTGCCCGTGGATCTGGTGGACGAGAGCTTCAGTACGGTAGAAGCGGAAGAAGTGCTACTCGCAGCCGACATGTCGCGCGCCCGGCGCAAACAAGTGGTGGATAAGATGGCCGCCGCGGTGATTCTGCAGCGCTGGCTCGACGGCCAGCGCGAAGGCGGGCACCCGTGAGCCCCCGCCGGCGCGCGTTCCAGGTCTTCCTGCTGACCACGCTGGTCGGCGCGGGCGTGCTGGCGTGGGGCGTGCGCAAGGCCTTGCGCTATCCCGATCAGGCCACGGGCTCGGCGCGCGGGACCGTCGAGCTGGAGGTCCCGCGGGGCGCGGGCGCGCGTCAGGTGGCCGATCTGTTGGCCGGCGCGGGCTTGCTGGAGAACCCGACCTACTTCCGCCTCTATGCCGGTCAGCGCGGGGTCGCCTCGCGCTTCAAGGCGGGGCACTACCGCATCGAGGCCCCGGCCACGCCTCGGCATCTCATCGAACTGATGGTCAAAGGGGCGGCGGATGAGCTGGTCGCGGTCACCGTGCCCGAGGGCAAGAACATCGCCGAGGTCGTGGAGATCCTGGCCGCGGCGGGCATCGCGCCCAAGGCGGAGTTGATGGCCCAGGCACTGGACCCGGTCTTCGTGCGCAGCCTGGATTTGCCGGGGCCCTCACTGGAGGGCTATCTCTTCCCCGACACCTACAAGTTTCGCCCGCACACGCCGGCGGCGCGCGTGCTGGTGGCCCTGGTCCGCCGTCACCGTCAGGTCTACGAGGAGCTGCGCGCGGCCCATGCGGCCGGCGTGGCGACCCTGAAGAAGAAGCTGGGCTTCGACGACGCGCGCGTCGTGACCCTGGCCTCCATCGTGGAGAAGGAGACCGGGCGGCCCGAGGAGCGGCCGCGCATCGCCCAGGTCTTCATCAACCGCCTCACCAAGCCGTCCTTCCGGCCCAAGCTGTTGCAGACCGATCCCACCATTATTTACGGCTGCACGGTGGCGCCGCTGTTCACGGGCAAGCCTTCACCGGCGTGCGCCCAGTGGGATGGGCGTATTCGCCGCATCCACCTCGACGACCAGGCCAACCCGTACAACACGTATACCCACGAGGGTCTGCCCCCGGCCCCCATCGCCAACCCCGGCCGCGCCGCCCTGGCCGCGGTCATGCATCCCGACGGCACGCCCTACCTCTACTTCGTGTCCAAGAACGACGGCACCCACCAGTTCTCGGCCACCATCGCCGAACACGAAGCCGCCGTGGTCAAGTACCAGCGGGGCGGCAAGCCGCTGCAGAAGGCCGCCAATCCGTAGCACGCCCTGAGCCGCCCAGGCCGCGCGCGCCTGTCTGACGCACATGGTGTATCTTCGGCCGGACTCGTCATCATGGACGAAACCCGGCGGAGCAAGGAAGGCCGCACCTCAGCGGCCACGGTCGCGGAGGACGGATCACGTGCACCCACGGTCGGGGACGTGCTGGCGCAAAACGAGGTCACGCCGTCCATCGGGACCCTGCAGCCGGGGCACCTGGTGGCAGAGCGCTACCGCATCGAACACCTGGTGGGCGTGGGCGGCATGGGCGCGGTGTACAAGGCCACCGATGAGCGGCTGCGGCGTGCGGTGGCGCTGAAGACTCTGGCGCCCTTCGCGACCAACGATTCGGACGCGCGCCGCCGTTTCGAAACCGAGGCCCGCGCAGCCTCCGCCATCCACCACGCGGGCGTGGTGGCGGTGCACGACTTCGGTGTGGACGGCCCCATGCCCTTCATCGTGCTGGAGTACCTGCGCGGTGAGGATCTGGCGGCGGTCCTCAACCGCCAGATGCGCCTGGACGTGGCGGCCACCACGGACATCATGCTGGGCGTGTGCGCGGGCGTGTTCGCCGCACACGAGGCCGGGGTCATCCACCGCGATCTCAAGCCGTCCAATGTGTTCACCGTGAAAGGCAGCGGCGTTCAGACGGTCAAGGTGTTGGATTTCGGCGTGTCCAAGCTGGTCTCGTCGCGCGAGCACTCGCTGACCGGAAAGGGCGACATCATCGGGACCATCGACTACATGTCGCCCGAGCAGGCCGGGGGCCGGCCGGTGGACGCGCGCAGCGATCAGTTCAGCCTGGGTGTCATCCTCTACCGCTGCGTGACCGGGCGTACGCCCCATCGGGGCGAGACGACGGTCGAGACCCTGAGACGCATTCTGGTGGGCGACTTCCCGCGGCCCCGGCAGCTCGTCCCCGAATTACCCGCTGAGTTCGAGGCGTTGCTCTGCCGAGCCATGGCCCTGGAACCCGAGGGGCGGTTTCCCTCGGTTCACCACCTGGGGCGCGCGCTGCTGGCCCACGCGTCCGAGCGCGGGCGCCGACAGTGGACCGACACCTTCGATGGTCAGGCGCCCAGCCAGTCGACGACGCAGGCTGCCCGAGGCGTCGATGCACCGCCGCGCCCCGGTTCGGGAACCCAGACCTTCCCCGCGCCGGCCACCGTGTTGCAGCCCGGGCCGCCCGAGCCCGAGCTTCCGTCCACGCGCACGGTGCTGCCCGGCGAGCGCCCAAGCCAGGGCGTGAGTGCGACCGTGCAACCGGTGATGGCCGATGCCGCTTCACCCATGGCGATCGGGTCGGGCGGCGGCCGTCCGCGGCACAGGTGGACCGTAGTGCTGGCTGGCCTGGCCGTGCTGGCCGCGGCGGGCTGGGGGCTCGCGTGGTTTGGTTCTGCTCATCGCGCGAAAAACGCCCCGGAGGCGCACGCCCCCGCTCCGCTGCCCGCGCCGGCGCTTCTGCCCGATGCGTCGGCGAGCGAGGACGCGGGGACTGACGTGCGGGCTGCACCCAGCGCGCAACCTGCGGCTTCGGCGACCGAAACACAGAGAAGTGGACGAACCAGGCCGGCGCGGACACCCAAGCCGCGGCCGGAAGCCATCAAATACACCCCCAACGGTGTTCCCATCCTCAGGTAGCCGATGAAACTGCTTCGCCGAATTGTGCTCCTTGGTGCCTTGTGGCCGCTCGCGGTCGAGGCCGCTGATTCGGCCGACGTGCTTCTCGAGCGCGGGGCCAACTGCATGGAGAAGGCCGACTATCCCTGCGCGCTCAGCATGTTCCAACGCGCCCACGAGGCTGAGCCTTCGCCGCGGACCCTGGCCCAGGTGGGCCTGGCCGAGCAGGCCCTTGAGCGCTGGGTGGATGCGGAGTCGCACCTGGCCGCGGCCTTGGCCCAGAGCGACAATCGATGGGTCGAGAAGCGCCGAGGCGTGCTGGAGGATTCACTGGAGCGGATTCGGGCGCGTCTGGCCGATCTCTCGGTCACCGGCTCGCCACGTGGGGCCGAGGTGGTGGTGGATGGCGAGGTGGTGGGGATCCTGCCGCTGCGTCGGCCCTTGCGGGTGGTGGCGGGCAAACACCAGATCGCGGTGCGCTCGCCCAGCTTCCTGAGTGCCGAGCGGACCAAGGAGATCATGCCTGGCGCGCAGGCGGTGGAGTCGTTCGAGCTGGCGGCCGTGGTCGCGCCCGCGCCCCCGCCCGTGAGCGCGCCGGCCCCGGTCTCCGTGCCGCCTGCCGCGCCCGTCCCCGGCCCGGTGCCGCGCTGGCGGCAGGTCCTGGGTGTGGCGGCGGTGGGTGCGGGCGCCTCGCTGGCCACCTTGGGCGGGGTCTGGATGTGGCTGGACGGAAGTGTGAGCTGCGCGACCTGCACGCCCAAGAAAGCCTACGACATGTCCGTGCAAGGGCCCGTTGCCCTGACAGCCGGTGGTTTGATCCTGGCATCGGGCATTGTCGCCCTGTGCTGGCCCGGGCCTGCCACCACCACCAGCGTCGCCGTGACGCCGTCAGGACTACAGCTCTCCGGGCGCTTCTGAATCGGCGTGGCCGCTCAGTGCGCTTGACTGCTTTGCATTCACCGCGAGAATCCGCCCGATGACTTCTTCGTTTCTACGATTCGCATGGTTGGGATTGGTGGGGCTGAGCCTGCTGGCTGGTACGTCTGCTCATGCCGATCCCGTGCGCGTGGCCGTCGTGCCTGCCCTAACCTTGGACGCGTCCACCAAGGCGACGCTGGAGGCGGACGCCCGGGCGGCCCTGGTCAAGGCGGTGGACAATCAGGGCGTCGAGCCGGTCCTGCTGACCAACGCCTCCGCGGACAAGTTGGCCTGCAACCAGAGCGATTGCCTGCGGGCCCTGGCTCGCGAGACCGGCACATCGTACGTGCTGCGCGTGCAGGCCAGCTATCGCCGCGAGTCCTACGAGCTGCGGGCTGAGCTGTGGAACGCGGCGACCGGCAAATTGATCGAAACGCGCGATCGCGAATGCGAGGTGTGTACGGGCAACGATCTGGTGAAGGCCATACGTGAGTCGGCCAGCGTGCTGTGCGCGCGCCTGTCCGCCGAGCCAGCCGCGGCGCCGGCCGCGGTCGCCCAGCCCGTGCCGCCCGCCGCTTTGCCACCTGCCCAGCCGGCCAACCCACGCGAGGATTCCTATCGTGGCTGGCGCATCGGCGGTGGCGCGGTCCTGGCCGCGGCCGGCGCGGGCCTAGCCGGGTGGGGCATCTGGCAGCTTAGCCGCGATGGCAAGGGCTACTGTTCGTCGAAGTCGAAGGGCGACGACGGCCAGTGCCCCATGGTGAAGGACAACGCCGCGCCGGGGTGGACCAACCTGGGCGTGGGATTGGGACTGGTGGCTTTGGGTGCGGTCGTGGCCGTACCGGTTTGGTTGCACGCGGACACCAGCGTGGCGGTGGGACCGAGCGGGGTTCAGGTGACCAGGACGTTCTAGAGGCCGAAACGGAGAATGATCATGAAGACAAAAGGTGCAGCATTCGTGGTGGTGGCGGGGATTCTGTTCGGCTGTTCGGAAAAGGAAGTTGCCAATCCCAAATAC
>JAEXQJ010000214.1 GCA_023438785.1 Pseudomonadota bacterium
CTCGACTGGTCGACCAGGCACCCGCTGCGGGCGGGCGACCGGGGCGCGCGCCACTTCCCGGTCGCCGCAGCCAGCTCCCCCCGGTCTACTCCAGGTTTGTGGACATCAGCTCGAGCGCCTTCGAGCAGAAAGCGAGGGCGCGGATGCACACGGAGCGCGCCTCGTCCTCCGAGATCTTGCCCTCACGCGCCTGCTTCGCGTTGACGCCTCGGTTGAGCCACGCCTGGGTGAACTTGCCGCTGACCTGCACGACGTCTCTGACCGTCTTGACCGTCCTGTGGTCCAGGTTCTTGGCCTTCCGGTAGGCCTGGACCTCAACCGCCAGCTCCTTGAGTTTTTCGTCCATCTTCGCGGTGTCGGTGCAGTGGCCCACCAGAGTCTGCCAGTGCTTCCACAGCTCCGCCTCCCAGGCCGAGTGGCCGTCCAGAAGCGTGCCGGTGTTGTGGTGTGCGCAGCAAGAATCCATCACGAAGTGAAGCGTGAACCCGACCGATTTGGCCCAATTGGTCGTCTCCCCCGCCTGCGCGTAGGCAGGGGCCAGGCTGTCTCCGTAGTAAGAAGCCACGACGTCCGCCGACGGGAATTGGAACCTGCTCAGGATCGTCCCCTTGGCGTCCTGGACCGCCCTGGCCATGGGAGAGTCCGCCAACTCTTGCGCGCCCCATCCATAGGCCTGCGCCCTGGTGTCGTACTTGACGGTCGTTGAGGTCAGTTCCATGCCGGCTTTGCCGATCGTCTCCAGCATGCCCAGAGACCCGTCGTGGTCCCACTTGTAGCCGCGAAAATCGCACTCGTCGGCGACGAGGAAATGCTGGAACGCGGACAGATTGTTCCCGTCAAACTCGTACATGTCCGAGAAGTGGAACGCGGTGTCCAGGTACACGTCGCGGATTCGGTCCGGCGCGGAAGCATAGTTGGCGTACCACTTGAGGTTATCCGGGTTGCCGTAGAGCACACCGAGCGCCTGCTCGGTTTTGCCGGTCAGCTCGGGGGTGTTCTTGATGATGGCCAGGGTCTGCAGCGCCAGGGTCTCGTGATGGGTTTCTTTCATGGTCGCACCTCGGAATGGTGGGTTAGTGGGACGTGGGAGGATCAGGCGCGGGTAGGCGGTGAGGGTGGGACGAGAGCCGCTCAGAACGGGTCGTCGACGCGGATGACGGCGCCAATGGTGCCGCCCAGCTTGTCCGTGTCCCACCGGGCTCCGTTGTGGCCGTGGCGTACGACTCCGCTCTCATCGAACACCGTCTCGTAGACCTCGTTGGGGAACAGGCCCCGCACCTGCATTCCGGCCGTGAGCCCGCGGATCAGCTCGTAGCCCACTTCGCCTCGGAGGGTCACCAGCCAGTCCAGCGGGGACTTCCGGTCATCGCGCTCGAAGACGACATACGAGAGTCCTCCGCCCAGCGATCCGCCGAAACGCCACGGCGAGCTCGGCCGGTACAGCGTGAGGCCAAGCTCGGCGAACAAGCGCCACACCAACACCGAATCCATCGTCCCCTCGCAGGCGTGCGAGTTGCGGCTCGATTCCTGATTGGGCTTGTTGCTCAGCATTTCATAGCAGTAGGGGCTACTGGCCAGCAGGACCCCGAGGCGCAATTCCGGTTTCAAGTTGGGTTTCGTGGCGAAACCGGTGCGTGCCCCGAAGATCGCATCCAGCTCACCTGCCGGCCCAAAGCGCCCCCGGCCGGACCTGAGGCCGCGCAGGCCCGCCGCTACAGCCACGGCAGGGACCATTCTGGTCTTGCGCAGGTCCTCCGGAGCAGGGACCGCGATGCCCTCCGACGAGCTTTGGTAGGGAAGATGCTCCAGCCGGTAGTCGAGGCGTCCTTGGTAGGTCACCGTGATTCTGTCCTCGCAGTCCAGCTCCGGAATGCGTATCTGATTGGTCTCCAGCCCAACCCGATGCTCCCTGCCCTCCGGGGTCCGAACCTCCAGGTAATCGATCTCTCCCCCGGACAGCTTGCCCGCTTCCTCCCGGCGCACGCGAAGCGCATCAAGCAGCGACGGACACGCGCGGCAGTGGGTCGATCGCATCAGGCATGGCGTCCTGGGCTCCTCGCAGGATGAGGATTCCGTCCGACAGGCCTGGCACGCGCGTCCTCCGCTCTTCCACAGCGCCTCGTCGCTGGGGTCGACCTCCGGCCATTGCCAGTTCAACGCGACTCTTCTGCGTTCCTCCGGGGTGAACCCCTGAAGGACCTGCCCCGGATAGCCCAGGGTCTCGTCCCAGAATTGATTGGCCGAGCGGCCTTTGTGCCGCAGCCGGATCTTCGCCGGGAAACGGATCTTCCCGCTGCAACCGTTGAAGCGGCAGGCGCCCTCGCCGGGGATGGTACTCGCGCACGACACGCGATCCATGAGCCACGCGACGTCCGGGCAACTGTCCTTCGGGCTGAGGCAGTGGCGCCGCCATTCGAACCAAAAGCGGCTGACGCCGAGCTCGACCTGTGCGGCGGGCAGGGGCAAGGCCGTGGTGGCCTCGAGCTCGTGCCCGCAGGCTTTCGCGCTGATGATGGTGGCCCCCGTCTCGGCGATGGGCACCGTGCAGAAGGCCCGCGCGCCCGATCGATCCAGCGGACACGGCGTGCTCGGCACAAGCGGTCCGCCGGCAGAATCCGAAAACGAGATCGGCTCCCTGGCTTGCTCTTCTCCGCACTCGAACTGCGGAAAAGACAGCCAGCGCTCGACACACCTGGGGACCAATTGCACGCGCGCCCAATAGTTCTGGTTGTTCGTGGGGAAGGGAACTGATTGCCGCTCCCAGTAGTGCCCGCCTGCCACTGAGATCTTCCCGGTCGAGCCAGCCAGAAGCTCGTTCCGCGCGATCCTGATCTCGAGATGGGCCACGCTTCCGGCGAGCTCCACCTTGTCGATCCCGACGTCCGCCACCCTCATGATGAGGACGCGACCCTCGGCCTCCCGTGTGCAGAGCATCCGCTCTTCTTCCCCCCACGAGGTGACGCTTCGGTAGCAGTGCTTGGGATCCTCCTGCTGACGATTCGGAGGCCTTGCCCCGAACTTCTTCTGCCACTCGGCCTCCTTTTGCCCGGTGATGCCGGCAGACAACACGCAGAGCTGGGCAGGAGGCGCCTCGCCCAGTGTATCCAGGTCAATCGCCAGGTGCGCGGCAACGGCTACCCCAGGGCAAATCAGGTCCCACAAGAACAGCACGGCCACCACAACCAGGCCGCTCCTCGTCGCCGTGCAGCGAAGTCTGGTCGCCACGCTATGGCCTCCCCTGCCGCCGGTCCTCGCAGATTGTGGAACGCGAACACCAACTCGGGACGAATCCGCGCTTCTCCCCCCGCACGCCGTCCACGCACTCCTCCTCCGAGATGAGCTGCCCCGCGCGCGTGAGCCAGCAGGGACCACTTGCACGCGCGGTGCAGGAGGCATCGTCGCGGCACTCCACGTGCACCAGCCGGCTGGTTCCTGCGGACAGCTTGACCTCGCCCTGTCCGATCGTGCCCGTCCACAGCCAGTCACGATCGGCCTGCCCGTTGCTCCACATGACCCGCGCACCATGCTTGAGGACCTTGAGCGCATTCGCAGGCACGCCCTCGCTCGCTTCGACGCTCCGTAACTCGACAAAGAACCATGCGCCGCGTACGGAGGCGCCGGGGCCGCCGTCGGCCGCGTCGCGAGCCCCGACCAGCACGGCCGGCACTGCCGAAGGGGGATCGTTCGTTGGTCTGTCGGGCCCGGTCACCGTGCCCCAGTAGCCAAGCGAGGCGCGGTAGATGCGCACGCTCGCGGACGCCCACTCCGTCGGCAACTCGATCTTCCAGCCCCGATGCGGCGACCAGTCCGCGTCCAGGTGCAACTCGACGTCGTCCAAATCGCCGGACCAGCAGAGGGGGATCGCACTGATGGCGCTGCCGTCCGCAGCGACGAACTGGGCAAAGCCGTCCTTGCCACGGAGGACCAGCCGGGCAAGGTGCTCGCCCGATCGAATGAGCCAGCACTTGCCAGCGGCGCTTTCCTGACCTGGCTGCAGCAGCGCATGCCCGACGGTGCGCCCGCTGACCTCCACGTCGGCCGCGACCCACTTGGCACCGCGGGACGCAGGCACTATGACCTCTGTCTGACCGGGAACGATCCCGTTCACGAACACCTCGCGAATCGCCCCGTCGCCGCGTAGGCGCAGCGCCATGGGGCTGCTCGCGCCCCGGAATTTCCGCAGGCGAAAGTCCTCGCCCTCGCTCGGCAACCGACAGGTGCCGCCCGCGGTGGTGCCCGGCGAGCATGCCACCTTCACCGTCGTCGGACCGAGCGCCTCCGCGCTGATCTTCAGAGTCTTGGACGGGTCATCGAGCTGCCAGACGAATTCGGCCGGCCTGCAGCGACCTGTTCTCCGCCATTCCCGCTGGACCTCCGCTGTCAGCTCCGGCACTCCCTTGAGCGCGCAGCCGTACTGAACGCTGCCGAGCAAGCCCAGACGCACCAGCCAGGGCAGCGAGGCGTCATCCCGCAGCGCCGCGCACTCTCCGTTGGCGCCGGGCAACGCGCAGAAGGTCGCCTTCTCGCTGGGCTTGCGATCCCCCCAGAAGGCGTGCACCTCGCCGGGGTCGAGCTTGTCGTTCGGGCCCCCCACGAGCTCGATGGTGTCGCCCGTTCGGTTGATCTGGACCTTCGCCCCCTGGGAGACCACCGCCGGAACCACGAGTGAGATCACAAAGGCTGCCAGGGCCCAGGGCAGGCCGTGCAGCCTATCGAGCAGCCAATCGCGCATCGGCGAGTAAACCAGCGCCCCGAGGGTCACCCCGCCAACGCCCCAGCCATACACCTGCTCCAGGCCTGACACCACCTGAGGTAGGGCGAGGGCCATGTAGACGCCGGCGAGGACCAGCAGTCCGGTGGCGGCGCGGGCCAGGGTCCGGTTTCCGGGCGTGGCCACTCCGAAGGCGATCGAGGTCAAGGGGGCATCGCCCCCGGAGGGCCCCCACAGGCTGAGCGTCACGTGGCGGCGCCGCCAAAAGCTCGCTTTGCCGAGTCTGCACAGGCGCCCCTGCCCGGACTTGAGGTGGGTCGGCTCCTCGCCGCCCTTCACCTGCAGCTCGGCGTCCCTCCAGTCGGCCGGGACATCCTCGACGGTGATGAACGCGTTCACCTCTCCACGCAGGTAGAGGAGCGCACCAGGCGAGATTCGGGCTCCGTCGATTTCGGCGTTCAGTCGCACGTCAGACCTCCCAAGCAGAACTGCGCCGTCAATCGCGGGGGCGCAGAACCGGGGCCAACGCCGTCGGCCGTGGCATTCGCGACGCACGCGCCGGCATCGGTCGCCTCGCTCGCGGTCGAGCCGGAACCATCGAACCACGCGGACGGCAGGCAGAGGCCCAGGTACCCGGCTGGTGTGCCCCGCGGGTGAGCGCAGACGTGCGCTTCGTCGGACAGGATGCCGAACGCCTCACCGCAGTGTTCGTTCGTCGCGCAGCGGCTTCGGCAGATGCCCTCGTAGCAGGTACCGAACCCCTGGATGCGCGGCTCGGTGCAGTTGAGCCCATCGGTGTGCTCGAACGGAGCCGCGCAATCGGAGACCACGAGCGGCGGCTCCCATTCATTGAGGCTGAGCTGCGCGCAACGACTGCCCATGCAGCGCCCGATCACGTAGGACGCCTGAGCGCACAACTGTCCCTCCGTGCAGGCGGTGCACGCCGCGATCGGCGTGGCGGGCCCGCTCTGATTGGGCACCTCCGGGACGCCCGAATCGCCTGAGCCGCTCAATGGGAGGGCATCGCTCTCCAGCGGCTCGCACTCGCCGCGCACGCAGCGTCCGATGGTCTGGGGCGCCATGCACAGTCGCCCCATTCCACTCTCGGATTGCCCGGAGCAATTGGTCAGCACCGACTGCGACTCAGGCAGCTCGTTCAACGCCACGCCCAGCAGCCGGGTCGCGCCCACGATGCGATCTTGGCTGAAGGCGATGCACCCGATCCGGAGCGCGGAGAGGATTCGATAGCCGGCAACCTCCGGCGCCACCGTCTCCTGGGATCTGAGCTGGAACAGGGTGGTCAGCAGCGGTTGCGCACACGAGGTCTGCGGAGTCGAGGTCAGGTCGCCCACGCCGAACTGGATGGTCTGGGGATCGGCCGCACCGCTGCCCTCGATGCGAAACATGTGGCTGCGGTAGATGGACGTGGCCGCGTCCTTCACGTAGCCCAGGTCTCCGGTCTCCAGCAGGGGCTCGGCCACGAAGAGCGAGCAGGCCAGCGCCTCAACCTGCTTGGTCAGGATGGCCTCGTATAGGGCATCCCCGGCAGCATCCTCGGTGCGCCTCAACTCGATTTCCGGGACTCCGAAGCCGGACGTCAGAGCGTCCGCATCGATGGTGGGGAACATAGTGGGCAAGCACTGGCCCCGTTGCCCGGGCCTGGCCGTGCATCCTGTGCCGGCCGGGCAGGTCCCCTCGCCGTCGGCACAGGCCAGCGGCTCGGGGCTCCAGCCCGCGGAGACGCACAGTGACTGCCGCTCCGTCCGTTCGGCGCAGCTCCAGAGCGAAGCCACCAACGGAACGCTCAAGCCAAGGGGCAGGAGCTTGCCCGGCCTTGCAGGCCTCCACGTCTTGCCTCCGACAGGATTCCGCTGTCCGCTCCGTCGTCGCATCCGCTCTCCCACTCAGCACGGGTTCCGTGCCTCGCACCAAATCCTCCGCCTGACGGGCACAGGCTAACAGCTCGGGTGTGTCCGCTGGCCGCTGCGCGCATTAATACCCCAACGTGCCGCAGGGCACAAGTCGATGGTCCGCCCGGACTGAGAGCACGCGCACGGGCGCTGACCACGATTGTGCGAATGGCTTTCGAGCGCACGCAGTTGTGCCCCGAAGACTCCGCCTGATTCACGGCGGGCTATGTATGACTCGCCCTCCTGCGCAGGCGCGAGCCGCCTCGCGAGAGGCGCTTACGCGAGGGTTATCTCGCCTACGGGATGAGGACCTGGCACTTGTCCGTGCACGGGCTGCTCGGCTGCCCGTTCTTCTCCCCCAGATCGCAGCCCTCGCCGAATTGAGAATCGACGATTTCATCACCGCAGTGGTGCGGCTTCTTGCAGCCTGGAGCACAGCCGTCGCTGCCGTAGGTGGCGGTGTTGTTCTTGCCCTCGTCGCATTCTTCGGGCCCATCGACGTTACCGTCACCGCAGAACGGACCGAACTTGCACTTGGTGGTGCAGCCGCCGTAGAGGTCGTCTTGGTTCTGGTCGCCGTCGTCGCACTCCTCGCCTGCGCTGGTCTTGCCGTCGCCGCAGTGGGGATTGCAGTTCGAGATCTTGGTGGCGAACCCGGAGAGGGTGAGCTGGTAGTTCGATTCCGGCGGATGGCGGTCGGCGCCGAAGATGGCGACCTCGTAGGTTTTGCCATCCTCCAGATTCAGGTCCATGGTCCCCGTGCGGAAATCCACCTCTTTGGCGGCCGCCGGCGGCTTGCTGTTGGTGGGGCTGCACGCGGTCGATCCCTCCTCGGCGCCCACGATGTTGCCTGCCGTATCCAGGCAGCCGCCCATCGCATAGGACGCTTGGCTGGCGCCAGGGCCGCCCTTCACCGTGACCTTGCCAGGCAACTGCTGGTGCACGCCGCCCAGGTCAAGAACCAGGTTGCCATTGATGAAGACGAACATGTCGTCGTCGCCGTAGAACTGCAGGGTCAGGCCGGCGGTCGCGTCGTACACGAAGAAGTAGCGGGCCTCAGTCGTGAAGTACGAATCGTTCGTGAAGCCCGGGGTGTTGTTGACCCAGCAGCCATTGGTGAGCGGGTCCTGATCGGGGCAGTCGGTCTGCAGCACGCGCGGCGGGAAGAGGTACTGGTCGCCGCGACAGGTGGCCCACGTGATCCAGTAGGGCCACAGGTTGCACAAGGTGGCCTGGCTGGGATTCAGTTCATTGAGCGGGAAGAAGCCGCCCTCGTTGAGGTGCGACTTGCTGCTGTATTGGTACAGGCCGGAGCCGATGGCTTCCATTTCGAGCACGGAGGTGAAGGTCTTGTTCACCGAGCTGTCGTCGTTGAACCACTGATCGAAGCTCTTCTTGTCCTTCACGATCGGCACCGTGCCCTTCCACACCGGACCGCCGTTCTGGGTCCAAGACGCCATGTCGCTGCGGAAGTTCGCCGGGTTCTGGCTCGGATCCCACAAGGGGCTGGCGCTGTCGGGGTAGTTAGGCACGTGGCCCCCGTTGCCGTTGCGACTCCAGTCGCTGAACTGACAGGCACACAGGTTGTTGCTGCGTGAGGCGTTGTACTGGGGCTTGCCGTCGAGCAACGTCTTGGCGGCGATGTCCCAGCAACGCGCCGTCGAGTCGTTGCCCTTGCTGGGACCACCCGAGTTGGGCACGCACCAGGTGGTGATCTTGTTGCCGGTCTTCGTGCCCAGCCAGTAGAAGTCCGGGTGGCCTCCGGTCTCGTTCTCGGGCTGAAAGTCGCGGTAGACGATGGGCAGAGACAGACACTTGCCGGTGCCCGCCGCACAGGTGCTGGCATCATCAATGGTGCGCACCTCGCAATTGAACCCCGCCTCCAGCTTGCAGTCCTTCGAGCAGCCGTCGCCGTCGATCAGGTTGCCGTCGTCGCACTCCTCGTCGCGGTCCTGGTTGATGTTGCCGTCGCCGCATGATGTCGTGCAGGCCTGGGTCTTCCCCGATCCGTCGAGGCACTTCGGCTCCGTCGTGCAGGTCTTCGAGCAGCCCTTGCCGTCGCCGTAGAAGAGGCCGTTCTTGTCGCCACGGTCGCAGATTTCGCCCTTCTCGACCTTGCCGTTGCCGCAGATGGACTTCACGCAGTCGCTGCCCGTCGGACAATCCCAGCCCGGTTCCACCAGGCAGGTGCTGGAGCAGCCGTCATCGTTGTCGGCGTTCCCGTCGTCGCACTGCTCGCTGCCGGTGATGGTGCCGTCGCCGCACATGGGGACGCAGCGCCTGCCCGGCACCCGGCACTGCCAGCCCGCCTCGACCTTGCAGTCGCCCGTGCAACCGTCGCCCGGGTCGGTGTTGCTGTCGTCACAGTCTTCGGTGACGCTCAACCTGCCATCGCCGCATTTCGCCGTGTACACGCATTTCTCGCCCCACCCGGCACACTCCCAGTCCACTTCGATCTGGCACAGCGCCGAGCAACCGTCCCCGCCTTCCTTGTTGGCGTCGTCGCATTGCTCGCCGGTGTTCTGCTTGCCGTCCCCGCACAGCTTCGGGTCCGCGGGCCCGACGATCGAGCCGCCGCCGCCGCCGACGGGGACGAGGCTTCCGCCGGTGTGCCCGCTGGCCCCGCCAGTCGGCTTGTGCTCGCTTCCGATCTCGGGGGACCCGCACGCGATCGGGGCGAAAACCATCGCGCCGAGGAGGGTGACAGCGAGGAGACTCACTGGCCAGTGGACTCGTGACTTGGTCGCCTGGGTGGTCCTCATGACGAAGCGCCTTTCTCCGGGATGTTTCGCTGAATCGATTCTCATGCGGCCGGAATGATTGAGGCCGACGGATTCGCTCGGAATTCGGCAAGCGAGGGCGATGGATACCGGAAGCTGCGTGGTTGGGGTGAAGCGAAGACCTAGGACTGCTTAGGCACGCAGGGCGATCGACAGGTACACCAAGGTCGGGTCGCGCCGGCGTGCGCGGCTATTCTGGATTCTCACGCGGACAACTGCAAGAGGCGCGGAGCAGCAGGGGGCCGCGCCTCTTGGCCCGCCCGCTACCGTGACCGTGCTCACCAACCTGGTGTCCAGGCCTGCCCATGAGAGCCGGGCCGAGGCGCCCCTGCCACAGGGAGGCCGCTTCGGACTCGTGAGTTGCCTCCCGATTCTGGGCGCGGACGTCACCCAAAGGCGGCTGGCGGTGGTAGGACCGCGGCGTCCGCGGCACCAGCACCACGGGCGGTTCCAATGTGGACACACCGGGCGCAGGCACGTCGACTACGGCTGCGGCTGGTGGCGATGGCTCAACGTCGACAGCTGGAGTCTCTGGCGCACGGGGGGCAAGAACGCCGATGCCGGCAGCTCACGCCTGGGCACCGGCGGCGCCCGCGACGGCAGCCCCGCCCCGAGTGACAGCGCAGCCGGCGTGGGCGGAGTTGGGGGAGGGGCGTCCGGGGGTCGCAGCGTGACTGGCGGTACAGCGGGCGATGCCGGCACGGGTGGCGCATCCGCCGGCGGCACCAGCGTCAGAGACGGCGGCACGTCCGGCATAGACCCGGGGACACGGGAGGCGGAGGAGCGACGCGGCCGACCGCGGGCTGCGGCTCGCCAGGTTTCCCTGCCAAGGCGAGAGCATCGTCGTCTACCCGGCTTCCTAGGAAGCCCCAACCCCTACCGCTTCGCTGCACGAGCCTCACGGTCCTTGGTGACACCGACGTCCCCTATGAATCGGGCCGAGCAACCTTCACGTCACCGGACGCATCCACAGACGATCTGCACGCTCTCGTACATGACGTTGTCGGTGTACGGGGGTGAAGAGAGCCACCAACGCGCCCCCAATGCGGCAAAGCATCCCAGGCCCTTGCCGTCCGATCGCGTTCCCGAGAGCAAGATGCCCTCCTGGCCCAGGAGGTTCAGGATGCGACCACATTCCTCTTCGCTGCCGCCTTGCGCAGCGGTGCCCACGTGCCCGGCAGCGTCCGCTGACGTGCCGCCGTGAGTGGCGCACGTGGTGGTGCAGCTTTCGCCGGCTCGTCCGAGGTACCAACAGATCCTGGAATCGAGGACGCCGGCACAGTCGAGTGATGAATCCGGGGCCGGCCTGGTGTCTGCGAGACCACCGTCAGTGCCGCCCCCGCCCGTGCCCGGCCGCCCGCCCCCGCCTGCCGCGCCGCCGCCCACGGTTCCAGCGGCGCCCCCGGCTCCGCCAGTGCCGGCGATACCCCCGCTCCCTGGGGCGCCGCCGCTCTCGGCGCTCCCCCCGTTGCCAGCGCCGCTTCCGGCCGCCCCGGCAGCGTCAATTGCACTGCCGCCCATCGCCACAGGCCCGTCGGGCGGCGAATCGTCAGGGTTGCCCAAGTCGAGGTCGGGAGAGCCGAGCCGTTGGTCGATCGCGGCCGCGTCCTGCGACTGGCCGTTCTTGAGAGCATCGAGCGCATTCGGATTGCACGCCAGCAGCGCGAGGCCCCCCGCGAGCCAAGGCCACTTCCGACCACCAACACGTCGGGTGACCGGCACAGCCATCATGTAATCCTTTCGCACATGGTTTCAGAACCTGCCGCTCATATCGACCACGGCCCCGTGTCCGAAGAGAGAAGGAGAGATGGCCACCGCCGTGGTCGACGGGGAGACTCCGGCCGCCGTCTTTCCCTCGCTCAGGAACAGGTATGCGGCCAAGCCCAGCGAGACCACGCCCACCCCCAGGCAGGCATCGGCGACGATGTACTTGGTGCGGACCGATTCCACCTGACTGGATGAACAGAAAGGGGCGCAGGACCGTTCGAAATCGCGCTTCTGGCTGTAGCCCCAGAGCCCGACTGCCGCGAAGCCCGAAACCCCGAGCGTGCCTAGTCCGGCAAGGCTGTACGCCAGAATACGTCTGCCGCTCATCGACGAGCCCCCTCCGACACGTGAGCTCGCGCCCGCTGCCGCGGCGACATCCGGCAGGACAGACTTGCGTGCAGCGGCGCCGGGCGACAGGGCAGCGAGGCTCGGCTTGTCCAGTTCGATCTCGACGATCCGGTCTCGCTCGCCTTGGCGGATGACGATCTGTCTGTGCACGGCCGCTTCGCCCGGGACGCCGAAGGCGAAATCATGAACGCCCGGATCCAGAGCGACGGACTTGCCATCGCTCGACCGGGTCAGGACGCGACCGTCACATGCGATCTCGACCGTGGTCATGTCCGCGCCGTTCCGTCGCACGGAGAATACGACAGTCGGCTGCGTGCTCTCGGTCTCTGCCATCCACTGGATGCAATCCTTGCGGACGAACGCGGGGCATTCCTGACCCGCACACTCTCTCAGACTCTCGATGGCGACCGTGAAGTGTCCCGCCTTCCGTTCGACTTGCGCCTTTTCATAGGCCTGTGCGCACTCCAGGGGAGTCACGGCCTGGACCGAGAAAGGCAGGATCGCGGTCAGGACAGCCACACACGCTGCCACACCCGATGAGCTGACGACGGGACGTCTCATGGTCAAAGGCACTGGGGTTTGACCCGACGGATCCCGTCGCGGTCGACATAGAAGGGGACCTCGCAGTCCCTGCGGGCCTTGCTGCTCTTGAGTGTTCGGCTGCGCTTGCTTTTGGTGGGCGCCCTTGCGGCCGGTTGTCGCTCCGGCGACGGAGCCTTGGGCGCGACGGCCACCACCTCACGCTTCGGCGGATCGACGGCGTGGCGGATCGCTTGGGGGCTGGCCGTCGAGATGACCGGCTCCGACCACGACGAATCTGCCGTCGGTCGGGACGATGAACGCAGCAGCAACAAGCCCGCGGTAGCCAGCCCCCCCACCAGCCCCAGGGCTGCGCCTCCCAGTATCCACTTCTTCCTCCGCCAAAGAGGAGCCAGCACCGTCTCGGTCCACGGACCTTCCGCGGGCATCGCCGTCGATGACCAGTGCGGCTCCGCGACCTCAGCCGGTGCCGGCGTCGCCGCCGCACCGTCTGGCAGGGAGGCGGAGACCACCGTGGGATCCTCCCAGTGCTGAACGCGGAGCACCGCCGGACGCGGCGTCTTCGCCCCATCGACCGAACGACGCCGCAGCTCCACGTCGCGCAGAATCGCGAAGGTCTGGCTCGTCGTCTGCAACGTCTCGACCGAATGGTTCTGCCCGTCCAGCAGTCCGAGGTCGACGGATTCGCTCTCGATGCGGGCAACCTGCTCAGCGCGCGCGGCCAGGCTCTGAGCTGCCGCCCGACACACCCATTCCGACACCCCGCGCGTGTTCGCCACGATCGCCTCTTCCTCTATCGCCGCAGCGAAATCACGGGCGGTCTGGAAGCGCGCAGCGGGGCTACGATTGAGGGCCTTGAGGACCACGCGGTCCATGGCCAGCGAGACGTTCCCGTTGATAGAGCTGGGTCGCGGGATCGTGGCCTGAAGCACCTGCGAGATGACGGCCGCGTGATCGTCCGCCTTGAACAGTCGACGCATGGTCAGCGCTTCCCACAGGACGATTCCGGCCGCGAAGATGTCCGCGCGGCGGTCCACGGGGCGGCACGTGAGTTGCTCGGGTGCCATGTACGAAACCTTGCCCTTGACTCTCCCTCCCTCGGTCGACTGCGAACGCGAGACGGCCTTGGCGATGCCAAAGTCGAGAACCCGCGGCACACCGTCAGCCCCCACGATGATGTTCTGCGGTGAGACGTCCCGGTGAACGATGTTGAGAGGGGCGCCCAGTTCGTCTACGGCCTCGTGGGCGGCGTGCAGACCATGCAACGAGCCACTCAAGATGCTCGCCGTGACGCTCGGGGGAAGGGGCAACTGGAGATCGAGCGCTTCCCCGACGAGCCGACTGAGCGTTTCGCCATGGACGTACTCCATGACGAGAAAGACCTCCTCGGTTTCCGAGACGACCACCACATCCAGCGGGGCCGCCACGTTGGGATGTCGAATGCGTGAGACGAGGCGAGCCTCGTCGAGAAACATGGAGATGAAGTGCGAATCTCTCGCGAGGTTGGGATGGAGGTACTTGATGGCCACCGTCCGCGAGAAACCCGCATCGCTCGACAGACGCCCCAGGTGCACGGTGGCCATCCCGCCGCTGGAGATCTCGTCGAACATGAGATAACGGCCGACAACGCGAGGTGATGATGCCGCTTGGGGCGCGCATATCGGGCCGTGCGGGGAGAGCATGACTCCCCCCAATCATCGGCGGGCGCACTGCAAAATGAAGAGCCCCCACCCGCCCGAGGATTCCCCTACCCCGAAAGCCCCGTCACGAGTCGGATGCTTCCCCACCTGGCCCCGGGTGGGCAACGGAACCACCTCGCCCGTGGGAGGCGTCCGGCGGATCGGCTTGCGGGGTATCTGACCCACCTGTCGTTCGCGTTCTCAGGGCCGGTGCCGGTCTCGCGGATTTCGAGAACCGCACGTAGAGCGCCAGGTCGATGGACACCATGACGAGGTTCAGGAAATAGAGCAAAGTCACCCAGTCCGGCGAATGAAGCGCCTTATGCACGATGCCACTCAGGTACCCCGCGATGACAATGACCAGGAACAGCGGGCTCTTGCCCGCGACCTGGCGGGTGCGCAATGCCTTGGCGATCGAGATTGGCCAACTCGCCCCGAAGCAGACGAGCATGACGATTTCAAAAGCACTCACTTGCTGCGACGTCCTTCCTTGAGTTGTCCTTCGTGGTCCACAATGCCAGCAGCGACCGCGGGCCAGCGGAAAATCGCCCACGCAAGCCAGGGAGAACCTCTTCGATGCTAGACGGCAACCGCATCTGCGTCGTCATGCCGGCCTACAACGCCGAGAAGACGCTGCGGCAGACGGTCCATGAGATCGATCGGACCGTCGCGGACGACATCATCCTCGTGGACGATGCGTCGAGCGACGGGACGGTCCAGGTGGCCCAGGAGTTGGGGCTCTTCCACCTGGTTCACCCCAGGAACTGCGGCTATGGGGCCAACCAGAAGACGTGCTACCGAGCCGCTCTCGAGCGGGGTGCGGACATCGTCGTGATGATCCATCCCGACTACCAGTACTCGCCCCGTCTCCTGCCGGCCATGGCGGGCATGGTGGCCAGTGGCCACTTCGACGTCGTGCTGGGGGCTCGCGTGCTCGGGCGCGGCGCCCTCGCGGGCGGCATGCCGCTCTGGAAATACGCGGCGAATCGGGCGCTCACGCTCTCCGAGAACCTGCTCGTCGGCTACAAGGTCGCCGAGTACCACACGGGCTACCGCGCCTTCTCGCGAAGGCTCCTCGAGGCGCTGCCCCTGGAGCACAACTCCGACGATTTCGTCTTCGACAACCAGATGCTGGTGCAGGCCATCTGGTATGGGTTCCACATCGGCGAGATTACCTGCCCGGCGCGCTACTTCGAAGAGGCGTCCTCGATCGGTTTTCGTCGCAGCCTGACCTATGGATTGGGCGTGCTCAGAACCGCACTCGAATTTCGGCTTGCGGACCTGAGACTGCGGGACTCCGCGCGCCTACCCCGAGGGGCTCGCAACGAGCACAGCCCGGACAAGCGTCAGCCCCCCCCGCCCATGATCGCCCGCCCGCGCCCATGACCCATCCGCATCGGCTCCGTTTCTCGCCCGCGCGCCGGGCGAATCCACGCCGCGTGCGCTAACCTCCACCGCACGCCATGGCTCTTTCTCCCCGCCTCGAACAGATCGTCGCCGACATCAAGGCCGCGCACCCGCAAGGACTCAACCTCGACGAGCTCAGCGATGCGCTGCTCGACAAGCCTGTCAACTACACCGACATCGACCAGATAATCGGCGCCCTCGAGGAGGCGGGCTTTGACCTGGACCGCCCCGAGCCGCAGGACCACGAGGAGTTGGCCCGCGTCCTGGCGGCGGTGCGCGCCCTTGCCGCCGAGTCGGGTCACACCCCCTCGGTCGACGAGATCGCGGGCCGCACCGGGCTGCCGCCCGCCGTCGTGCGAAGGGCGCTGCGCCTCGGCCGCTCCGCACCTGGCGCGACGGGCAACGACTGATCGCCCGTCGCGGCCAGAGGGCGCGGCGCCCGGCGAGGTGGCCCCCGCCGAGCCCACTACGGTGCGCGCGTGCAGTCCAGCGTAAGCGGGATGCGCGTGCCACCGTCCACCATCTCGAAGTCCGACACCTCGATGGAGGACAAGTCGCCCGGGCCGAGGAGGCCACTCCACTTCGCCTTGCTGGAGGTGTCCGCCTGCGCCGTCAGGGCGATGTTGCCCCCGTCGGACAGGAACATCCCGTAGCGTTGCATGGCGCGCGCGACGGTACGTGCGCCCTCGTTGGGCAGGCTGGCCAGATTGAATGACGACTTCAGGCGTAGCCGCGCGCCGTAGGGCACCGTGTTCGTCGTCGGCGTGCCTTTGCCGGCGCCCGAGTGCGTGGCGGGGTGCACGTAGGCGCCCTTGGTGATGCGGTCATTGGGCAGAATGAAGCGAATGGCGTGATTGATGCTGCCGCTGGCCACTTCATCAGCGGAGAAGAGCATCGCCGTGATGGGGAAGCCGCCCGCATCGGCGCTGGTGCACTGTTCGCCGCGCGCGTAGTTCGTCCCGCCCGTCCAGTAGTCGCGCGTGAGATCCCAAACCGCCAGGCACCCTCCGCTGAATGAGCCCGTCGCTGTGCCGCCCGCGATATTGGCACGCCACATCTCGAAGAGCTTGGTGCCCTGGATGACCACAAGGTGGCAATCGCCGTCGTTGCTGCAGGAGTAGTTCGACTCCCCTTCCAAGCGACCGCCGGGTGGCACAGGAATGGGCACGTCATCGCAATCCGGCGCGAAGAAGTCGCCGGTCTTGGTGAAGGTCCGCGGCACCACCGTGGCATCGGCCTTGAGGACCTCGATGGAGAAGTCGATGCGCAGGCTGCCCGTCCCCCAGCCGCCCTTGGCCGCCAGGCCCGCCAGAATGGTGCTTGATTGAGAATCGAGCGCCGCCCCTGAGATGTCCTGATACCAGGGCGAGGACGCGGGGAAGAGGGTTCCCGACGCGGATGAGCTCGCTCCGCCCGTGCCGCTCGTGCCCCCCGTGGCCACACTGCCGCCGCTGCGGCCCCCGTTCCCGCCACCCGCCCCAGCGCCGCCCGAGCCTCCTGTGCCAGGGCCTGCGATGAAACCACCTGCACTGGGCGCGCCTCCGCTCGCCTTCGCACCGCCTGTCGCCGGCGCACCTCCGCTCGCCTTCGTCCCGCCTGTCGCCGCCTCGCCTCCGCTCGCTTTCGTGCCGCCTGTCGCCGGCGCGCCTCCGCTCGCCTTCGTCCCGCCCGGCGCCGCCTCGCCTCCGCTCGCCTTGGTCCCACCTGTCGCCGCCGCGCCTCCGCTC
>JAEXQJ010000066.1 GCA_023438785.1 Pseudomonadota bacterium
GGGCGGGGGGGTGTTGGCGGGGGGGCGGGCGGCCCGCGCGACCGCACTTTGCATCATGCTCTGGAGCTGGGCCGGGGTGGCCCCGGGCGCGGCGCCCATCCCGGTCAGATCGATGGGCACCGGAAACACGATGGTCGAGCGGGCCTCGGCCGAGACCTCGACCAGGGTCTGGTACAGGCGCAATTGCAGCGCGCCCGGGGCGGAGGAGATGACGCGAGCGGCCTCGGAGAGCTGGGCCGCGGCCTGAACCTCGCCTCCCGCGGCGATGACCTTGGCGCGTCGCTCACGCTCGGCCTCGGCCTGGCGAGCCATGGCGCGTTTCATCTCCTGCGGCAGCTCGATGTCCTTCAGCTCCACGGCGGTGATCTCCACGCCCCACTGCTCGGTGCGCGTGTCCAGTATGTTGCGCACCTCCGCGTTGATGCCCTCGCGGTTGGACAGGATGTCGTCCAACTCCAGCTTGCCCACCACGGCTCGCAACGTGGTTGCGGCCAACTGGAGCGTGGCGGGCAGATACTCCTCCACCTCCAACACGGCGTGCCGGGGCGAGGCCACGTTGGCGTAGACCACCGCGCTGACCACGATGGAGATGTTGTCGCGGGTGATAACCTCCTGCGGCGGAATCTGGATGGCCTGGATGCGCGTGTCCACGACGCGTGCGCGGTCGAGGCCGAAGGGCAGGAGGACAATCAGCCCCGGCCCCGCCAGATTCCGGCGCGCCCGTCCGAGGCGGAACACCACGGCCCGCTCGTACTCGCGCAACACCCGAACCCCGGTGAGCAGGGACACGCCGAGCGCAACCATGACGCCGAGAAAGATCTCCATCGTCAGCTCCTTGGTCAGGTGATTCTGACACAGCCGCGCCGCGCGCAAGGATGGTACAACGGGTTTGACGAGCCCCGGCGCCTTGCATACTGTGTGTGCTTTGGTATCCGCCGCGAGCACGGCGGCTTCCGCTAGCCTAGGTGCACTTACCCGGAGGTCCCCATGTTGCGAACAGCGGCTCCACCTGAGTCTGCGGCCGAGTTGCCACCGCCCGCCGACGACTTTCGCCGACGCGAGCGAGCTTATGCCCGCGAAGAGCGCTGGGAGGATCTGGCGTCCCTGCTCATCGAGCACGCGGAACAGGTCCCCGAAGGGAGCGAGAGGGCGCGCTGTCTCATGCGGGCCGCGCTGACCTTCCAAGACAAGCTGGATGATCCGGATCGCGCCTTCATCACCATGCTGGCCGCCTTCCAGGAATGCCCCACTGAAGAAGAGGTGGCCAACGGCCTGTCTCTCATGGCCAGCGCCAACAATCGCTGGACCGACTTGCTGGCCGAGTGCAACAGCTTCGCCACCGAGGCCCCGGCGCCCAAACGCGCCCAGGTGCTGGTGGCCATGTCCCGCTGGTACCAGAACGATCTAGGCGACAACGTGGCCGCCGAACAGTCGCTGGAAGGCGCCCTGGCCGCTGACCCGAGCAACGCGGCGGCCCTGCGGGCTCTCATCGATCTGTGCAGCCAACGCGGCGAATGGGCCCGGGCCGCGGCTTACCTCAACAGCGCCGCTAGCAGCGCCGTCGATCTGAGCGAGCGCATCGAGCTGACCCTGCAGGCTGCCGAGATCTTCCAGAGCAAGCTCATGGACGCGGATGCGGCCGCCGAGCAGTACGGCCGTGTCCTGCAGATGTCGCCTCATCACCCCAAGGCCGTGGAAGCGCTGACCTCCACCTCCTGGGAGCGGAAGGATTGGGCCACGGTTCTGCCGCTGCTCGAATCGGCGGCCTCTGACGGGACGGAACGTTCTGCCGACGAAACCGCTCGGCTCTACCAGCGCGCCGGGTGGGCGGCTCAGATGCTCGGCGACGAGGCCCGCGCGCGCGACCACTACCGTCGCTCCCACGCCAGCCGGCCCGACTACTTGCCCAACCTTCTGTGCTGGGCGGAACTGGCCTTGCGCGAGGAGTGGTCGCAGGACATCCGCGACGTGGTGCCGCTGGTCCTCGGGCGCGGCGAGGCGCAGTTGACCGCGCCCGAGCGCATCGAATACCTGCAGGGATTGGGGCAAGCGCACCTGGAATTGGGCGACATGGCCGCCGCATCCGAGGCCCTGACCCGCGCGCTCGAAATGGCGCCCGAGGATCGCACCACCCGCCGTCTGCTCGCCAAGGCCCACGGCAAGATGGACGGACAGGGGGTCTCGCCCGCCACACGCATCGAGCAAGAGCGACTCTTGCTCAAGGGCGCCTCGTCCGACGACGAGCGTTTCGAGATTCTGAGCGAAATCGCCGAGATCCAGCGCGAAGAGCTCAACGATCAGGAGGGGGCACTGGCCACCCTGTGCGAGGCCATCGCCTTGCGGCCCGGCGATCCCGACACCCTGCACGGGATGATGGAGATCTACAGCCTGGCGGGTCACTGGCAGCACGCCGTCGAGGTGCTGCGGGCCTTGGTCGAAACGGAGACCGGCAAGTCGAAATCCCGCTATCTGGTGGCCACGGCCAACATCCTCAATTACGAGCTGAACGCGGGACCCGAGGCCGTGGAGCTGTACAACCAAGCTCTCGACATCGACCCCGAGGACCGGCGCAGCTTTGAACGCATCGAGCGCATCCTCACCAATCGTTCGGACTGGCGTGAGCTGGCGCGGAACTTCCGGCGCATGATCAAGCGCCTGGGCCCCACGCCGTCCGCTGAACAGCGCACGTTCACGCTCTCCCTGTGGCACGGCCTGGCCGAGTTGTGTCGAACCCATCTGGGCGACGCGCCGGCCGCCGCGGCCGCCTACGAGGCGTGCAGCAAGTTGGCCCCCGACGATCGCAACCATCTGGAGGCGATGGCGGACTGCCTCGAATCTCAGGGCGAAGCTGCCTTGCCCCAGGCTGTCCAGGCGCGCGAGCAGTTGCTCCAGAGCGCCAACGGGGCGAACGCGGTGGCCAAACAGATCCGCGCCTTGGCCCGTTTGCACGGTGGCCTGCGCGCCTACGATCGGGCCTTTTGCGCCAGCGCGGCCATGGTGGCCTTGCTCAAGGCGGACGCGCAGGAGCGCGCCTTCTACGAAAGCAATGCCTTGCCTGGCGTGCCGCTCGCGGGCGCGGCGCTCAACGAGGCGCTCTGGCAGCAGACCATCTGCGACGCGGCCGAGGATCGTCGGCTCTCGGCGCTCTTCGCCGCCATTGGTCCGTCCCTGGCCGTGGTCCGGGCCCGAGAGGCGCAAGCCTGGGGCATCGATCCGTCGAGTCGGGTCGATCTGACCAATGACCGGTCCTCAGTCAGTCAGATTCTGGTCTACGCCAGCCGGCTGACCGGCGTGCCCTTGCCCGCGGTATACGTGCCGCCGACGGCCCCCGGAGAATTGGACATGGTGCCGGTGCGCGAGCCCCAGCACGTGGCGGCCTCCTTCGTGTTGGGCCGCGACTTGGTCGCGGGCCGCACGGAGGCGGAATTGGCCTTCGTGCTGTCGCGCAAACTGGTGGCCCTACGGGCGGAGTACTTCGTCCTGTGGCCGCAGCTCGTGTCCTCGTTCGACGAGTTGCAGATCCTGCTGGCCTCCACAATCAAGCTCGTCCAACCGGGTTTCGAGTTGCCTGGCATCGATCCGTCCGTCGTGCGCAAGACCAGCGCGACCATGCAGCGCCTGGTGTCGTCGGCACAGATGGCGGCGCTGACCGCCGTGGTCCCTCAGTTGCTCAGCGGCCCGCCGTTCGACCTGCGCGCCTGGATGGCCGCCGCCGAGTCGACCATCAACCGGGCCGGCCTAGTGGCTTGCGGCAACGTGGTGGCGGCGGCGCGCGAGTTGGTCAAGGAAGCGCGCCAACGCGGCGTGACGCCCGCGGACGCCATACTCAACCTGACCCGCTGGAGCGCCAGCCGCGACTTCATGGATCTGCGCGAGCAGCTCGGGCTGGCGCTCGTGCCGTCGGACAGCGACGCCAACACGCCGCCGGCCAGAGCACCGGCGCGCCGCTCCTGACCCGCTCGGAAATGGACGATGGCCACGGTGGCGGCTAACTTGCCTGCCAGGCAGTCCCCCGTGGCCGGCGCACTTCGTTCCTCAGCCAACATCAGCGTAGCAATCCTGATCTCGCGTGTCCTGGGTGTGGCGCGCGATGCGCTCTTCGCACGCATCTTCGGGGTCAGCGGCTTGACCGACGCGTACGTGGCGGCCTTCCGAATCCCTAACCTGCTGCGTGACCTGTTCGCCGAGGGCGCCCTGTCCAGCGCCTTCGTCCCCACGTTTTCGGCGGCCCTGGAGAGGGATGGCCGCGAGCGCGCCTTCCGGCTGGGAAACCTGGTGCTCGGGACGCTGCTCGCCACCACCGGGGCACTGGGCGTGCTGGCCATCGTCTTCGCCGAGGATCTGGTGTTCGCCATATCGCGTGGCTTCGGCGGCAATCAGGCCCAGGTCGCCATCGGTACCCTGCTCACGCGTGTCATGATGCCCATCCTCACCTTCGTGAGCGTCAGCGCCGTGTGGATGGGCATGCTCAACGCCCAGCAGCGTTACCTGGCGCCGGCCTACGCGCCCGCCATGTTTAACGTGACCAGCATCGCGTGCGGCGTGGTGCTGCTCGTGCTGCAGACCTCCGAGCGCACGGGCATGCTCATCTGGAGCGGCGGCACGGCCCTGTCCGGCCTGGTGCAGGCCGTGGTGCAGCTCCCCAGCCTGCAGCGCCTGGGCTATCGCGTGCGGCCCACCTTGGCGGGCGTGTGGCGCGACCTCGATCTGCGGCGCATCCTGCGGCTGATGGGCCCGGCCACCCTGGGTCTGGCGGCGGTGCAAATCAACATCTTCGTGAACACCCAGTTCGCCGCGGCGCTGGGCTCGGGGCCGCTGACCTATCTTCAGAACGCGTTCCGTCTCTTCTACCTGCCGGTCGGGCTGTTTGGCGTGGCGCTGGCCACCGTGACCACGACCCGGGCCTCGCAGGACGCAGCCCGAGGCGATCGCGAAGGATTGCGGGACAAGGTGGCCGAGGGCGCACGTGGCGTGTGGCTTTTGGCCGCGCCCAGCGCGGTTGGGCTGATCGTCTTGGCCCAGCCCGTGGTCGAGCTGCTCTTCCAGGGGGGACGCTTCTTGCCCGTTCACACCCGCGCCACCGTTCCCATCGTGCAGGCGTACATGCTCGGGGTTCTGCCCTACAGCCTGGTGAAGGTCTGGGCGCCCGCGTTTTTTGCCCTCGATCGCTCTCGTGTCCCCATGCTGGCCTCCATGACCGCGGTGGGAGCCAACCTGCTGTTCAACGCTCTGACCTACCGCCACCTGGGCGCCCCTGGTCTGGCATTGGGAACGACCGTAGGCGCCTTGGCCAACTTGGCCGTGCTGCTGGTCCTCTTCCGCCGCGTCGTCGGAGCGCGACGCCCCTCATTCCGCCCGCGCCACTGGCTGAGCCTGGCCATGGCCAACCTGGGCCTCGGCGCGCTTGCCGTGGGCATGTGGGCGGCGTGTGCCCACCTCCTATTCGCCGCCGGCATCGCGTGGCCCTGGGGAATGCGCAGACTGCTGCACGCGGTTCTGCTGCTGGCGACCATCGGCGTCTCGTTCACGGGCTACGTGGCCAGTCTCCGCCTCATGCACGTGCCCGGTGCCGAGGAGCTCTGGGACATGCCCCGCCGAATCCTCCGGCGGCTCACCCGCCACTGACCAACTATTAGGGCTTGCCAGGCTCGTCGCTGTCGGCGGCGACCCGGATGGCGGCGGTGGTGCGGCGTCCGTGAATCAGTCGGGGCAGGTCGGCCAGGGCCTGCTCCAGAGTGGGCGGCTCCTCCACATCACGGGAGAGCAGGCCCTCCGCATCCATGCGGCCGGCCAACACGCGCGCCCGATCGAGGATGCGTCTCAGACTGGCGTCATCCAGGGCCTCGCCGGTTTCCTCGGGGCTTAGCGGCTCGCGGCTCATGGCCAGGGCGGGCGCGGAACCCGTGTGGCGGCTCTCGGCGCTGTGCACCGGCAGGCTCGGGCTGCTCGGAGAAGCGGCTCGAGGTGCGCCACCTTTGCTCTCCAGCAGCTTTTCGAGGAGCGGGCGACACTCGGGATCGACGAACGTGAACTGCACGCCCATGCCGTGCGCGCGGTGAGGTTCGGCGGGGTTGAACTCACGCACCCAGGTCACCCTGCCGGTTCCCCACAGCAGCGTCGGGCCTTGCGCCAGCGCGACCTCGAAGCGGATCATCTCGTCAACCGGCTTGGGTTTGCGGCTAGCCAGGAAAATGCCACCCCGGGTGACATTGGGGGCGAAACGAGCGATGAACGTCTGCTCGTCGGGGTAGCGGAGCTGAATCCTGACCAGTGCTTCCTTGGAGGCCACGGCGAACGGAGTATCGGCCGGCCGCATGGACCGGTCAACGGCCTCGGGTTGCTAGAGCACTAGAGCACCGAACGGTTTGAAGACCGAGCGAACACGCGGAGATGCGAGCAGCCCGAGGCGCGAGGAGGGAGAATACTCGACGTATTTGACCGACGAGCAACGAAGGGATGCGACGCAGATCCGCGTTTTCGCGACCGATTCAAACCGTTCGGTGCTCTAG
>JAEXQJ010000093.1 GCA_023438785.1 Pseudomonadota bacterium
CCCCCGCCCCACCACGACATCTACTCCATCGAGGATCTGGCCCAGCTCATCCATGATCTGAAGTGCGCCAACAACAACGCGCGCATCAGCGTCAAGCTGGTCGCCGAGGTGGGCGTGGGCACGGTGGCGGCGGGCGTGGCCAAGGCCAAGGCCGATGTCATCCTCATCAGCGGTCACGACGGCGGCACCGGCGCCTCGCCCCTGTCCAGCATCAAGCACGCGGGTGGCCCCTGGGAGCTGGGCCTGGCGGAAACCCCCCAGACCCTGCTGCTCAATGACCTGCGCAGCCGCGTGGCCATCGAGACCGACGGGCAGCTCAAGACCGGACGCGACGTTGTGGTGGGCGCGCTGCTGGGCGCCGAGGAGTTCGGCTTCGCCTCCGCGCCGCTCGTGGCCCTGGGCTGCGTGATGATGCGCGTGTGCCACCTCAACACCTGCCCGGCCGGCATCGCCACCCAGGACCCGGAGCTGCGCAAGCGCTTCGTGGGCAAGCCC
Source organism: Pseudomonadota bacterium (assembly GCA_023438785.1). Lineage (GTDB taxonomy): Bacteria > Myxococcota_A > Polyangia > Fen-1088 > Fen-1088 > Fen-1137. The sequence continues at coordinate 496 of JAEXQJ010000093.1, forward strand.
GAGCACGTGGTCAACTTCATGCGCTTCGTGGCCCAAGAGGTGCGCGAGCTGATGGCCGAGTTGGGCTTCCGCACCATCGCCGAGATGGTGGGGCACACCGAGTGCCTCTACATCCGCAACGCGGTCGATCACTGGAAGGCCAAGGGCGTGGACCTGTCGGCCATCCTCTACCAGCCGCAGGTGGCCGACGGTGTGGGCCAGCACTGCACCATCGCGCAGAACCACAAGGTGGCCGACGAGTACGACGACACGACGCTGATTCCGCTGTGCCGACCGGCGCTGGAGGCGGGGCGCAAGGTCAAGACCACGCTGCCGGTGCGCAACACCCAGCGCACGGTGGGCACGCGTCTGGGCAGCGAGGTGACCCGTCGCTACGGCAGCGACGGCTTGCCCGAGGACACCATCCACATCCACTTCAAGGGCTCGGCGGGCCAGAGCTTCATGGCCTTCGTGCCCCGCGGTGTCACGTTCACCCTGGAAGGCGACGCCAACGACTACCTGGGCAAGGGCCTGTCGGGCGGCAAGTTGATTCTGTTCCCGCCGCGCGAGGCCTCGTTCGTGCCGACGCAGAATGTGATCACGGGCAACGTGGCCCTTTACGGCGCCACGAGTGGCCAGGCCTTCATCGGCGGCATGGCGGGCGAGCGGTTCTGCGTGCGCAACAGCGGGGCCCAGGCCGTGGTGGAGGGCGTGGGGGATCACGGCTGCGAGTACATGACGGGCGGTCGTGTGGTGGTGCTGGGCGCCACCGGGCGCAACTTCGCGGCCGGTATGTCAGGCGGCACCGCCTACGTGCTCGATGAGCACAAGCAGTTCGAGCAGAACCTCAACACGGAGATGGTCGGCTTCGGGCCGCTGGAGGACGGGGAAGAGGCGACTTGGGTCAAGGAGATGGTCACCAAGCACGCGGAGCTGACCGGCAGCGCGCGGGCCAAGCACATCCTGGCCGACTGGACGCAGTTCAAGGCCATGTTCGTGCGGGTCATCCCCCACGACTATCGCCGCGTGATCGAGGCACAGAACCAGATGCTCGCCATGGGCATGAGCAAGGATGAGGCCGAAATGGCCGCTTTCGAACTGAACTCGAAGGACGCCGCTCGCGGCGGCGGGAAGTAGACAAATGGGCCGACCAACAGGATTTCTCGAGTATCCCCGTGTAACCCCGGTTTCGCGTCCGCCGCGCGAGCGCATCGCCGATTGGCGCGAATTCCACGACCACCTGCCCGAAGCCACCATGCGTGAGCAGGGCGCGCGCTGCATGGATTGCGGCGTTCCGTTCTGCCACACGGGCAAGTTGGTGGACGGCCTGGCCATCGGCTGTCCGTTGCACAACCTCATCCCCGAGTGGAATGACCTCATCTACCGCGGGCGCTGGCGTGCGGCGCTGGATCGACTGCTGCGGACCAACAACTTCCCCGAGTTCACCGGCCGCGTGTGTCCCGCGCCTTGCGAGGGGTCATGCGTGTTGGGCATCAACGCTCCGCCGGTCACCATCAAGATCAACGAGTGCGCCATCATCGACCATGGCTACGAGAACGGCTGGGTGACGCCGCAGCCGCCGCTTCAGCGCACGGGCAAGAAGGTGGCGATCGTGGGTTCGGGCCCCTCGGGCCTGGCGTGCGCCGAGGAGCTGAACCGCGCCGGCCACGAGGTCACCGTGTTCGAGCGCGCTGATCGCATCGGCGGCCTGTTGATGTATGGCATTCCGGCCATGAAGTTGGACAAGCGCCTGGTCGACCGGCGCGTGAAGCTCATGGAGGAGGCGGGCGTGCACTTCAAGGTGCGCACCGAGATCGGCAAGACCATCAGCGCCTCCGATCTGCGGGCGGATTTCGACGCCCTGGTTCTATGTGGTGGCGCCACCAAGCCGCGTGACCTGCCCGGCGAGGGCCGCAAATTGCACGGCGTCTGTTTCGCCATGGAGTTCCTGACCGCCAATACGCGCAGCCTGCTCGACGGGGCGTTCAAGGACGGCAGCCACATCAGCGCGCGCGACCAGCACGTGGTGGTCATCGGCGGTGGCGACACGGGCAACGACTGCGTGGGGACGTCCGTGCGCCACGGATGCAAGAGCGTCACCCAGTTGGAGATTCTGCCTAAGCCGCCGGCCCAACGTGCGGCGGACAATCCCTGGCCACAGTGGCCCAAGATCTACCGCCAGGATTACGGTCAGGAGGAGGCGGCCGCGGTGTTCGGCAGCGATCCACGTCAGTTCTCCGTCTCGACCAAGCGGCTGATCGGCGACGAGCACGGGCACGTGCGCGCCATCGAGGTCGTGGGTGTGAAGTTCGCGGGCGGCAAGCTGGAGGAGATCCCCGGTACGCAGCGCACGCTGCCGGCGGACCTGGTCCTTCTGGCCATGGGCTTCGTGGGGCCCGAGCGCGAGGGCATGCTCACCGAGCTGGGTGTGAAGCTCGATGCCCGCGGCAATGTGGCCGTCGATGCCGAGAAGCAAACCAGCGTGGCCGGGGTCTTCGCCGCGGGCGACATGGCCCGCGGGCAATCGCTGGTGGTGTGGGCTATCGCCGAAGGGCGCCAGGCCGCGCGCGGCGTGGACAGGTTCCTCATGGGCGAGACCGTGCTCGGCTGAGGCTGACGGGGCAGGCCGGGTGCTTGTCCCGGTTATTGTTGGGGCCCGCGAAACCTGTGAGCAGGCGGGCCGACAAGGGGGGCATGCCCACGCCTCCCCGCCGTCCGCCCATCGAGACCGTGGAGCCCCAGCCCTGCTTCGTGGTGGCCCACACCCTGGCCGTCGAGCTGGCGGGCGCGGTGGGGGCCGATCCGCGGCACCGCGGTGAACTGGTGGGCGTGGCCTTGGTCATCGGGGAATGGCTGGCCGCGCAGGGGTGGCCGGGCCGTTGGGATCGCGTGGTGCCGGCCAAGGTCCTGCGCGCCCTCGGGCCCATCTCCGAAGAAGAGCGGACCTCTTTTCTTCTCTCGCTGGTCGCCCTGGTGGGATACGCGGGGCTGAACCGCGACATCCCCGCACGGAGTGCCGCCGCCATCCTCGACCAGGCGAAACGGGCGACCCAGAGCGAGTTGCTGACCCTGTTCGTGCGTTCCACACAGCATCAGCTTGCCCAAATGCTGACCTAAGACGCGCTGCTGCCGCACGGGATAAAGTTCCACCCGGCTCTGCCGAAAATCCCCGTGGTGACGCGAACTTGCCACTGGGGAGCTCAATGCTTAGAAGTAGTAAGCTGGGTTACGTCGTATTTGTGAGTGTTCTCCTTGTGCTGGGAGCGCCGATGTCCGCGTCAGCAGCGGCCGGCACCACGGGCGGGCTCTTCGGGCGTGTGCTGGACAGCGAAAGCGGCCAGCCAGTCATGGGCGTCACCGTCATAGCCCGAGGTCCGCAGGGCGACGACGCCACCCTGACTGACGTCGATGGGCGCTACGAATTCCGCGAGTTGCCCGCGGGCAGCTATGTGGTGCGCTTCTTCCGCGGTTCGGCGACCGTGGACCGGCCGGCCGGGGTGTCCGTCGACCAGACCGTGCGCGTGGACGCCCGCATGCCCGCGCAGGGCGAGGCCGTGCAGAGCATCGTGGTGGTGGAGCAGGCCGCGCCGGTGGACGTGGGGTCTGCCCGCGTGGGCGTGACCCTGGGCCAGAGCTTCACGGAAACCGTGCCCGTGGGGCTGCGCGCCAGCGAGCTCATTCAGAAGACCCCGGGAGCGTTTCAGGATCCGGTCGGCCTGTCCCTGGCGGGCGGCACAGGGGCCGAGAATGTGTACTACTTGGACGGGCTCAACGTCACCGGCCTGGGGCAGGGCCGCTTGGCTACCGACGTGTTCGTGCCCTTCATGGACGAGGTGGAGGTGTCGAGCGCGGGCTATGGTGCCGAGTACGGCCGTGCTCTGGGCGGGGTGATCAACATGACCACCAAATCGGGCAGCAACGAGTGGCACGGCAGTGCGTTTTCGTACGTCTCGCCGGGCAGCCTGAGTGGTTCTCCGCGGCGGCTGTTCAGCCGCGCCACCTCGCTGACCGGAACCACCGAGCCCGACTACTCGACCACCACCGGTGCCGAGGTGGGCGGGCCCATCGTCAGGAATCGACTGTTTTTTTGGGTTGGCTACGCACCCGAGATAGAGCGCAACCACCTGGTCCAGCACGCGGACCGCCTGGTGGACCGAGATGGCGATGGTCAGGCCGACAGCAACCCCGATGGCACGCCGGTCACCGAGTCGCTCTACACGCGGCGCTTCGCCGGCGAGACGACCACGCACCACTACGCCGGCAAGCTGACCTGGCGCCTGGGCCCTGACCACAGCCTGACCGTGGGCCTTTACGGCACGCACAGCAACGCCGAGTACATGCGGGGCGCGAACATGGATTTCCTGGCGGGCATGTCCTCGGAGCTGACCGCGCGCAACGACGTGAGCGCGCGGTGGTTGTCGTCGTTCTTCGATCGCCGCTGGCGCCTGGAGGTGAATCTGGGGCTGCACCACGAGCGCTATGTGCGCGACACGCCCTTCGATGATGCCCGCAACTCGCCCGACGAGAATTGGTATGTGAGCCCGGATCCCGTCCAGGCGCAGCTCGGGGCCATGCCGTCGCTGAGCGACTTCAGCTCTTCTCCTGACGTGGCCGCGGCCTGCGCCACCACGGCCATGGGCTTCCAGCCGTGCCCGGTCATGGGCTATCAGTCAGGCGGTTACGGAACCTTCCGCGACATCACCGCCTTCCGCGTGGCAGGGCAGGTCAAGAACACCTTCGTCTTCCGCGGCGCTGGCCTGCACGAGCTGAAGCTGGGCGCGGACTACGAGTTCGTGCAGTACGAAGACGAACGCTGGAACTCGGGCATGGCCGGCTCGGCTGCCTCGATCTGGCACTACCCGGGCGAGACTGACGCGCTCTCGCTCTTTCGCCTGCCCAAGGGGCAGACGTTTTCCATGTACCCGGATGCGGAGGCGTTCGCCCTGGCGCCCCTTTATCAGGACGTGATCGATGCCCGCACGCGCGCCCTGAACTCGGCGCTCTTCGTTCAGGAGTCCTATTCGCCTCTGACCAATCTCACGGTCAACGTGGGGCTGCGCTGGGAGAGCCAGCGGTTGATGGACTACCAGGGCGACACGGCGCTGGTCCTCGACGACATGCTGGCCCCGCGCATCGGTGTGGTCTACGACCCGACCAACAGCGGCCGCGCCAAGGTGTTCGCTCATTTCGGCCGCTACTACGAATCCATTCCCATGCAACTGGCCAACCGCGGCTTCGGCGGCGAGGGCGTGTTGCTGAAGGCGACCGCCGATGATGGTTCCGTCATGTATGCCCCGCTGAGCGGCGAGATGCTGAAGGTGCAACGCGGACTCAAGGGGGCCTACAACAACGAGGCCGTGGCGGGTGTGCAATACGCCATCCTGCAGGACCTGGTGGTCGGAGCGACCGTGGTGTACCGCTGGCTGGGGCGAGCCATCGAAGACACGGGCGGGGACGACGAGAACCCCGCCCCGACCCTGCTGGCCAACCCGGGGCGCTCCGCTGGTGCTGCCGAGAACGCCGACGACGCGCGCGCGGAGGCCAACGCGGCCGCCGTGACCGCCCAGCGCAAGTACACCGCGGTCCAACTGGCGGCCAGCAAGCGCCTGGGCCGCAACTGGTTCTTGTCGGGGGCGTACACCTGGTCGCGCCTGCGCGGCAATTACACGGGGCTGTACTCGGCCGATAACGACCAGGGCGATCCCAACCTGACGACCCAATTCGACGTCGTGGGCGCCATGGCCAACCGCTATGGACCCTTGCCCAATGATCGCCCGCACCTGATTCGCGCCGACGGCTCGTACCGATTCGCGTGGGGGCGGTCCTCGCTCACCACGGGGCTGGGCTTCGTGGGGCAGTCGGGGCAGCCGTTGACGCCGCTTGGGCGGTACCCGCTGCTCGGCGCCAAGGAGAGCTTCCTGCTGCCGCGCGGCTCGGCAGGGCGGACGCCCTTCGTGACCCAGCTCGATCTGCACGTGGCCTACCGGACCAAGTTGGCCGGCCAGACCACGGCCGAGGCGTTCGTCGATATCTTCAACCTGCTCAACCAGAGGACCGTGCTGACGCGGGACCAGGAGTACACGGTGGACGAGGTGGCGCCTCTGGCAGGGGGGAGCAGGCTGAGCGACCTGCGGACAGCGGACGGCAGCCTTCCGCAACGGAACCCCAACTATCTGGCGGCCACGTCGTACCAGGCGCCCATTTCCGCGCGTTTGGGGCTGCGCGTGATGTTCTAAGACATTGCGTCAGGAACGCAATCACCACCCGCTCGCTGGTGTCCATGTGCTTAGATACAAGAAAGCGAGCTGCGCCTTGTCGGTAACCCAAAAGGTCGTCTTTTTGCCGGGCTTGGCCGGAGAACGGGCTCTCATCGCGGGCCTGGTTGCTGGTGAAGAGGCCGCGTTCCGGGCGTGCTACGAACAGCACGCCCCGCGCGTGCTGCGGATCCTGACCCGGCTTCTGCGCAGCCAGGCGTGGGCCGAGGAGATCCTGCAGGAATCCTTCATCGCGGCATTCCGGGCCGTTGGCGAGTTCCGCGGAGAGGCGCGTCTGGGCAGTTGGCTGGTGGGCATCGCCATGCGCCGCGGGTTCAACGCCTTGCGCGGGGAGGACCGCCGGGAGCGCCACAGGCCCGAGCCCGATGACCACCACAACGCCGAACCCTGGCTGGTGGAACGGGACCTTTCCCGCAGGGTCCTCAAGCTGCTCGACCAGATGGATCCGGAGAAGAAGGCCACGCTGCTCCTGTACGGTGAGGGGCACACGGCGGCGGAGATCGCGGAGATTCTGAACGAGCCACGCGGCACCATTCTCTCTCGGCTGTCGCGCGCACGCGCCGAGCTCGCTGAACGGGCGGCCGCGGCCGGGTTGACGGCCTCGGCGGTGTTGGCGGAGGAGGGCTCCTGATGGACTGCTCCTCGATTCGTGGTCGGTACTTCGGCCCTGGGGACTCGCAGGCGCCAGGACTGGAGTTGCAGCTCCACTTGGAGGATTGCGAGGCCTGCCGGAAGACGTGGGCAGCCCTGCCTCTGGTGGACCAGGCCCTGGGTGATTTGTCACGGACGGCCATCCAGGCGCCGCCGTTCGATGCCATCGCGGACGCCGTTCATGCTGTGGTGCAGTCTCGCCGCCGAGCCGTGGCGGTTCGTCGTTCCTTTCCCTTCGTCTACACGGCGGTGGGGTCGGCCCTGGCGGCCGCGGCCATCGCGCTGTTCTTCGTCGCGCGCGCGCCCACCCCGCAGCCGCCGCTGCTGGCTCCCGGGGCTTCGTTGCAGGCCAGTGTGCGCGCGCAGAGCGTGCGCCTGGAGAGTGGAGCGCGCGTGCGCCTGGAGACGGGCTCGGTGGCGCTGGCACGGGGACCCAAGGGTGAGGAGCGGCTGGACCTCAGAGCCGGCCTGGTGGCCCTGGAGGTTCCCAAGCTGCCCGCGCATCGCAAGCTGGTCGTCAGCACACCCGAGGCCGATGTCATCGTTCACGGCACCCGCTTCCAGGTTCGCCGTGACAGCGATGGCACGTCCGTCGACGTGGTCCAGGGTCTGGTCGAGGTGCAGCCGCGCAACGGTCAGCCGTCCGTCTTCCTGTACCCGGGTGAGAACACCAGCGTGCAATCCAGGGACAAGTGGCACAAAGGGCGGCGCGAGGCTGCGGCCGCGGCCATCGAGCGGGGCGATTTCGCGGCCGCCGAGGAGCAACTGCAGCCCCTCCTGGCGAGCGAAAGCGATCCCGTCCGCGCGGCCGAGACACAGGCGTTGGTGGCGTGGTCCTTGGCCGCCGCGGGCAAGCGCTCGGCCGCCGTGGACGCGTATCGCAAGGCTTTGGCTGTCCTGCCCATGGGCGAGAAGCCCCTGTGGGCTGACAACGCCGCCGCCGAGTTGGCCTTGCTGCTCGAGCAGGAGAGGCCGGCCGAGGCCCGAGCAGCATGGCGCGCCTACCTGGAGCGTTTCGCCGGCGGGCTGCACGCCGGCTTCGCGAGGGCAAGACTGGGGCGGTGAGCGCCATCGTCCTCTTCGTGGCCGCACTGGCGGCGGCTGGACCGCATGGCCGCGCCCACGAGCCGTTGCAGGTGGAGGCGAGGCGCTTCGACGGTGAGGCTCTGCCGCGCCTGAGCCAAGCCGTGTCGCGCGCCCTGATGGCGACGGGCACGGCGGTGGTCATGAGCGTGTCCGCGGCCGGGCCGTGCGCCTCGTGCCTGCACCTGATCATCATCCAGAGCGCAGCCGGGCACTATCGGCTGGAGGCCCACAATGCGGGAGGCGTGGCCAGCACCGAATTCGCGGTGTCCAGGGATGCTCCGCTCTTCGAGCAGGCGCGCGCCCTGGCCATCCAGGCGCGTCTGCTCATCGAGTCGTCGGAATCCAGACCCGCTCCCGAGGTGGCTCGGGCTCCGGCGCCCACACGAGAGAGCCGCCCCTCTCCGCGCCCCGCGGGAGTGGCGGCGAGCGAGGGGCCAACCGCCGCGGCTGGATCTGCCCGGCCCGTCGTGCTGGCGGCCTCTCCGCGCCCCGCGGGAGTGGCGGCGAGCGAGGGGCCAATCGCCGCGGCTGGATCTGTCCGGCCTGTCGTGCTGGCGGCCTCTCCGCGCCCCGCGGGAGTGGCGGCGAGCGAGGGGCCAACCGCCGCGGCTGGATCTGCCCGGCCTGTCGTGCCTTCGCCGCAGCCAGAGTCGTCCTCACCGCCCGCGGCTGCACCGCACTTGCTTGCCGTGTCTCCGGCGGCCGTAGCTCCCGACGCCGAGCGGGAAACGGGTGCCGGTAAGCCCGGTGACGTCCTCGCCGCCGCAAGCCTGAGGGGCGAGCCCGCGCTCTCGCCCGCGTCCCAAGCCACGAGCGATCCCGCGGCCGCGAAGACCGTGACCCTCGCCTCACCTCCGTCCGCCCGGCCGACCGAGCCCTCGATCCAGCCCCTGAGCCCCGCGGCCGGTGCGGTTGGCCGGGGGCTGCGAACCGAGCCTGCGCCGTCGTCGCGCCCGGTTTGGCCGTGGGTCGCGACGTCGATCGGCGTGGGCCTGGGTGCGGCGGCAGGGACCTGTGCATACCTGGCGCGCCGTCATTACTCGGCTCTCGACGACCGCGGACAGAGCCTCGAATCGGCCGCGGCCCATCGAGATGATGGCAGTCGCCTGCAAACGGCAGCCCTGATCCTCGGGGGGGCCGGCGTGGCCGCGCTCACCGCGGGCGTGGTGGGCATGCTCTGGAAGGCACAGCCCAAGACCGGCGTGGCCGTGGCGCCGTCGCAGGCGGGCCTGATGGTCTTTGCCCAGGGGACCCTATGAGACGCGCCCTGTGGATTCTGTTGTTCGTGCTCGTCGCCGCCTGCAACTTCGATGCGGCATTCGACCGCTACTGCAAGGACAATCCCAATTGTCGTGGGGACGCGAGCGGGGCCTCCCTGGACGGTGCGCAGGACAGCGGCAGCGGGGGAGGGACCGGTGCGGTCACGCCGGCGAGCTGTAAGTCACAGGCTGACTGTGGCCCCGACAAAGGCTGCTACATGCCGGCAGGCGTCTGCGTGCCGACGAGCAAGTGTCAGTTCTCGGGCGATCGGTCACCCGGCGGCTGTCCACCCGGGAGCCGTTGCGCGTTGCTCGATCCACGCAACAGGGCTGGCGACACATTTTGCGCGTGTAGTCCGGCCAGTTGCGGGGTTGACCGGTGTCACGTCCTGGATCTCATCTGCGAGCCCCGATGCCACCGCGACTCGGAATGCCAGGATTTCGATCCTCCGCGCTATTGCAGCGAGCAGTCTGTCTCCTGCGTTCCGTATTGCAGGTCGGACCAAAACTGCCCTCGCGAGGAGGGGCCCTTTTGCAACCCCGAGGGGAAATGCGTCGAGTGCCTCTCCTCGGCCGACTGCGAGAACAGCTCCGATGGTCGCACCGAGTGCACCGCCTCGGGGACCTGCGATTTCCCGCAGCTGGTGACCGGCTCCTGACTGAAGCGAAGCGGCGCGGATACGCGTCATCGCGACCCATTCGGTGCTTCCGCTCGGCGCCGCGGGCGTGCGCGATGTCTGTGCACCCTCTCCGTTTGGAAGAGGGCGGGGGAAGCTGAGTCCCCGGGGTTGCCGGACGGCGGGGGCAGGAGCGCGCCCGGCGTTCAGTTGTCCAGTGCCTGCTGCACGGCCGTGCGGCGGGCGGCGGCAAAGGGCAGCAGAGAGTCGGCGTTCGCGGTGACGTCGCTCTCGGGCAGGGAGGCGCGGAAGGCGCTCGCGCTGTCGAGGAGGTAAGGCGACTTCTCGGTGGCGTTCGGGCCGAGGACCTCAGGCGCGATGAGCGCGTGCGCCTGGGTGTAGCGGGCCGTGAGATTGGCTTCAGCGTAGACGGTGTCGAGGGCCTCGGCCAGGTGGGCGCGGTAGTCCGCGCGGTAGCTTGCGTCGTCGAGCAGAAGGCGGATGAGTGGCCAATCCTCGTTCACCTCGTCGAGCATGACCGAGGTTGGGTAGCAGCCGGTGCGCGTGGTCGAGCGCATGGAGAGGTGCAGGTCGGAGGGGATCCAGGTCAGCCTTCGGGCGTGCGCGGGATCGCCGTACACGTAGTAGTTGTGGGCCATGCAGCCATAGGAGTCCCAATTCACCATGGTCTGGTTGAGGGCCAGCGCGCGCAGGAAGGTTTGCACGTCGAAGGTGCTTTCCAGGTTGTGCCGCCACTGGGCCGCGTCCGTGCGATCCGCATGCAGGGCCGCAATAGCCGCTCGCACGTCGCTGTCGTCGTTCTCGCCGGCCTTGATGGGGAACCCGGCCGCCGCGAATTCGGTCCAGTCCGCGCCCGTGCCCTGCGGCTTGTAGAGATTGCCTGACCCATCGCTGAACTGGGTACGAATCAGGGTGTCCTTGGGATCCTCCAGCATGGTGTACAGGCCCATGTACTTGCTGCCTTTGCCGTAGTCCAAGTACACGGCTACGAAGGTGGCGCGCGCGGCGGGGACGCCGAAGGCGCGGAAGAGATCCTGCCCCACTTTCTCGCGGATTAACGAGGGATCGCCGTAGCCGTTGCTGAAGAGCAACTTGCGGAAGCCGTAGAAACGCTGGCCCACGATCTCGGGGAAGTCGTCGCTGAATTTGCTGAAGTCGAGGCGGAAGGGCAGCTTCATGCTGCCCTTTTGGTAGGCGCTGGCCAGGGAGGCGTTGCCCTTGTAGCGCATGCCCACGTGCCACCACGTGAGGCCCTCGCAGGTCACGGTGACCGGGACATAGATGGGCTTTTCGACCTGCATATCCAGGCTGGGCTGGATGCTCGACAGCTTCTTGTCCAGGTCGGCCGTGACCTGCTCGTAGAGCTCGGCGGATACGGCGATGTCCAGGCGACGAACCAGGGTGTCGTCGAAGACATAGGCGTAGTCGGGCTCCCCGTAGCCGTGCGTGGCCTCGCTCCACCCGTCAGGCCGGTGCGTGCAGGCGACGACCAGGCAGAGCAGCAGGATGAGGCGGGCCATGGGGCGAGTCGGCACTAGAGATCGCGCGCGCAGCGGAACCCGGGGGTGGCGATGAAGTAGATGTCCGGGTAGTCGCCTGTGCGTTGAGAGGTGCGTAGGCCCACGGCCTTGGAGGCGAAGTTGTTGCCGCGCAGAACCCGATAGTCGGAGGTGGGAGACTCCCAGGCGCTGCCGTTTGTGGGCGCGCCGTCATAGGTGTCATGCCAGTAGTCCTGCACCCACTCCCACGTGTTGCCCATCATGTCGTAGAGGCAGAACGCGTTCGGGTCTAGCTTGGCGACCTCGTGGGTGACGCCTTCGGCGTTGTTCGCATTCCAGGCCACGTCGTCCAGGCAGGTTGCGTCGCTGCCGCATGCGTAGACGGTGCTCGATCCGGCGCGCGCCGCGTACTCCCACTCGGCCTCGCTGGGCAGGCGGCCCCCGATGGCCGTGCAGTAGGCGCTGGCCTCGCTCCACGTCACGTTGTCCACGGGGCAGTTGGCGCATTCCTGACTGGGCTCCATGCCGGCGGTGCCCTTCTCGGCGAATTGCGCCTGGGTGATCTCCGTGGCCGTCATTTGGAAGGAGGCCACCGTGACCGAGTGGCTCGGTTTCTCAGCATCCGCGCATTCGTCATCACCCGTAGCGCAGCCCATTGTGAAGGTGCCGGCCGGGACGGTCACCCAGGCCACCGCGGTGCCCGGGGCTGTGCAGCTGGGCGTGCCGCTGCCGCCGCTTCCTCCGCTTCCTCCGCTGCCGCCGCTTCCTCCGCCTCCTCCGCCCGCGCCACCCGTTGCGTCGGAGTCAGAGCTGCCGCCGCACCCCATGTGAAGGGCGCAGAGCACGACGAAAACCATGGACTTTTTCATGCCGATTCACTCCCGTGGTTGAGGAACCCCGAAAAGGGGCTTTCAGGCCTTCGACACCGGCTGGGATGGGGCGATTGCCTCCGTTCTCGGGGCGGGTGGACCGCAGCGCCGGGGTGGCGACTCC
>JAEXQJ010000129.1 GCA_023438785.1 Pseudomonadota bacterium
GCAGTCGGCGGAGCGGCCGGCGCAGGCGCGGTGGCCTTTACCGCCGCCCGCGCGGACGGAACCGTGACCGCATCATCCGAATCGAAAGGCCCCGCGGCATCCTCGGCGAATGCGGGGCCGGGCACAATCGACGCGCCCAGACCGAGCAACGCCAAGGAGAACGAACGGCGAATGGTCACGGCATGCCTCCAGAATCGAGAAGTCATCGGGCGCCTCGCTCGAGGTAGTCAGCGAAGAGGAACCCCTGCACCGAACGGGCGGTCTGGCGCGACGGGTTGTCAGCCTCCAGGATGGTGATGCTGCCGCCCACCCCGCCATGGTCCACGACCAGCAGCCGCGTGCCGCTCACCGTCTTCACGGGCAGCACGGACTCCACGCTGTGGTCCAGTCGCACGTCGCCGGTCCTGAGCGAGCTCAGCATGACGAAGCCCACACGCGCGTCCTGTTTTCGCGTGACCCACAGGCGATCGGTGGCCGACAGAGGACCGCCGTCGGGCACAAAGGTCAGGCTGTCGTAGCCCTGGCTGCTGATGGGCGAGACCTTCCGCGTGCCGAGATCGACCAACGACAGTTGCGTGCTCGATCCGCTCGCGCTGTGGCGAACCAGGACCACGCCTTGCGCTGGGTAGGCCATGATCTGGCTGGCGCCCGCGACCATATCGTGCCGATCCAAGGCCTGGCCGAGCACGTCGTCGATCCGCTTCAGATCCACGAAGGTCAGCGCGGTGGTCGCCAGCGGCGGGAGCCCCACCAGCAGGGCACGCGGCTCGTTCTCCACCGGATCGGTGAAGGTGACAATCCGGTTGGCCACGGACTGACTGGACAGCTTGATGTTGGTGGTTCGGCTGGTCGCCGGGTCGATGACCAGCAACTCCTGGCTGCCCGGGGCCACGACCAACAGGCGCGTGCCCGCGCTGGATTGAAACAGCGTCATGTCCGATGGTCCCGTGCCCGCGGCCAGTAGGCTGGCCGACACACGGAAATCGTTGCTGGTCGTCTGGGTCCCGGGCTCCGCCGCACCCAAGCTCACGACCACCACGTCGTTTGAGCTGCTGCCGCGCAGATAGATGGCAGGCCGCGAGGTGGCCGACACAGGGGCGCTCACGTCAAAGAGCACCTGGGCCACACTGAACGAGGACTGGCTGGTGCTGCCCCTGAGATCGACGGAGACCTCGCCCCGCTCGCGGTGATCCAGATCCAAGATGGTGACGTAGGTGCCCGACAGGAACACGGCCAGCGTGCGCTCCTCCGTGTCGGAGGCGTGCAGCCTGAAGCGCGGTGAGAACACCACGCTCTGCGGGACGCCCCCCAGACTGCGAAGGCTGTTGGGCTCGACCGGTCCGGGATTGCTCAGCAGATCGACGACCGCGACCTGATTGGGATCGGACAGCGTCTCACCCCCGACCTTGCCGGCGCTGGTCGAGAAGAACAGAACGACGAAGCGGCCATCCGGGGATTGGGCCATCTGGTCGAAACGACTGGGCAGGTCCCAGGCGCGGGGCACGCCGTCCGCCGGCCAGAGGTACAGCCGGGCCGTCTCGGCCGTCTGGCCCACCTCATCGCGCTGGCCCCGCGTGACCACGAGCAACTCGTTGGCGCCCACGCGCTTTTGGGCCAGCACCGCGTTCTTGCCCAGCTTCGCCGTGGTCGGGCGCAGGTCCGCGGCCGCGGGATCGAGCAGGAAGGCCGTCTCCCCGCTGGGATCGACCCAGGCCACCCGGTCATCCAGGGCCACGGGGCCGATCACGTCTGACTTGCCGGGGGCCACCGCGTCCGTCGGTTCACAGGCCGCCGCCAGGAGCACAAGGGGCAGCCAAATCTTGCCGAACGCTCTCATTGCAGGATCCTCCCGTTCATCTCGAAGCCGGTCACGGTCTCCACGATCTGCGATTCCCAATCGACGAAGCTGATGCGCCCCTCGCTGTGCTCCTGGCTGACGAACACCTTCTTGGTGTCGGCCAGGGCGGCCATGGACACGGGCGGACTGCCCACCTTGATGTCGTCCACCAGGAAGCTGCCCAGCTCCAGGCGCTGTACGAGGCGCAGACTCTTGTCGCGCAGGAGCACGAAGGCGTACTTCGAATCGGGCGTGACCGTGAAGGTCCCGATGTCGGCCGGCGTGATCTGCAGCTTGGTGCGCCCGGTTTCCAGGTCGACCATGGTGTAGCCGTAGGCGCGGTCAAGACGGGTGTCGAGGTCGGCCGACGTGTCCTCGGGGTTGCCCGCCGCTTTCTTGTGTTCCACGAGCGCGGTCTTCCCGTCGGCGGTGATGGCCAGGGCGCGGATGCTCTTGGACAATTGCACGGCGCGCGGCGCCGCGGCGCTGGTTCCGCGCAGGTCGAGCAACACGAGCCGCTTACTGTCCACCGCCGTGGTGTAGAGGACGGCCCGGCTGGCGTCGGCGCTGATGGAGGCCGAGCCGATGATCTCGCCCTGCAACTGCCAGGTGAGGCTGCTGCCGCCCGTGAATCCCTCGGGAACGGCCACGCGCACCAGTGAGCTGCTGTTGCGCAGGACCGCGAAGGCGAAGCTCTTGTCGTTCACCTTGGCCATATCCAAATCGGTGATGGCCGCGCCCAGATTCAGGCTCTTCACCTCGGCGGTGATCAAATCGATGAGCACCAGCATGGACGAGCCCTCACGGCGAGCCACGGCGTAGCGTCCGTCATCCGTGACCGAGACCTCGGGGACGGCGCTGCTGTTGCCGGGCAGAACGGGCACCACGATGGGCGCGTCGCTGCCAGCGTCGGTCACCCCGCCGTCGCTGTCCGTCGCCCCGCCATCTGCGCCACCGTCAACGGCCGTGGTGTCCACGCCCGCGTCGGGGGCCGACTCGGTGGCGACGAAGGGCACGGGCAGAAGGCGCGCGATGCCTGGCGTCTTGATCTCCGCGAAGCGCAGGATCGAGATGCCGTCGCTGCCCACCACGAAGGCAGCCTGGCCATCCTTCGAAAACACCACCGCGTTGGGCTTGGCCCCCACGCTCATGGAGACCGAGGTGTCGCCCTGGGCGTCGAGAAAGACGATCGACACGTCCTGCATGCTGCCCGGCAGAGTCCCCTGCGCGGCGCGGTTCACGTCGTACCAGGCCACCGCGTGCAGTCCGTCGGGCGCCACCGAGATGCGATTTACGGCGGGCACCACGGGCACGCTGCTCACCTGCACGTCGGTGGCCGTGGCCCGCACGATACTGGCCGTCTTGGAGCCCTTGTTGATGACCAGGGCCGTGTCCTTGCCGGGCACCGTGGTCAGATCGCCGGGCGCATTGCCAACCGCCACCCGGCGAATACCCAGGCTCTGCGAGTCGATGACGGAGAGCGAGTCCAGGGCGGCGTTGGCCACGTACACGAAGCGAGCCCCGGCCAGAGGCGCGTCGAACTCCAGCGATTGCTCCGTCTCGCCGGGCAGCTCCGATTCGGGGGAACCGGACGAGGATCCCGAACCGCCCGAGCTGCTCGACCCGCTCCCACTCGAGGAGCTGCTGGTTCCGTCTGACGGGTACCGGCTGCCGCCCCCGGAGCTATTTGAGGAGTCACCGCTTTTGGCGTCGCTGCCGGTGCCGCTACACGCGGCGGTGTGGACCAGGCCCAGCACGGCCACCAGTGTGAGGAGTTGTTTGTGCATGGCGGCCGAATCCTACAGCAACTGCCGTGCCGGGCCGCCGTGCCTAGAAAATCGCGGCAAAAAGCAAACCGGGCTGACCTAGATGCGACAGGATTGTCGCGGTCAGCCCGGTATTCGGGAAAATCGCTCAGGAACCGACGAGACGGTCAGCGACGCCGACGGCGCAGGCTCAGTGCCAAGGCCAGGCCGGTGAGGACCATGCCCCAAGCGCCCGAGCCCGAACCGCCGAAGCTGCAACCGCCGTCCGAGGAGCCATTGAGCCCCACCGTGGTGCTGGTGTCCGTGCTGGTGCCCGCCGGGTCACCGCTGACCGGCTCCGGAGCCGTGGGGGCCGCCTCACCGGTCGAGTTGCCGCCGCTGCCGCCCGTGCCGTTGTGGGTCGGGCCGCCCGCGGAGCTGCCGCCCGTGCCGGAGCCGTTGTCGCCCTGGGCGAGGTCCCCATCTTTTCCGGTACCGTAGTACGCGCCACCCGAGAAGTAGATGGAACCGTTGGCATGGCCGTCGATGACCAGGATGAGGCCGTCGGGCATGCAGACCTTGATGGCCTCGGTCACGCCCCACCACGACGGAGCCGCGAGGGCGTGATCGCTGGAGTCGTAGCACGACCAACCACTGGGGCAGGCCTGGCCGGCCGAGCAATCGATGCGCTTGGGCATGCACTGCTTGGTCTCCGAGGTGACACACTCGGGCGGGGTTGAGGAGCAGACGCCGTCACGGCTGCAGCCTCCAGTCGCGGTGCACGTGCTGGTCTTGCTCACGGTGGCACACTCGGTGTTGGGGTCCGCACAGTCGGTGTCTGCCGTGCAGGTCACGGGCGTGAACGTGCAATACGACGGGCACTCGGCACCCGTGCAGGTGCTGGCGGTGCAGCTCAGCGGCGCGGGGCACTGGGAAGGCGCTGTACAGGTGCGCAGCGCGGGCTGGCAGTATCCGGTCTCGCTCTCCACGGGGGTGGTGTCGCACTTGGTGGAGCCATCAGGCGGCACGGCGATGGGGTCCGCCTCGGCGGCCGAGCCGCTGCTCGCGCCCTCGCCCTTGATCGCGACTCCGGTGCCCGCGGCACCGCCCGTCATGCTTCCGCCAGTCGACAAGGCGCCGCCCCCGCCCGAGCTGCCGCCCCTGCCCCCCGCGGCGGGCCCGCCGTCGGTCACACAGGGCTGCACGGAGATGCTCTTCACGCATTGGAAGTCAGCGTCACAGTCCGAGTTGCTCGTGCAAACTTTGGGCAGAGCCTGGCAATAGCCGACCACGTTGGTGTCGGGCGTGGGCATCGGCGCGATATCGGTGGCAGGTGCGGATCCGGCCGCGCCGCCCGCGCCGCTCGCCGCCCCCCCTGCTGCTGGAGTCCCACCCGTCGCGAAACCGGTACCGCTCGCGGCGCCCGCACCCGGGCTGCTGGCTGTGCCCGTGCCGACACCAATGCCCGTGGCACCGCCCGCGCCGGACATCGCGCCGACGCATACAGAGCCGGCGCCGCAGTCCGAGGCGCTCTTGCACACGGTGGCTTGCGCTGGGAGGCTGCTCAGGCCGGCGAGCAGGCCGACGGATACCGAGAGAAGGATGGTTCGGGAGAAGCGTTTCTGGTCGGGCATGTCGAAGCTCCTTTGTTGGACCGGCCACAATGCAAGGTCGATGCCGAGCCGCCTGCACGACAGAAGACGCCGCTTCCCCGGGGAGAGCCGCGCGCCGCTCGTCAGAAAACTGATGGCGCGAGGACGCGAAGCCCTTTTTCCTGATGTTCCTCATCGGGGGCGCAGGTCGGTCCCCGTCTTTCACACGGCGCCCGGCAGGCTGACGTAAAAGGTGCTGCCCTGACCGGGCCGGCTGTCCACCCATATGCTGCCCCCGTGGGCACGCACCAACATGGCCGTGATGTACAGGCCCAGGCCGAGTCCCTCGGCGCGCTGCCCGGAACGCGAGCGGAAGAAACGCTGGAACAGGTGGGGCTGGTCCTCCGGACTGATACCCAGGCCTCGATCCTCGATCGAGATGAGCACGCGACCGTCCTCGGGCCGCGCCCGTAGTTGAACGCGCGTGTGGGGCGCGGAGTATTTGAGGGCATTGGAGAGCAGATTGACCAGGATGCGTTCCAGCCGATCGGGATCGGCGAGCACGGGCGGCACCGACTCGGGGACCATCCAGTCCACCCGATGCAGGTCCAGCGAGCCGTCCAGCCGCTCGCGCAGCTCAGCGACGAAGCGGGCCAGACCGAGGGGCAAAAGCTGGAGCTGAACCTGTCCACCTTCCAAGCGCGCCATATCCACTAACTCTTGAATCATCGCATTGAGACGCCGAGCACTGGTGGTGATCATCTGCGCCCGCCGCGCCAGGTCCATGGCGGACGTCTGCGGCAGCATCTGCGCCTGCAGCAGAATCGATGTGAGAGGCGTGCGCAGATCATGCGAGACCACGCGCAGTAGGTCCTCCCGCTCTTCCTGCAGCCGCCGCAAGGGGGTCACGTCGGTCAGGCTGGCCACGCCCAAACCGACCTGGCCATCCGGTCCCGTGACCGGGTCCGCGCTGACCGAAACCCAGCGCCGCCCGGTGGGCGAGTCCAGGCCCAACAGGTCGCCGTGCGCGGTCTCGCCGCGCATGGCTCGGGCCAGGGGTGTCTGCTCGAACGACCGGGGCATGCCGTCCGCTCCCACCACGTTTAGCGACGGCAGGCAGTCCGCCAGAGAGGGCTCGGGAC
>JAEXQJ010000220.1 GCA_023438785.1 Pseudomonadota bacterium
CCGGGCCCCCCGCCCTGGTTGACCCGCCCCCCGCGCCGCGCTGCCCGGCCCGCGGCGGGGCTCGTCTCGTTTTCGGCGGCTAGGCCTGCAGCGTGATCTCCACCTTCACGGTCTGGTGGCCGGGCTCGAAGGGGATGACGTTGCCGGCCACTTCTTTGCCGTTCACGAGCATCTTCTTCACGCCCTTGCACACGCGGTTGGGGTTCTTGACCTCGATCTGGTACAGGGTGCCGCGGAAACGGCGGCTGACCGTGAAGCCCTTCCAAGCTTTCGGAATACAGGGATCGACGCGCAGGCCCTTGAAGTCGGGCTGAATCCCGAGCAGGCCTTGCGACACGCTGACGAAGGTCCAAGCCGCCGTGCCGGTCAGCCAGCTATTCTTGGCCTCGCCGAAGCAGACCGCGTCCTTGCCGGCGATCATCTGGGCGTAAACGTAGGGCTCGCTGCGATACGTCTCGATCTGCTCTTCCTTGGCCGACGGACAGATGGACAGGTAGTACTCCAGCGCGCGGTCACCGTCGCCCAGCAGGCACCAGCCCAGATTGATCCAGGTGTTGTTGTGGCAAAAGATGCCCGCGTTCTCCTTCACGCCCGGCGGGTAGCTGGTCACTTCGCCCAGCTCCTTGTGGTACTCGGAATAGGCCGGCTGCTGCAGCATCACGCCGTTCTTGGTGTAGAGGTGCTTGTGCACGCTCTCCAGCGCCTGCTTGGCGCGGCCGTTGGACTGGCCCGCGCCGCCCAGCACGCACCAGCCCTGGCTCTCGATGAAGATCTTGCCTTCCTCGTTCTCCTTGCTGCCCACGGGCTTGCCGTCGGCCTGGTAGGCGCGGCGGTACCATTCGCCATCCCAGGCCTGCGTCTCGACCACGTTCAGCATCTCGTCGTAGTGCTTGCGCATCCGCGTCGCATCGCCGCCCTTGCCCAGGAAGCCGTACAGCGCGGCCATCTCGCGGCTCGCGTAGAGGAAGAGGCCCGCGATCATCACGCTCTCGGCGTTCGAGCCCTTGACGTCGCCCGCGCACTGGAAGCTCTCGTTGGGCTCGGTGGAGAAGCAGTTGAGGTTGAGGCAGTCGTTCCAGTCGGCGTGACCGATGAGCGGCAGTCCGTGCGGGCCGCGCTTCTTCATGGTGTACGCGATGCTGGTCTCCAGGTGGTGCAGCAGATCCGTCTTGGCCTCGGGGTTGTCGGCATAGGCGCACGGGGCCCGCAGGATGCTGGTGTCCCCCGTCTCCTTGATGTACGCGCAGGTCGACAACACCAGCCACAGGTGATCGTCGTAGAAGTCGCCGCCGATCTCGGCGTTGCCCTTCTTGGTCAGCGGCTGGTACTGGTGGAAGCACGTGCCGTCGGTGAGCTGGGTGGCCGCGATGTCCAGGATGCGCTCGCGAGCGCGCGACGGGATCATGTGTACGAAGCCCAGCAGGTCCTGGTTGCTGTCGCGGAAACCCATGCCGCGGCCGATGCCGGTTTCGTACATGGACGCCGAGCGGCTCATGTTGAAGGTGGCCATGCACTGGTACTGGTTCCACACGTTCAGCATGCGGCTGGCGTTGGGGTCCGGGCACTGGGCCTGGAAGTTGGACAGCAGATCGTCCCACACCTTGTTCAGCCTGCCGAAGGCGGCGTCCACGGCGCCGGGCTCCTGGTACTTGGCCAGGATGGCCTTGCCCACCTTCTTATTCATCACGAAGCGCTTCTCGAACTTGGGCTCCTCGCCCTGCTCGACGTAGGCCAGGATGAACGAGAAGGTCTCTTGCTGACCGGGGGCCAGGTTGAGGTTGATCTGCTGCGCGCCGATGGGGTTCCAACCAAAGGCCTTGCTGTTGGTGCACTGGCCGGCGAAGGGAACCTTGGGGTCGTGCAGCCCCTCGTGGATACCCACGAAGGCGTCGCGGCTGGTGTCGTAGCCGTCGACCGGGCGCGTGCAGGCGAACAGCGTGTAGTGGTTGCGGCGCTCGCGGTACTCGGTCTTGTGATAGATGGCGCTGCCGTCGATCTCCACCTCGCCGATGGAGTACGTGCGCTGCAGGTTGTTCATATCGTTGGCCGCCTCGAAGAGGCAGAACTCCTGGAACGAGAACACCTTGGGCGACTTGGCGACCTTGGACTTGTTACGAACCGTGACCTTCCACAGTTCCAGGTTCTCACCGGGCGGCACGAAGAAGAGGGCCTCGACCTCCAGGCCGTCCTTCTCGGCGGTGATACGCGTGTAGCCCAGGCCGTGGTGGCACTCGTACTTGTCCAGCTTGGCCTTGACCGGCTTCCAACCCGGGTTCCACACGCTGCCGTTGTCGTTGATGTAGAGATAGCGGCCGCCCAGGTCGTAGGGGACGTTGTTGTAGCGGTAGCGGGTCAGCCGGCGCAGCTTGGCGTCCTTCCAGAAGGTGTAACCACCGGCCGTGTTCGTGCAGAGCCCGAAGAATTCGTCCTGGCCCAGGTAGTTGAGCCACGGCAGGGGCGTGTCCGGGCGAGTGATCACGTATTCGCGCTTGCTGTCGTCGAAATGACCGAAGGGATTCATCTTCGTGGATGCTCCTGGAAGCTAAGGGTTAGCCCGCCACCGGCCTGCCCGGGGCTGCTCGCGCCGCGAGGATATTCGTTTTCTACGCGTTTTCCTAGCCAAGTGCCCTTGCGGATCCGAGCTGGAGCCAGGCACGGGCCGCGCCAGGCGTGAGAATTGCGCAACGCACGTCAGGGAAGCTGAGCCACCCAAAGCCCATCCCACTCCGAATCGATGTGGTGGCGGACCAGATAGGCCACGCGTGTGCCGGGAGCCAGGCGATCCTCGGGCGGAGCGTCCGCAAACGAACCCGGATCCACGCGGGCGTCGTAGGCGCTCTCGGCCAGCTCGGTTTCCTCACCCGTGGCGAGGTCGAGAAGGACCAGCCGCCCCGCCCAGCGCCCCAATTCCCAGTTGGCGAACACCAGGGCCCGCCCCTGGCCCGTGGCGACCACGAACCCTTTGAGCGGAAAGACCGTGGTGACGAGGCTCCGCGGGTCGAAGAGGTAAAGGTCCGAACGAACCGCGTCCTGCGTGTAGCCCTCCGCCATGATGCGTCCGTCGGCCAGCTCCCAGACGCGATACAGGGTCACCCCTTTGGCGGCGATTTGTGTCGGCAATGCCGTGGGCTGGTCGGCCGACCCCACGTGAATGGCTTCGTCGCTCCAGGCCGCGCCCTCCTGACCGCACGTGGCCGCCGCGCTGACGCAGAAGTCGCGCACCAGCCAGTGACGACCGCTGGGCGTGAACAGCGACCAGGTGGTCGTCCCGGGGACCCAGAAGAGGTGGGGACGGGCGTAGATGCGCTTGGGCGCCTTGTCCGGTCCCAACACCAGCATGTCGCCCACCGAGCCCGCGCTGAACCACAGGTCACCGTGACCGGGACGCCAGCCCAAGGAGGAGAGGGGCGACGATGCCGAGACGACGTCGTCACCGGTCATCCAGTTGAAGAAGCGCACGCCCGACGGCTCCCGCCAGGCCAACCACTGCAGGTCCGGAGAGTGCCCCAGCCAAGTGTCGCGCAACGGCGCGAAGGAGATGGCTTGCGCCTCGCCCGCGGTGGGATCCAGCAACAGCGCGCGATCCGGGGTGGACGAAATACCGGCACGCCGCTCGCCGATCGCGACCAGGCGAGGTCCCCTCGAGGTCGAGAAGCCCTCCTGCATACGCACGTTGGTGGCCACGAGCTCGGGACGCCCTTGGGGCGGCAGCACGCGGATGGAATGGGACACGTAGGCCTCGCCCGATGGAGAATCGGACCAATCGTCAACGGTGTAGAAGAAGTCCTCGTCCACGAATCCGGCGCTGCCCTCGTCGGCGCTGGGGACCTCGACGGAATCGCCGTCTGCTTCGTAGAGGGCCCACCCCGCCCCAGGGCGCGCCACCACGACACGTTCGCGTTTGGGTGACAGGGTGATTTGCTTGTCACGCCAAACCAAAGGATCGCCCGGGAAGGTGCTGCCCAACCATTCGCGCGCCGCGCTCGCGGGATCGACGCGCCACACGGCAGGGTTGGGCGCATCGGTTTCCGCGCGCTGAGCCACGATGCGTCCGCGGGCATCCGTCTCCTCGAAGAAGAAGCGCGAATCGTAGGGGCCGGGGTGCCGGGCATCGGACAGAAGGAGAGTCAACTCGTCTACGCCGCGGGCCGGGCCGGCGGGGGCATCTGGCGGCGCGACATACAGATCCGCCATGCCGTACTCGAAAACCAGGCTCTCGCGCACTTGCCCGAAGACGAGCAAATGGGCCGGCGTCCCCGCACTCTGCGAGGGCGCGAAGAGCACGGAGCTGAGCGTGCGATCGTGCACCACGTGGCGGCCCGCGGGCTCAGAGCCCAAAGGCAAGCAACCGGTCAGCAGCACGGATAGGAGCCAGAGAGTGCGACTCATCACTGGACCCGCAGATCGTCGACGACCAGCCCGTGGCTGTGGCAATCGGCGCGCAAATCGAAGAGGACCTCGTCCGTGGTCCCGGGCGGCAGTGGACTGGACCAGGTGAACACGTCGCCGCAGCGGTAGAACGAAAGCTCGCCGCAATTGACGATCTTGGATTCGGGCGGACCCACGGAAACAGATGCCACCGTGTGTCCGGGCGCCGCCAAGGCCAAGGATACAGCGGACACGTCGTAGGCGTTGGCTAGGACGACGCGCATACTGGCCGTGACCTGGGTGGCGCCTGCCGGGACATGCAGCCGAGCCGTGAAGCGCTGCTGCCCACACTCCGTTCTCGGCGGCAGCGGCAAGAACCACGGCCGTAGCAACAAGGCTCGCGCGCCCGCGGGCGCGGGCACGTCGCTCCCCTGCACGACCTCCAACATGGCGAGCTCCGCCCCATCGGCGTCGCTCGGTCTCGCCGTCTGCACAAAGGCGTGCAGCGGTCCTTCGAAGCCGTCCTGGGCGAAGAAACCGGGATCGGCCGCGGTCGTGTAGGTCGGCAAGTCCTCGACAGGGTGGCCCGCCAAATCCGCCAACTCGCCCAAGGGGCGAATGCTGTATACGGCGCCGAAGCGCAACGCCAAATCGGGTTCCTCGCCGCCCCCGAATCCATGGGCACCGGGCTGGCTCTGCAGGGTGGTGGGCGGCAGGCCCGGCGTGGCCACCTCCAGCGCGGCCGGGGCACGCAGCACTTCGCTGGCAGTGAGGCGGATCCCGTCCATGGGATGACCGTTGCCCCAGAAGGCCAGCCGGGGCGGCGTCACGTCGGGCACGGCGCGCAGACGAGCCTGCATGAGCGAGGTGGCCCACACGCCCTCGGCCGACGAGAGCAGACGGAGTTGGGCGCTGCCCTCCAAGCCATCGCCCACCGGCCACAGCGAGAAGCGCGCGTACTGTAGCTGAGCGCCCGTACGGAAGTCGTCGCACAGGGTACTGGTCGCGAACGATTCACTCGCCAACTGGTCCCCGGAACGGGTGAGCCGTTCCAGGCGTATCGTGCCCGTCCGGCCCGAGAGGAGCAGATGGCGCTCCCTATCCAGGGCGATGGTCTGACGGTCGACGAGTTCCTCGGGCAGGCCACCGGCGGCTAGGCGCGTCTCCAGGTCGTAGCTCAGCCACTGGATCTGGGCCGCTTCGGGCAAGCCAGCATCGACCTCCAGGTGCGTGGGCGTGGCCTGACATCCCAAGCCCGAGGCGGCCAGAAGCACGAGGGCCGGTGCCGCATGGAGGCGCATGCGGCCATTCTGGCATCGTCAGCCGAGGTCAGAGAAGCCTGTCTTGTCCCCCCGCGTCCCGACATGCCGAACGGGGCCGTCGGCGCCAGCCAATGGGCCCGTGCCGCTTCGCATGACCGGCATCCACGCTCCTAGGCGACTCTGTCCCGGCAGGCCTGCACCTCGACGGTCAGGTGGACCAGATCGCATTGGCAGGCCAGCAGCTCCTTGTAGTGGCCGGGCTCGCGCGGCCGGGTGGTCACCACGGAGACGATGGCGGCCAAATGCTGCGGCCCGACGCGCCACACGTGCAAGTCGGCCACCCGGTTGTCGTCATGCGCCTCGATCAACTCACGGATCCGCCGCGTGCGATCCTCGGGCACCTCGGCGTCCAGGAGAACCGCGCTGGTTTCGCGCAGCAGGCCCACCGACCAGCGGGCGATCACCACCGCGCCCACGAGGCCCATCACCGGATCCATCCACATCCAGCCCAGGGCCTTGCCCGCCAGCAGAGCCACGATGGCCAACACCGAGGTCAACGCGTCGGCCAACACGTGAAGATAGGCGCCGCGCAGATTGTGATCGTGGTGGTGCACCTCCTCGTGATGATGGTCCGCGTGGTGTTCGTGCTCGGCGTGGTGTTCGTGCTCGCCCAACAGCAGGGCACTGACCAGGTTGACCAGCAGGCCCACCACGGCCACGCCGATGGCCTCGTTGAAACGGATGCGCACCGGCGAGGCCAGGCGCGACAGGCTCTCGCCCACGACCAGCAGGGCCACCACGGCCAGACCGACCGCGCTGCCGAAGCCCGCCAACGCCCCCACCTTGCCGGTGCCGAAGCTGTAACGCGGATCGGCCGCGTGCCGACGCGCGTACGCATAGGCGAAGATCGCGATGCTGAGCGCGGCCGCGTGCGTGCCCATGTGCCAGCCGTCAGCCAACAGCGCCATGGACCCGAATATGAGGCCCGCGCTGATCTCGACGATCATCATCATCACGGTGAGCGCCACCACCCAGCGCGTGCGCCGCTCGCCCACGCGCGCCTGGTCGGTCCCAAAGGTGTGCGCATGCCTCCAGCGGCCCAAATCTCTCAGGTGCACGGCTCGTCTCCCAGGTGCACATCCGCGAAGACGAAACCGTCACGCTCGACCACCTCGCCGGTTTGCACGTGCAGCGGCCGCTCGAACATGGGACCCGCGTAGGCCAGGGAATGAAACTCGCCCCGCTCGCCACAGGGATCCACCCCCGGCGGCAGATCGGCCAGCAGGGCAGCGTCGAAATCGCGCCCCGCGAAGTGGCGCGGCAATTGGCGCGGATCGATGCACGTCAGGCGGGCGCGCAGCCCGGCCTGCACCATCTGGCTGGCCAGGACGTCGGTGGGAATGCCCCAGATAGGAAAAAGCGGCGCGATGCCCGTGCCACGCAGGCGCTCCTCGCGGTAGCGGCGCACATCCTCCAAGAAAAGATCCCCGAACGCGGCCACGGTGACCCCGGCCTGTCGCGCGCGTTGCAGGGCCGCGCTCATGGCCGCCTCGTACGCCTCGTTGTCGCACGGCCAGGGAAGGGGGACCTCCCACAGCGGCAGGCCCGCGGCCCGCGCCTGGGCCCGCAGGACTTCGGCGCGCACCCCATGCATGGCCACTCGATCGAAGGCCTGATTGACGGTCGTCAGCAAGGCCACCACCTCGACCTCCGCCCTTTCTCGCAGGACGTGCAGCGCCCACGCGCTGTCCTTGCCGCTGCTCCAGGACAGGAATGCTTTCGGTCTGCCGGTCACGCTGGCGCGGCAGTGTAGCGGAGCCTGTGCAGGCTAGCCAGCCGGGAGCTGCTGCAGTTGGACCCGACCCCAGATGGCCAACTCGTCACGCACGCGCATGAGCAGAATGCGGGGTGCCCGGATGTGGTGCGCCCTCAGGCTCTCGCGCAATTCGAACGCCGCCGCGGGTTGATGGGGATCGGTGAAGTCCAGGGTCAGCCGAATGGGATGGGCGACGGTCACGCCGTGGGCTTCCACCTGGGCCAGCACGCCCAGGCGAGAAACCTCTCCCGGCCCTGGCATCAGGGCCTTGGGCAGAACGGCGTGGACCGTGATGACCGGATGGCGCACGGCGTCCATGGCCTCGGCGATTTGGGCATCGCGATCCGCGTTGCCGCTGCAGAACGACGTCACGACGACACGCGCGGTCAGGGTCAAGCCGCGCTTGTTCTCGTCGGCCACCACGCGCAACTCGTTGCTCGTCCCCACCACCACCTGCAGAGGGTGCGTAGCCCGATACTCCACCGTCCCGGTTCCGACGAAGCGAGGCCCCGCGGCTCGATCCTCGTTCAGCATCAGCCACAACACGAAAGGACACCGTCCAAACCAAGGATAACCCTCGGGGAACAGAGGGCCCGTCGCGCTCATCCAAGACAACACGCCAGCGCCTTCGCACAGAGAGGGGTGGTGATGAAAGCACGACTGCGAAAGGTGCTTTTCGCCTGCGCGCTCGACGCGACCGCCGCCGCGGGGTGCGGTTCCAACTCGTACTTCACTGACGCGAGCACGGCCGAAGTCGGCGTGCCGTGCCCCTACGGCGGAACGCCGGTGGCCAGCAACGCCGTAACGGCGCGGGACTTCAGCTTCAGCCCGGCGTGCATCGTCATCTCCGCGGGCACCACCGTGACGTGGACCAACGCCGGCATGCAGACCCACACGGTGACCACGGAACCGAATGCTCCGCTGAGATTCGACAGCGGATCACTAGGTTTTCGCGGCACCTTCAGCTTCACCTTCACCAGCCCGGGCACCATCAACTACATGTCCCTGCCCTTCCAGGTCCTGGGCATGCAGGCCACGGTGATCGTGCGCTGATTGAGCCTTACCGCTTGTTCTTGTCCGACTTGGCCTTCTTGGCCGCGGGCAACAACGCCTCCATCTGAGTCATCAGCGATGACATCTCTTCGATGGCGGCCTTGAAGGGCGCGGGCGTGGTCAGGTCCACGCCGGCCTTTTTCAACAACTCGGCGGGATAGTCCGAGCCACCGGCGGCGAGCATGGCCAGGTAGCGATCGCGCGCGGCCGTGCTGCCGCGGGCCTGGTCGTCCGCGATGGCGCGCGCGAAGGCGCTGGAGGCCACCACGCTGGTGGCATACTGGTACACGTAATAGCCGTAGTAGAAATGCGGCACGAAGACCCACTCGTCGCCGTACAGCTCGGCCACGTTGCACACGCCCTTGTCGTGGCCGTAGTAGCGCCGCACCAGCTCCAGGTAGGCCGCGCTCAGCGCCTCGCCGGTCAACGCCTCGCCTTTCTCCACGCGCTCGTGAATGGCCAGTTCGAATTCGGCAAACATGGTCTGCCGGAACAGCGTGGTGCGCAGGCTCTCCACCCGTTCTCCGAGCAGCGCCAAGCGCTCCTCGCCGGTGTGCGCCTCGGCCAGCGACTTTTGGAAGAGCAGGTTCTCGTTGAGCGTGGATGCGACCTCGGCCACAAAGATGGCGTAGCTGGCCGTCGCGTACGGCTGCTCCTCCATGCTGAGCAAGGTGTGCATGGAGTGGCCCGACTCGTGCGCCAGCGTGGAGACGTCGTCCCACTGGCCGTTGAAGTTGAGGAGCTGAAAGGGATGCACGCCGTAGGCACCCGTCGAATACGCGCCGGCGCGCTTGCCCGTGCTGGGCAAGAAGTCCGTCCAGCCCGACTTGAAGCCCTCCGCCAGCTTCCGCTGGTAGTCGGGGCCCAACGGCGCCACCGCCGCCAGGGTCATGGCCGTGGCCTCGTCCACGGTGAACTTCCGTTCGACCTGCGCCACCAAGGGCGCGTACAGATCCTCGTAGCCGAGTTGGCGCAGGCCCAGGATGCGCTGGCGCAGGGCCAGATAGCGGTGCAGCGTCGGCAGATTCGCGTTCACGTCGGCGATGAGCTGGCGGTACAGCGAGACGGGCACGTCGTCGCGAAACAGCGCCGCCTGCAGCGTGGAATCGAACTTGTGCACGTCCTTGTCAAAGACATGGGCCTTGATCTGGTTGTAGAGCATGGCTCCCGCGGTGCGCTCGAAGCCCTTGAGCGCCGTGAAGAACGCCTCGAAGACCTTGAGGCGATCGGCGCGCACCGAGGAAGTACGCGAACGTGAATAGCCGGCCGGGTCCAGCCGCACCGGCTCGCCCGTCGACAGCTTCACCGTCGGATACGGCAAGTCCGCATCCTTCAGCACGCCGTAGATGGTCGCGGGCGCCTGCGCCAAGTCGCCGCTCATGGCTACGATGCGCTCCTCGGCGGCCGGCAAGGTGTGCGGCTTCCAGCGCAGCACGTCCTTGAGGAAGAAGGCCCACTCGCGCAGGCGGCGCTCCTTGGCCAAGGCCGTGCGGATCTTGGCCGGCGGCAGGGCCAGCAACTCGGGCCGCACCCACGACGTGGCGGTGCCGAACTGCACGGCCAGACTGTCCGCCTCGGCGCGCATGGCCCGAGGCTTGGGCGCGCGCGTGTCCTCGTCGTTGCGCGCGTGCGCGTAGACCGCCACGCGCTCCAAGGCCTCGCTCAGGCGCCCCATCTCCGAGAGCGCGTCCGCGATCTGGCGCGAGCCCTTACCGAGCTGTCCCTTGTGTCGCTCGAAGCGCGCCACCTTCTTGGCCAGGGCAGCCTTGGCCTCGACCCACGCCTCGTCGCTCTCGAAGAGATCGCCCAATCTCCATTTGTACTTCTCGGGGACGCGGGCCCGCTCCGCGGGGGCAGCCGCCTCCTGGGCGGGCGCAAGGTGAGGCATGCCGGCGAGACAGACCGCGGTCAGAGAGGTGATGAGTGAGGACACAGGAACTCCCGGGTTGATGGTGGGCGTCGAAGGATACGCCCATCATGTCCCGTCGGAGCCAGCCAATCCACCCCGCGAAGGGCGCCCCGCCCGGAGCGCCCTTCACGCGCAAAGGCCGGCCCTACTCCTTCGAGAGGACCGTGCCGTCCTCCAGGCACGAGTAGAACGAGTTGTAGCCGTCCACCGTCGTGCCATTCACGTGGTTCTTCCACTGGCAGGTCGCCATGCAGCAGTCCTGCATGGTGGTGGTGTGCCGGCCACTCGCAAAACCCGCGGCTGCCGCCTGCGACGCGGTCTGCACGTTGGGCTCGGGATCGCCAACCTTGCTGTCCTTGGCCAGCTTGCAACCCGTGACCTGGGTCAGGTGCTCGGGGCAGTTCACGCGCTTGGCGTAGACGTTCCAGTTCTCGTGGTAGTACGACGAGGCTTGGTTGGCCTGGATGCACGATTTACGTGTGGTCTCCTGCACCGTGCTGTTCTTGGCCGTGATCTGGTTGCAGGCCTCGGTGACCTTGTCCTGGCAGCTAGTGGCCGAGATCAGCTCGTCGCTCAGCTTGCCGTTGCTGTCGCATTTCAGGCTGTCGGGCCCGGGCTTCACACCGCCGCTGAAGGCTTGGCCCACGGCGGGATAGCCGGTGTACATGGGCGGGCTGTCGGCCTGGCTCAAGGCCTTGTCCTTCACGGCGGCGCACGCGTTGAAGGCGCCCATGCCGCCCGCCCCCATGAACACGTCGAAGCCCTTCCCACCCGAGGCCGCGGTGTTGATGCTTTGGACGATGAGGGGCTTGGGGGGCGTGATGGTAGAGCCGGTCAGATACGTCGGAGCGTCGAAGACCAACTGGTAGCACTGACAGCACGCATCCGAGAGCCCCTTATCCAGATCCTCGGAGTCCTGATCGTGACCCACCACCGCGTAGTTGAGCTTTTCCCCGTAACCGTCGTCGACAGCGGCCTGCATCATCTCGTCCGCGAAGAGCATGTAGCGCGGGCAGGTGTACTGGATGGGCACGCCCGGCTTGTCGCCCTCGCAGGCGTTCTTTCCGGCGGGGCCGTAGTCGTTTGAGCACTTTCCGCCGCACGTGCTGTTGACGTCGCCCGTCTTGCAGCCCTGTACCGCGAACTGGTTGGAACACTCACTGGGCGGGGGCAAGGCGTAGCTGCCCGGACCGACCGGTTCGCTGCCCGAGGACGAGCTGCTCGAGGACGAGCTGCCCGACGACGAGCCGCTCGACGACGATCCCGATGAGCCGCTCGACGAGCCACTGGATGACGAACCGCTCGACGAACTACTGGATGAGGAACCCGAGGACGAGCTGCCCGACGACGAGCTGCCCGAGGACGAGCTGCTCGACGACGATCCCGATGAGCTGCTCGAACCACCGTTGCCCCCGTTCTTGTCTGACGAACCTCCCCCGCCGGCGCACGCAGCTTGGGCAAGGCAAAGGACCACCGGCAGTAGGCGACTCAACTTCATGTGTGACTCCGACTCTGTGAAGGAAGTTACCTGGGGAACACGGACAGTCCCCGGGGAGGGAAAGCCCACCGGCTCGCGCGTGCGCGTTCGAGCAGGCCAGCGGCGGTCTTCTGCTCTTCCGCCGCGCCGCCACCCCTGCCGCACCGCCGCCTTAACATCATCGGGAGCCCCTTGGACGCGACGTGTTCACCACGGCAGAACGGCGCTTAAGCTCACCGGGCCAAAAGCCGATCTTTCCGCGTAACCCTGGTGCGAAAGAGGCAGCCATGAACCCATCGGGCAAGACGTCCAAGCTCTCCGAATCCATTCTCGAGGAACTCTGGTTCGGCGAGGACGATCCCCAAGCCACCGACGCGCAAGCCGCCGAGAGCTTCGCGGCCAAGCTGGCCGATCTGGAGGGATTGCGCCCCTTCTCGGACGTGGCCAGACGGGTTCTGGAATACGTGGCCGATCCTGACTTCGAGGTCGGACGTCTGCAGGAAATCATGGAACAGGATCTTGCCCTGGCCACCAAGATCCTGCGCATGGCCAATTCGGCCGCCTTCGCCCCTCGTCAGCCCTGCTGCACCATTCGCCAGGCCATCATGGTCCTGGGTTCGCGCACCCTGGGTGAGGTGGCGGCCTCGATTTCATTGATGTCGACGTTCAACGACCTGACGGGCGTGGGCCGCACCGTGCGCGACCACTGCGCGGCGACCGGGGCCATCGTGCGCACCCTGGCCCTGCGCAAATCCAACACCTCGGCAGGCAGCTACATCGTCGGCCTGCTGCACGACTTCGGCAAACTGCTGCTGCTACAGGCCGAGAAGAACGCCTACGTCAAAATCCACGGCCACGATCTCGGCGAGGCCGATACGGTTCATCTCCGCGAGCGTGCCGAGTTGGGCTACGACCACGCGGTCCTCGGGGCGCACATCCTCAAGAAGTGGGGTCTGCCCGATCCCATCCCGCAGGCCGTGGCCCTGCACCACCAGCCTGTACGTGCCCAAGCGATGGGCGGCGAAGTCGCCCTGCTCGTGGCGTTGATTCGCCTGGCCGTGCGCATGGATCGCCTGCTGGGCGCCGACGAGTTGCCCGACTCGGAGCAAAGCACCCGCCTGGCCGCCACCAGCGAATGCGACATCGCCGGCTACAGCGCCAAGGATCTGGACGAGCTCTGGCCACAACTGCGCCTGGCCAAGGATGAATCCATGCACCTGTTCAGGTGATCGCGCATCACTGCCGACGGCGCTTGAAGCCGATGGGTATTCCCGACGGCGGGCTGGCCGCCACGGGTGGCGGACACTCGGCGTGACGAACCACACCCGCGGCGCCGGTCCCTTCCTCTAGGGACCGTGCACAACGGGCCAGTCCCTGCACCACCGAATGGTGGCTGCGCAGACGTACGACCTGCGCCCCACTCAGCCGCGACCGAAGCGTCGCCTCGACGAGCGGCACGAGTGAGGTCCCGCCGGTCAGGCAGGCGATCTCGATGTCCGAGGGGCCCAGCCCCGCCGAGGCCAAGGTCCTGTCGAGCGCATCGAGGATGGCTTCCAGGGGCAGCCTCACGGCCTCGTCGAAGCGAGCGCGCGTGATGGTGTGGGCCAGCTCGATTCCCGGATAATCGAAGCCGAGAAGGGTCGCATCGGCACTCGAGAGTCGCACCTTGGCCGACTCCACGGCTTCGTAGAATTGGTAGCCGACCGCGTCCGAAATCAGCGTCGTGTAGCGGCTGAGAAGGTGAGCATCCGCCTCGTCGAGCAGGCCGCGCCGGATGGTGTCCAGCGATTCGAGGACGTAGCGCTCCTCGGCCAGGGTGAGGCGCGCCGGCGAACACAGCAGGCGAATCAGGTCGCCCGGCATGGTGACCGCGTTGCTGCCCGACGGGACGCGATACGGCGCGCGCGAGCCGAGCAGCGGCGCGACCTCGGCTCGCACCAGGGCGCCGTCCAGGGCATCACCTGCCTCAGCCACGCCACCCACGGCCAGAACGTCATCGGCGGAGAACGCATCGGGCCGCATGCGCACCACGGTGAAGTCCGACGTACCGCCGCCCAGGTCGGCGATGAGCACGGTGCGCGCGCGTTCGAAGCGACCCGCGAAGTCGTACGCCGCCGCCACGGGCTCGTAGCAGAACCACACCTCGCGAAAGCCCGCCAGGCGAGCCGCGCGTCCCAGGCGCGCCTCGGCCAGCGCGTCCTCCTCGCCATGCGCAGAAAAGCGAGCTGGCCTCCCCAGCAGCACGCGATCAACGTCCGCGTCGAGGCTTTGGCAAGCCGCGAGGCGCATGGGTCGCAGAAAAGCCGCCGTGATCTCCTCGATGGTCACACGCGTGCCGCCTATGCGGGTCGCCTCGAAGGCCGCCGAGGACAGGTGGCGCTTGATAGAGCGCAGGAGACGGCCGCGCAGCCCCGAATCCACGTAGCGCCGCAGGGCGGCCTGCCCACAAACCACGTCATCAGCCGTCGTGAAATGCAGGGCCGTGCGCAGGATGGTCGGATCCGCCGCCAAGGGATCGAGGGCCACCGGATCGAAGGTGCGCCCTGGCGCGGCAGCGGCGAGCAGAGAGTTCGTGGTCCCGAAATCGAGCGCGAAGATGGTTGGCTTGTGCATCGTGGCCTCTCAGCGAGCGCCCTGATTTGCCCCATCCCGCGACGGTTTACGAGCTGCCAGTTCGTTTGGTAGCCTGAGCGTGCTATCGGGATACCCAGCGACGCTGGGCGCCCGGGCTGATGCCTCGTCCGTAGACGCGCCTGCACTTCCGCGCCACCATGTGAGCCGATGCCGAATCAGCAAGAGAAGGAACGGTTCCTCCGCCTGGCCATCGCGTGCGCCATCGAGGGGTGTCAGGCGGGCCGCGGCGGGCCTTTCGGCGCGGTCGTGGTCAAAGACGGTGAGGTGATCGCCCAGGCCTCCAATTGCGTGGTGGCCCACAACGATCCCACGGCCCACGCGGAGGTGCAGGCCATCCGCGCGGCCTGTCAGAAACTGCGATCCTTTCGGCTCGACGACTGCGACGTGTACGCCAGTTGCGAGCCCTGTCCCATGTGCCTAGGGGCCCTCTTCTGGGCCCGGCCGCGTGCCTTGTACTACGCGGCCACGCGCCTGGATGCCGCGGGCGTGGGCTTCGATGATGCGCGCTTCTACGACGAGCTGGCCGGCCCCCACCTGCTGCCCCGCCAGCAGATTGCCGTCGACGCGGCCACGCAGCCATTCACCATCTACGCGCAGCTGCGAAGCAAAGTGCCCTACTGAGCGCGCCAGGCCACGCTGGCTTCCTTCAAGTCCGCATCGCGGGGTGCCGAGACTCTCGGGCAGCGACGAAATCGTCGGTTCCCATGGTGAGAACGGTCACGAGCCGCATCGGAAGGAAGAAGCATGGCCCTGTTTGCCTGGACCCCACAGATGAGCATCGGCGTCGAACAGATCGATCGCGAGCATCGCGGGCTGGTCGACGCCATCAACGCGTTTCACGACAGCATGCTGGCCGGCCAGGCCGCGGGCACGCTGACCAGCGTGCTGAGCAAGCTCATCGACTACACGCAGACGCATTTTCGCAATGAGGAGCAGTTGCTGCGGCGGCTCGGCTATCCCGATTTTGCCGCGCACAAGAAGGAGCACGATCTCCTAACGGCAAACGTCCTTGAGCTGAAAGAGGGCTTGGGCGCGGGCCGCATCAAGGCGAGCATCGAGACCATGCGCTTCCTACGCGATTGGTTGGTCAACCACATCATGAGGACGGACATGGCCTACAAGCCTTTCCTCGCCGCCAAGCACGTGAAGTAGCCGCCCCAGGCGCAGCCACTCTGGCACCGTTCTTGATGAGCAGGTGGGCAGTCCCGCATTTCGGGCGAGATGGCCCCGGGAAAGGCTCAATCCCATGCTCACACTTGGCACACTGGCTGTGGCTCTGATTCACACGACCTCACTGGCGCACGGGTACCATCACTTCTGGTTCCCGCCGCCGCCCCCACCCGCGCCGGTCGTCCATGTGGCCCCCCCGCCGCCCCCGCCTGTGGTTATGGTGGCGCCCTCACCCCCACCCCCCGCGGTTTGGGTGGCACCTCCGCCCCCTCCCCCTCCGGCCAGCTTGACCGGCCCCGGCCAACACCCGGTCAGCCTGACCCTGTCCCTGGGCTCACGCACCGGCGAGGACACGGTCAGCGGCGAGCGAAACACAGCCTTCGCCTACGGCGCGCGACTGGGCCTGCGCTTGGTCGACGGCCTCATGCTCACCGGCGAGTACGCGGGTGCAGCCCCGTCCCCCGAGTGTCGCCCCACCGCCGGCCCGCTCGGCACCGCCACGGCGGGCCTGCAGTGGTTTCTGCTTCCGTTCTTCTATTTGCGAGGAGCCGGAGGGGCGGCCTTCGTGGGACACGACAGTCCCGATGCGGGCACCTACGCCGCGGCCGTGGCAGCGGCCGGCCTGGACATCCCGGTGGGCTCACACCTGGCCCTCAACCTGGAGGCCGCCGGGACGACGGCCCGTCTGTGCTGCTCGAATTGGAGCGCCCTGACCCTCAGCGTGGGAATGACGTTGTTCTGACGAAGTGCGCTCGCGGCGACGAGGCAGCGACGGCTCCAGGTGAGCGAGCGGCGCCTTCCGCGCAAAATGTGGTGGTCACATCGAGGAGCCCGCGCAACGAGCGCAGCGCTCGGTCCCCGCCATCCCCGAGCCGTGCGCCAGTCTCTCGACCGTCGCGCGTCGAGCGGCCTGAGGGCTGCATCCCGCCTGGCCGGCGCCCACAATCACTTGTCCCCTGAAGGAGGCAATGATGATTGAACGGCTGCACGATATGCCACCCGGAGTCGACGGCCTGCGGGCGAGCGGCGTGATCACCCAGAGCGACTACGGCCAGGTGGTCCAGCCCCTTCTCGCGGAGGCGCGGCACGCGGGGAGGCGGGTGCGCCTGCTGTACCAGATCGGGCCCGAGTTCGTGCGCTTCACCTCGGCGGCGGCGTGGGCAGACGCGCGCGTGGGTTGGGAGTATCTGAGTGTCTTCGAACGCTGCGCGGTGGTCACCAACGTGGCGTGGATTCGCGACGCCGCCCGTCTTTTTGCGCCCACCCTGCCCTGCCCGGTGCGGACCTTCGAGGACGCGGAGAGGGAATCGGCGCTCACTTGGTTGACGACAGCGCCCGAGAAGGTCGTGCCGCACAGACTGCTTCCCGAGGGCGTCCTGCTCATCGAACCGGATCGTCACCTGCGCCGTGAGGACTTCGAGGCGCTGTCAACCACCATCGATCCCTGGATTTCGGAACACGGCACTCTGCGCGGCGTGGTCGTGCACACGCGCTCGTTCCCGCCGGGCTGGGAGAACCCGGGCAGTCTCTTCCGGCACATGCAGTTTGTTCGCGACCACCGTCGAGACGCGCGACGGCTGGCGCTGGCTACGGATAGCCGGCTGGCCGACGTGGCCGGCGGTCTGGGAAAGCTGGTCGGCACCCCCGTGAAGCATTTCGGGTACGAGCAACTCGACCAAGCGGTGGCCTGGGTGCAGGCCGCGTGAGACCGAGGAAAGGAGCAAATAATGGCCAAGGGGATGCAGGGGGCGGGCGTCACGATGATCGATCTGGTGTGTGGCATGAAGGTCGCGTCGACGAGTCGCTATCGCCACACGTTCGGCGGAAGCGACTACGTGTTCTGTGGCCCGGGCTGCCGAGATCGCTTCGCCGCCGATCCAGCCCAGTTCCTGGGCGCGGCCGAGGGTGGCTACGTTTGCCCGACGGATCCGGACGTGCGCTCGGACAAGCCCGGCAATTGTCGTAAATGCGGCAAGCCGCTACGGCTGAGCCAGCCTGCGCATCCCTCCCCGTGAAGACAAGGCCGCGGGAGGTGGCAGGCTCTTCGCCAGGTTGAACTTGCCAGCAACATACCTTTACGTTCGCGCAAGAGAGCAGAAACAGGGGCCGTGCAGGCTGCGTGTGGTCGGCAGGAAGCCGGCCACACAGGAGGCCCCATGAATGACAACGGATGCCCCGACCGGAACACCCCTCACATCATTAAGCGCTACGCCAACCGCCGGTTCTACGACATCGAGGCGAGCCGCAGCGTAACCCTGGCCGGCATAGCGAGCCTGGTCCGCAACGGCACCGAGATAGAGGTCGTGGACTTGTGCACGGGTCGTGAGATCACGGGGCTCACCTTCGCGCAAATCATCTCCGACGAACAGCGACGCCGCCCCACCCTCTCGCCGGTCCACTTGAGCCGAATCATCCGCGAGGGTTTTCCACGGGCCTGAATTCACGCCGTGCGGGCCAGGACCATAATGCAGGAGTCATGAACCACGACAGGGAATCGTCCCCGGGCCAGGTTCAGCGTCGCCTGCTCCCAGCTCCCGTTCTGCAGGAACACCACCTCGGCCTTGGCCGGATCGAGTTGGCCGAGGACCTGCTCGGTGATGTGCGGCGGGGTCACGAAATCCACGATGTGCACGGGGTCGGGCACATCCGCCACCGTGGGGTAGACCCGCAGCCCCGCGATCTCGCGCTCACGCGGATTGACCGGCAACACGGTGTATCCACGCCCATGCAGGTCGCGCACGATGATGTTCCCGTACTTGTTCGGATCGTTCGAGGCCCCCACGACCGCAATCCGTGTTTCCGGTCCGCGCTGGCGTAGGCGAGACAGGAGGATGTCTGGCAATCCGGCATAGCTCATGGCCCATGTCTACGCGGCGACCATGCACTGGGCAGCCCGCGCGACAACACGTCGGAGAAGTGCGCGGGACACCAATTCGGCTCCGGTCAGCGCTCACTCGAAGCGCACGCGGCCGAAACGCGAGCTGCGGTGGAAGTTGCCCTGGCCGCGGATGGGCGACCATCCCAGTGCCAGACGCTGGCCGTCGCGGAAGCTGTACAGGTTGAGGCGCCAGACGTCGCCGGGGCGCGGCGGGACGGACGTGCGAGCCGGGGCCAGCGAGCGCCAGGGCAGCGCCACCTCGATGGTGTACGAATGCCCCGGATCCACGGTGGCCGCGCGCTCGGCGCCACAGCTCCAGTCCTGGTGCCCAAACACGCGATCGGCGGCACCGCCTTGAAGGGGGCTCATGTAGTCGTCCCAGTGCGTGTCGAAGATGGCCCCCGCGGTGTCGACCTGGATTTCGTAGTAGTCGCGGTTGTCCCCCGGATCGCCGGGCTGAAGCATAATCTCCACGGCCGAGGCGCTGCCCCACAGGTGCGGATCGACGTCATCGCGGCGAAAGGGCGCCTCCGGCTTGCCGTCGGCCACCACGAAGCCAAGGTAGAGCCGTTCCTCGTCCCAGCCGATGCGGGCCGTGGCGGCCACCGGGTGGGAGCGCATAACGCGACCGTTGAACGTGTCGACGAAGGGCCCCAGCACCGTCGCGGATTTCCAAATAGCCTCGTCGAGCCTGCCGTCGATGACCGGGCGCTTGGCAAAGCGGGTCACACGCACGGGCGGCCCTTCGAGGGTGGGCTCGCCGTTGCCGCGTCGGCAGGCAGTGGCCAGGATTAAAAGGGCTAGGCAGAGGGTGGAGCGCACACGGCGAACATACACGGTCGGCGCCCCCGGCTCGGCCGCGTCATCGACTGCGGCAGGACGGGCATGACGACGGTCCGCTCACCGCCGCGTGAAAAGGACGCAGTGTTTCGACAAGGCGCTCAACCCCCGGTACAAAGGAAGGGCATGGCCAATCCAGCTCGTAATGTGCTCGCAGTCATTTTGGGCGGCGGCGCGGGAACCCGTCTCTTTCCGCTCACCCGCGAACGTGCCAAGCCGGCGGTGCCGGTGGGCGGCAAGTACCGCCTGGTGGATATCCCCATTTCGAACTGCATCAACTCCGAGCTGCGCAAGATCTACATCCTGACTCAGTTCAATTCGGCATCCCTGCACCGACACCTGTCTCACACCTACAAATTCGATCCCTTCACCGGCGGCTTCGTCGAGGTGCTGGCCGCCGAGCAAACCATCGGAGACGCCTCGTGGTACCAGGGGACCGCGGACGCGGTTCGCAAGAATCTGGGGCACCTGCTGGCCCAGGGCCCCGATCACATCCTGATCCTGAGCGGCGACCAGCTATACCGGATGGATTTCCGGACCATCATCGACCACCACATCCAGACCGATGCCGAGCTGACCCTGGCCACCCTCCCGGTTCCCCGCGCCAGCGTGCCCGGTCTGGGCATCCTGCAGATCGATGAAACCGGGCGCATCAATAACTTCGTCGAAAAGCCGAAGGAACCCGCGACCATCGATCAGTTGCGCGTGCCCCCGGACTGGTACGAACGCCTGGGCATCAAGGGCACGCAGGAGTTCTTCCTGGCCTCCATGGGCATCTACGTCTTCAAGCGTGATGTCCTGGTCGAGATCCTCAAGGATACGCACCCCGATTTCGGCAAGCACATCATCCCGGGCGCCATCGGCACGCGCCGGGTGCAATCGTACGTGTTTCAGGACTACTGGGAGGACATCGGGACCATCCGTGCCTTCTTCGAGGCCAACCTGGAGCTGACGGCCGAATTGCCCCGCTTCAACTTCTTCGACATGGCCGCCCCCATGTTCAGCCGCCCGCGCTGGTTGCCGGGCTCGAAGATGAACAACGCGGTCGTTGACCACGCGGTGGTATGCGACGGATGCATTATCATCGACGCCCATTTGAACCACTCCGTGGTGGGCATCCGCAGCATCGTGGGCCACGGCAGCAGCCTCACGCGCACCGTGATGATGGGCTGCGACTACTACGAGACGGCCGCATCCATCGCGCAGAGCCGGGCCAAGGGCATCCCCCTCATGGGCATCGGCGCCAACACGCGGATCGAGGACACGATCATCGACAAGAACGCACGCATCGGCGACAACGTGGTCATCTCGGCCGCCGGCAAGCCCGCGTCATCGGACCATCCCCTGTACTACGTGCGCGACGGGGTGGTCATCATCCCCAAGGGCGCCATCATCCCCAACGGCACCGTGATCTAGAGCAGACGCCTTCGGCCGCCGCTTCGACGAGGACGCGCCGCATGGGCGGGCTGACCGCGCGGCCGGTTGCACGACGGCGCGGTCAGCGGTTCGCAGCTCACTCGATGGTGCAGTAGTACTGCTCGGTGTTCAGACTGCCCGTGCCGTTGCTGACCTCGGGCCCGGCCTGAATGCTGGTCAGGTACTTGGCCTTGTCGAGCCCCCGGCTCTTCGTGAGATCGCCGAGGAAGTCCGAGATGACCAGCGTGGCCCCCGTGTCCGCATTGCTGGAGCGCACGTAGGAATGGACCATCCAGCGATCATTGCTGCCCTGGTAGAAATCCCAACTCGTGCCGCCGACGCTGACCGTGGTTACCTTGCTGCCGATGGGAGCGGCGCCCACTCGGTACAGCCACACCATGATCTCGTCGCTGGGATCATCATTGGTGCCTGGGTTGGACTTGGTGTGCGCGAAGAGATCGTAGGCCACGTTCATGGACGTGGACTGCTGCACGCGGTAGGTCCACCCACAGGTGATCTTCTTTTCGGCCGAGAGCTGCACGGGGAGGCCGGTGTTGCTCATCTTCCAGCCCCAGTGCCAACCCAGCACCGCGCTGGCGTAGGACTTCACACCACTCGCCGTCGTGTTCCACGTCCAGTCGGTTCCCCACCCGATGGTGTTGCCCGACGAGCAGGTGCTCCAGATGCTCTGCGTGCCGGTCGTGGTGCTGGCGCCCCACAGGTTGTTGTTGAGCCAGTATTTGCCCAGGTCGATTGACGCTCCGGCCGTACTGGTCTTGTTCTGGGCCGGCATGCTGGCGGTGCAGGTGCTGGCCTGGCAGGAACCGTTCGTGCAGACGCCGGTGCACGCCTTGCCGCAGCCGCCACAATTCTGCGCATCGATCTTGGTGTCCACGCACTCCCCGTCGCACTCCGTGTAGGACGCGGGGCAGACGCAGGTGCCGCTCGAGCAGGTGCGCGGGCTCGCACAGGCCTTGTCACACGCGCCGCAGTGGTCGTTGCTCGTGTTCGTGTCGACGCATCCCGTGCCGCACAGCTTGAGGTCGCCGCTGCAGGCGGTGGCGCCAATGAACTGAACGTCGTCCACGGACAAGGAGTACGCGCCAGGCTTGGCGACGAAGGTGCCGGTGCCATCGTCCACGTAGGCCAGGCCCGCGCTCCAGCTCAATCCGGAGATCTCGTCGCCCTTGAGCTTGACCTCGCTGCCATTGGCCGTGCCCGGCGTGAACGCGTCCCACTTCAACAGCACCTGGCTCCACGTGGACGTCACGGGGAACTCGGCGCTGGCCGACTCACACTTGCCGGTCGTGCAGGTTCCGCCGCCGTATCCCGTGGTGTCCGGGGCGGACGTCTTCTCGGAGGACACGTTGAGGAACGACGTGCCGTTGGCCAGGTTTCCCTTCACCCAGAAGGAGATCCCCTGGTAGGCCGAGGCATCCACGCAGCCCATCCACATGCCCAAGGCGCCACCCCACTTGGTGGCCTGCGTGTTGGAGACGGTCGCCGCGTACTTGCTGGAGCCGTTGCCCGGTCCCGCGATGCTCATGAGCGGAGTCCCGGTGCCGTCGTTGGAATCGTACAGGCCGGCGTAAACGGCTTTGGGATCTCCGCCTTTTGCGTTGAAGGCCCAGGCCCAGGACGTAACCGCCTTCTTCCCGTCGTAGCCTTCGAAGTCCGCCACCAGGGGTGAGGTGACGGTGGTCTTGACAAAGCAGTCCTTGACCTTGCGGCAGACACCCGCCTCGCAGATTTGGCTGGGACAAACAGTGCCGCACTCGCCACAGTTCTCGGGGTCGGTCTGCAGGTCGGCGCCGTCACAGGTCGCGGAGCCGCCCGAGCCGCCATCCGAACCAGCCGCGCCGCCCCCTGAGCC
>JAEXQJ010000208.1 GCA_023438785.1 Pseudomonadota bacterium
CCCCGGCCGTGCCCGCGTGCCCGCCTGAATACCCTCTCTCCCGGTACCCGCGCGCCGAACCCGCGCCGCTCGGCCCCGCCGCCCCTCAGCCCGGCCTGCTAGCTGGCCTGGGCCCGGCGCTGCTTCGGGAAAATCACCACCCGGCGCGCTACGCCCTCGCCCTCGGACTCGGTCGTCACGTCGGGGTTGTCCGCCAGAGTCATGTGGACCACCTTCCGGTCATGCGCGCTCATGGGCTCCACCGGAACAGGCTGCCCGGATCGGACTGCCTTCTCTGCCAGCCGCCGCGCCAAGTCCGCCAGCGAATCCTCGCGCCGACCGCGATACCCCTCCGCGTCCACCACGATCATCGTCCCCTCGCCCGGCTTTCGAAAGACCACCCGGCTCACCAGATACTGCAGCGCATCTAAGGTAGCGCCCTTCTTGCCGATCACCAAGCCCGACTCGGACCCGTGTGCGTCCAAGATGATCTTCTCACCGTCGTCGAAAGCGCTCACTTCCGCATCGATCCCCATCCGTTCGAGGATCTGTCGCAGCACCGTCGCCGCCTCTTCCCGCTTTTCAGCCAACGCAGCCTGTTCCTTCATTCGCTCTCCCGGCTCAGATGTTGAAACTTGCAATCGGTGTGGGCAGCTCCGGCGGCGTCCCCCGCCGCTCCAGGGCCAGCCCGCAGCTCGCCCGCACGGCCCCGCAGCTCGCCGCCTTCGGCTCCGCTTCTCGCGCCGCTCCCCCACTCGCTCCCCCCTCGCCCGCCCCCCGCTGCTGCGTCGAAGCCTTACCCGAACTCGGGCTCGCGGTCTTCTTCCCTCTGGAGCTGCTCCTGGCTGCCTTCACCTTCATAGCCGCGTGGGACATGACCGTACTTTTCGGCCCATTCCTTGTCAACACCGACCCCGCCCCGCGCGCCGCATCATCCACTCGCCGCCCCGCGCCGTGCAGGGGCCGATCTCTTACCGTATACTCAGTCGCTCTGGCCAGCATGCGTTTCACCCCCGCCTCCGAATCTCCCGCCCAGGTCGCGGCAGACCTCCTCGCCGTCCCTTGCGCGACCACGTCCCCCGATGCGTGCCCCATTCCCGCCCTTGACGCCAAGCTTGAGGGGGCGCTGTCCCGCGAGAAGGCGGACGCCTCCTTCAACGGCAAGGCAGGCCAAGTGCTCCTCTTCCCTACGATGGGCTTGCTTCCCGCCCGCCGCATCGCCCTCATCGGCACGGGCCCCGAACCCGCCCTCTCCACCGCGGCCATTCGCCGTTTCGCTGCCCTGGCTGTCCGCCAGGCCAAGACGCGCGCCGCGTCCCGGTTGGCCATCGTGGCACCCGCATCCGCTACCCACGCTGAGCCCGCGGCACAAGCCATCGTCGAGGGCGTCCTGCTCGGGGCCTACAAGTTCGACAGGTATCTCTCCCCCGACCCCTCCCGAGCCGCCCCTCCGGACGAAATCGTCATCCTTGGCGCCCCCGGTGCGGAGGACCACATTGCCCGCGGCATCCGCCGCGCCCAGGCCGTCCTGTGGGCCCGCGACCTCGTCAACGAGCCCGCGGGCCACCTCACGCCCGCCGTCCTCGCCGACGCGGCCTGCGAGCGGGCCCGCCAGCACGGCTTGCAGAGCTCCGTGCTCGGCCCCGACCAGTGCCGCGAGCGCGGCATGAATCTCTTTCTTGCCGTCGCCCAGGGCAGTCCCCAGGAGCCCCGCTTCATTCATCTGACCTGGAAGCCCGTCTCAGCACGCAAGCGCGTCGTCATCGTGGGCAAGGGCGTTACCTTTGACTCCGGCGGCCTCTCCCTCAAACCAAGCGCCAGCATGCTCGACATGAAGACGGACATGGCGGGAGCCGCCGCAGTGCTGGCCGCCATGGCCGTCGTGGCCCAGGAAGAAATGCCCCTGGAAGTTCATGCGCTCGCGGCCTGCACCGAAAACATGATCTCCGGCCCCGCCTACAAGCTTGGTGACGTTCTCCGATCCAAAGCTGGCAAGACCGTCGAGATCACCAACACCGACGCCGAGGGGCGCCTCACGCTCGCCGACGCCCTGGCCTACGCCCGCGAGCTCGCACCTGACATCGTCATCGATCTGGCCACGCTCACGGGCGCCTGCGTGGTCGCGTTGGGGCCGCACATCGCCGGCGTCATGGGCAACACGGACTCGCTCCGTGACCAGTGGCTCACCGCCGCTCGCGTCGCCGGCGAGGAGACGTGGCCGCTTCCGCTTTCCGACAGCCTCTCGGAACAGCTCAAGTCCGAGATCGCCGACATGAAGAACTCGGGTGAACGCTGGGGCGGCGCCTTGACCGCGGGATTGTTCCTCAAGGAGTTCGCCGGAGACGTGCCGTGGCTGCACGTGGATATCGCCGGCCCGTCCGCAGCGGACAAAGACGATGGCCACATCACCAAAGGAGGCACCGGCTTCGGCGTGGCCTCCATTCTCGAATTCCTGGCCCGCCTAGCTCACGCATGACGCTCCTCGGGTCCACTCCAAGTCAGAGGCCAGGGAAGAGGCGATGGTGAGAGGTCTGACCTCTTTGCCCGGTTGGCCATGCAGATTGCCGTTGACGGGTTACAAGCAGTTTGGTAAAGTTCGCGCGCCTCGATTTCTGGGGCGTGTTGTTACACAAAAG
This sequence comes from Pseudomonadota bacterium, assembly GCA_023438785.1. Classification (GTDB taxonomy): domain Bacteria; phylum Myxococcota_A; class Polyangia; order Fen-1088; family Fen-1088; genus Fen-1137. The sequence goes on from JAEXQJ010000208.1 coordinate 2,616, forward strand.
CAGGAGAGCACGTAAATGGAGCCAACTTTCCGTGTGGGAGATTTGGCGGTCTATCCCGCTCATGGGGTGGCGCAGATCATCGGTATTGAGACTCGCGAGATCTCGTCCAGCAAGCAGACGTTCTACATCCTCAAGATTCTGGATAACGGGATGAAGATCATGATCCCGACGAAGAACGCCGGTGCTGTCGGGTTGCGCGAGTTGATCCGCGCGGATGAGGTGGACGAGGTGTTCGAGATCCTGAAGAGCCGCGAGGTTTCTGTCGAGGGTCAGACCTGGAACCGTCGCTACCGCGAGTACATGGAGAAAATCAAAACCGGCTCCGTCTTCGAGATCGCGGAAGTCCTCCGTGATCTGCAGCGTCTCAAGGGCGATAAGGAGCTGTCGTTTGGCGAGCGCAAGATGCTCGACACCGCGCGCACTCTGCTCGTGAAAGAGATTGCAGTCGCGACGAAGTCCAACGAAGGCAAGATCGAAGAGAAGCTCAATCGCATCTTCGCCTGCTAATTCGAAATTCCTCAATCAAGCGCCCCGGCCGGACATCCGACCGGGGTTTTTTTTGGGCACGCCCGGCAGACACGCAACTTTGCCCCCCTGCTTCCGAAACTCCTTCGTCTGCAACGAACCACGACGAAAGGAGAGTTCGATGTCTCAACCGGCTGCTCACGCGTTCCTCGAACGCAATCCCATGCGCACCCTGCTCGCCATGCCTCAGGCGTATCTCGACGAGGCCATGGCCCTTGCCTACCAGCTCTACCAGGCGGGCTCCTACACGGAGGCCGAGGTGATGTGCCGCGGCCTGCTCGCCGCTGATCATCGGTACTGGTGGGCGTATTCCCTGCACGCCGCCGTGCTGCTCAAGCTGGGCAAGCCCCGCGAAGCCCTCGTTCAGATCGACCTCGGTCTCGACTACGAGCCCGGCCAGCCCAAGCTGCTGGCCATGAAGAGGGACATTCTCACGGCCGCCGCCCTCATCGCCGTGGCTCATGACCGCGCCGCCGCCGAAAGCGAGGTGCGCCAATGAGCCTCCTTTCTTATGTCGGAAAAGCCGCCTCTGGCGCGGTCAGCACGGTGGGGAATCTCGCATCCAAGGCGGTTGGCGCCACGGGAGTGGCGGGTACCCTGCTCGGGAAGGCTGCCGGCGACGTGGTCGAAAAGAGCCTCGGCAGCACGTATAAGAATCTCGGCAACCTTCTCAAACTCCCATCGCTGCTGTCCACCCTCAGCGGCAGCCTGGGCCAGCTTGCCGAGGACGCGGCGGGGGCGGTGTTGCCCAAGGAGCTCCAGTTCGTCAAGGAGATCGTTGGCGCCGCCGTCAATCTGAAGACCGGAAATCTCCGCGGCTTCCTCCAGAACGCTCTCGACTTGCTCCAGTCTTTGCCCGAGATCACCAGCCATCTGCAGGACATCGCACCCAACCTTGCCCCCTCTGCGCCACCTTCGGCCGGCGCGACAGCCTCCGGATCGTCCGCGAGCGGGTCCGCGGCAGCCCCGACGAGCAACCAGCAGTCCACGGCCTCCGCGAGCGGATCGGCGGCAGCCGCGACGAGCAACCAGCAGTCCACGGCGGCTTCTTCAACCGCGCAGACTGGAGCCACCACCCAGGCCGGTTCCAGCGAGGGAACCACGGAGTCCAAGGAGACCAAGGGCCAGGCAGCAGCCAAGGCCTTCCTCGACGCTCACAGTGACCCCGAGGACTTCATGGAGCAGATCCGCAACGGCAACATCCCCGAGGACGTCCTCAATTCGCAAGCCGGGATGATGATGATTCAGGAGCGGCTGCAGAGGATTCAGCAGATGAATCAGCTCATGACCCAGATGCTCAAGTCCATGCACGACATGTCCATGGCCGTCGTCCAGAACGTGCGCGTCTGAATCGAGCTCGCGAAAGGCGCCCTCTCCCCGGGGGCGCCTTTTTGCTTAGACGTCCAGATTGCGGACGTTGAGGGCGTTCTGGGCTATGAACTCGCGCCGCGGTTCGACCAGATCGCCCATCAGAGTCGAGAACAGCCGATCCGCCTCGTACGCGTCTTCGACGCGGACTTGCAGCAACGTGCGCCGAGCCGGATCCATGGTCGTTTCCCAGAGTTGCTCCGGGTTCATCTCGCCCAGACCCTTGTAGCGCTGGATCTGCAGGCCCTTCTTGCCCAACTCGTGGACCCGCTCCGCAAGATCTTCCAGTCGACTGTACTCCACCGACTCCGAGCCAGCCTGGAGCCGATAGGGAGGCGGGCCGAGCACTGCCAATTCCTGGTGCAGTGCCGTCAGGTCCGCGAACTCGGGCGAGTCCAAGAATTGAAAATCGATGGTCGTGGCTCGCCGAATACCGGCCGGACGAACCGGCGCCTCGATCTTGAAGCCGCCGTGCTCGGTGTCCGGCGCCAGCTTGAGCACCACGTCCTTCAACTCCGGCGCGTAGGCCTCGAAATACGCCTCTAGATGGGTCAGGGCCTTGGCGAGCATGCTCGAATCACGCAAATCGTTCTTCGACAGGTGCGCCGCCTTCACGATCGCGTCCACGAGGCGAGCGTCGCACTTACGATCGAGTGCCTTGAGCAGCTTCTTGTACCGGCCCGCCTGCCGCGCCAGCTGGCGCAGTCTCTCACCCGAGATGGGCTCGCCGTTCCCGCCGGATTGCAGGACCAGGTTCTCGGTTGCGCTCTCGAGCAGGAACTCCTCCATCGCCTGCTCGTTCTTCAAATACATCTCGCGCTTGCCCTTCTTCACCCGATAAAGCGGAGGCTGCGCGATGTATAAGTAGCCCCGCTCCACGATCTCGGGGAAGTGGCGGTAGAAGAAGGTCAGCAGCAGAGTGCGGATGTGGCTGCCGTCCACGTCGGCATCCGTCATGATGATGACGCGGTGGTAGCGGATCTTGTCGATCTCCTTCTCTTTCTCCACCCCACAGCCCAACGCGGTGATGAGCACAACGATCTCCTGCGACGACAGCATCTTGTCGAGCCGCGCCTTCTCCACGTTGAGGATCTTGCCGCGCAAGGGAAGGATCGCCTGGTCCTTGCGGTTGCGTCCCTGCTTGGCTGAGCCGCCGGCGCTGTCGCCCTCGACGATGTAAAGCTCCGAGAGCGCGGGGTCCCGTTCCTGGCAATCGGCGAGCTTTCCAGGCAACGACGAGATATCCAGAGCACCTTTGCGCTGAACCAACTCGCGCGCTTTGCGAGCCGCCTCGCGGGCCCGGGCGGCCAACGCGGCCTTTTCGATGATTTGCTTGGCCTCGCGCGGGTGTTCTTCGAGATAGCGGCCCAAACGCTCGTTAACGATGCGTTCGACGATCCCTTTGACCTCCGAGGACACCAGCTTGTCCTTGGGCTGGTTGCTGAACTTGGGGTCAGGATGCTTCACCGAAACCACCGCGCTCAGACCCTCGCTGATGTCGTCGCCACCCAGGCCGTTCTTCAAATCCTTGAGCAGCCCAGCGGCCTGCGCATAGGCATTAACCGTGCGGGTCAGCGCCGCCCTGAAGCCCGTCAGGTGGGTGCCGCCATCCTTGTTCTTGATGTTGTTGGTGAAGCAGTAGATCGCGTCCTGGTACGAATCGTTCCACTGCATCGCGATCTCGACCTGGGTGCCGTCCTGTTCCCCATCCACGGCGATGGGCTTCTCGTGTACGGGCACCTTGCTGGCGTTGAGATCGGATACGAACTGCGCCAAGCCGCCCACGAAGCTGAATTCGTGCGACTTGCCGCTGCGCTCGTCCAGCAGCGTGATGCCAAGGCCACTGTTGAGATACGACAGCTCCCGCAGACGCTGCGAAAGAACCTCGAAGCTGAACTCCGTGACGCCCTTGAATATCTGCGCGTCGGGTTTGAAGGTGATCTTGGTTCCGGTCTTCTCCGAGACCCCGATCTCCTCCAGCTTGGTCACCGGATCGCCGCAGCGATACTCCTGGTAGTAAACCTTGCCGTCACGCTTGATTTCGAGCTTCAGCCACTCGGAGAGCGCGTTCACGACCGAAACGCCCACGCCGTGCAAACCGCCCGAGACTTTGTAGTTTGAATGGTTGAACTTGCCGCCCGCGTGCAGGACCGTCATCACGATCTCTGCCGTCGGACGTTTCTCGGTCGGGTGCTCGCCCACGGGAATGCCGCGGCCGTTGTCTGCCACGGACACCGAGTCGTCGAAGTGCACCGTCACGTCGATGCGGTTGCAGAACCCGGCGAGAGCCTCGTCAACCGAGTTGTCCACAACCTCATACACCATGTGGTGCAGGCCCGTGCCGTCGTCCGTGTCCCCGATGTACATCCCGGGACGCTTGCGAACAGCCTCTAGCCCCTTGAGGACCTGGATGCTCTCTTCGTTGTACTCGTTTACCGCCCGAGTCGCTTCATGACTCTGGGAATCATTCGCATCCACCGTCATTGGCAAAAAACCAAGAAGTTACCATCACATAGCATCACGACGGCGGGGAGTAAAGGAAAGAAAAGCCCCGTCATTTTGCGACATTGGGCACCCCGATATCGCCTTGCGCCACCTCATAGTCGATGCGCTCGCGCAACACGGGCAGGTGCTCCCGCTCGGTCACCGTGATCAAGGTCTGGCAAGCCAAAGCGGCGATGGTCTCAAACAACTTGCTACGTCGCTCCCCATCCAACTCGCTGGCCACGTCGTCGAGCAGGAGCAGCGGCGGTTCTCGGAGTGTCTCCCTCAAATGTTCGAGCTCGGCGATCTTGAGAGCCAGGACCAACGATCGGAGCTGGCCTTGCGAGCCGTGCTCGCGTGCCGGATGAGCGCCCAGCAGCAACTCCAAATCATCGGTTTGCGGTCCGAAACCCGTGAAGCCCCGCCTCTCGTCCGCTGCGCGGTGGCGGGCCAATCCTTCTCGCAGGGCCTCGCGGACCTCTCCCTCCGTCTTCGCCTCCTCCACCGCCGCCTCGCTCCGGTATCGCGTGCTGACCTCCGGCGCACCGTGGATGCGCTGGAAGGTCGCCGCAAAGCGCTCGCCCAGCGCCGACACCAAGCCCCGCCGCCGCATGACGATACGTGCTCCCGTCGTCGCCAATTCCTCGTCGTAGCTCTCTAAGAGAGCCCCGCTCGCCCCACCCCGCCGTAGCAGCACGTTCCGGCTCTTGAGCGCCTTCTCGAACCCCAAAGCCTCCCGGTAGTACGGCCGATAGCCTGCGAACACGGCCCTGTCCACGAAGCGCCGCCTCTCCGCCGCCGCGGCCTTCGGGAGGCGCAAATCTTCGGGACCGAACAGCACCACGGCGGCTCCATCGAGTGAGGCCGCGTCCCGGCGCACCGCCTTGCCGTCTAGCTGCGCGACCTTGCGACCCTCTCCGATCTGCACGCGCAGCGACCGCTGCACGCCGCGTGTGGTGATCTCGGCCTCGACCGCCGCTTGCTTCTCGCCCCAGCGAATCAGGTCGCCCTGGGCGTGGGTTCGAAACGAGCGAAAGGTGACGACGAAGTGGACGGCCTCCAGGAGGTTGCTCTTCCCTTGGCCATTCTGCCCATAGAGAACCGTAGCCCGCGGACCGGGTTCCAGGGTCAGCGGGGCGAGGTTCCTCCACCCCCGGACCCGAAGCGCCCTCAGGATCACGAGTCCGCCGAAGCTACAGCCTCATCGGCATGACCCCGCCGAGATAATCGGTGTCGTCGTCGGGTCGAACCACCGCCGGATCCAGGTCGCCTCCCAGTTCCAGCTTCACGTTGGCCGCGCTCATTTCGCCGAGCAGCTCTATGAAATAACGCGCGTTGAATCCGATCTGCAGCGCCGTGCCCTGGTAGTCGACCTCGATCTTTTCGCGCGCATTCCCCAGGTCAGGGTTATCAGCCTCAATGGATAGACGCCCCTTCTCGAGGTTGATGCGGATCCCCCAGGTCTTGTCGGACGCGATGATGGACACGCGACGCAACGCTTCAAGCAGAGTCTCCCGACCAACCACCACCACCTTGTCGTTCTCCTTCGGAATCACCTGCTCGTAGGGCGGGAACTGCCCATCGCCCAGCTTGACGGTCAAGGTCACATCGTCGGCCTTCAGCACCAGATGTCCCTGGTGCACGCCGACTTGGCAGGCCCCCTGCCGCCCTTCCAGAGCTCGCCGCACCTCGCTCACACCCTTGCGCGGGATCAGGACGCCCGTGGCCAGCTTCGGCCCGTTCGAAACCTTCTTGCCCACCTTGGAAAGGCGATGGCCGTCCGTGGAGACCATTCGCGCCGACTCACCGTCCGATTCGAGCAGCACGCTGGCCAGGTGCGGTCGTGTTTCGTCCTGAGAGATTGAGAAGACCGTCTTGGCGATCATGTCGCTCAGCAGCGCGGGATCCACGTCGCTGACCTCCGCCTCCGCGGTGGCCGGCAACTTCGGGTAGTCGCGATCGCTCATGCCGACCACGCGGAAGTCCGTTTGGCCGCATCGCACCTCCAGCCAGTTCTGCTCGGTGGTCTGCAGATGCACCTCGTTGCCCGCCAGACCCTTGGCTATCTCGTAGATCTGACGCGCGCCCACCGTGACGCCACCCTCCACCTCCACCAGGGCCGGTACGCTCACCACGACCGCCACCTTCAGGTCGGTGGCCGCACAAATCACCCGGTCCTTGCCCTCACTGCGAATGAGCACATTGGCCAGGATGGGAATGGTGCTTTTGCGATCCGCGATCCCGTGCGTGAGGTACAGCCCCCGCAGCAGTTGGCTCTTGTCTATCCGAATGTCCATCGATCACCCTCGTCCGTGGTCACCTGCGATCTGCGTCCGAATCTATAAGGATTTGATCTTAGAAGGGAGAAGTATCAGGGCCTGTGGATTCGTGGATAGATCGCATTCTCCCCCTTCTCTCGAAGGAAAAACGCTGTCTGATGGCTGGGGACAAATCGGGGTCCGACCTGTTCCGGGATGTGAAGAAGTCCACTCTCGACGCCTGTCAAGTTTTCGAACACAGGTTTCTCCCACGGTCATCCACAGCCTGTTGTGGATAGTCTTAGACCCTGCTGCCACCGACGAGCCACGGCCCAGCGACAGCGCGAGGCTATAGCGCGAGCCCGCCCCGCCCGCCATACCACGTGGCGTGGTAACAGCGCACAGGCTGCCAGATGACCAGTCGCGAAGCGGGACACCAAACCTAGAGAGACGGACCTCAGGAGTCGTTCCGCCCCCCGGATCGCGATCGGCTGGTTAGCGCTGGCGCAGGTGGCTTTCCAGGGTCGTCAGCACGCTTCGCAAGCCCGGGTCGTCACCGGCCAGCCGCTCGATCTTGCGAACCGCGCTGATGACGGTCGAGTGATCCTTGCCGCCGAAACGACTACCGATCTCAGGGAAGCTCATGGATGTGAGCTTGCGCGCCAGATACATGGCCACCATGCGTGGATGGGCCACGGCCCGGTGCCGCTTGGGACCCTTCAAGTCATGCAGCTTGACGTTGAAGTAGGTCGATACCTCCCGCTGGATGGACTCGATGGTCAGGCCAGGCGGACCTGAGCTCACGAGGTTGTGCAGGATCTCGCTAGCGAACTCCTTGGTTATCGCTTGCCCAGAAATCGAGGAGCGCGCCGAGAGATGAAGCAGAGCGCCTTCCAACTCGCGCACGTTGGAGCGCACCTGGGCCGCCACGGCCAGCGCCACGTCATCCGCCAGCTCGATCTGCTCCAACTCGGCTTTGCGCTTGAGGATGGCCACCCGCGTTTCCAGATCGGGATGGCCAATCTCGGTAATCAGGCCCCAGGTGAAGCGGCTGCGCAGCCGGTCCTCGACCGCGGGCAGCTCTGCCGGCAGCTTGTCGCACGTCAGGACGATCTGCTTGTGCGCGTGGTGAAGGGCGTTGAAGGTGTGGAAGAACTCGTCCTGCGAGCTGTCCTTGTTGGACAGGAACTGGATGTCGTCGACCAGGAGCACGTCCGGCTCGTCGCGGAACCGCGAGCGGAACTCCTCCATCGGGTTGGAGCCGCCTTGCTGACGACGCTGGTTCATCATCGAGCCGATGAACTGCGTGACGAACTGCTCGCAGGTCACCACCGCGATGTTCCAGTCGGGATGCTGGCGGTGGATTTCGTGTCCGATGGCGTGCAGCAGGTGTGTCTTGCCCAGGCCCACGCCGCCATAGATGAAGAGCGGATTCCACTTGGAGGCGGGTGCATCCGCGACCATGCGGGCCGCAGCGTGCGCGAACTGGTTCGTCGGACCCACCACGAATTTGTCGAAACAGTAACGGCTGTCCAGCCCACGCGGGCCGGAGGCCGCGGACGAAGATGGCGCGGGGAGCTGCGTCGCCGGGGCCAGTTCGGCGAGTTCCGTCGGCGCCACCGGGTTGGACGACATTTCCCTTTCCTCCCGAATCTCGAAATCGACTGCGAACGAAGTGTGGGTGCGAGCTTCCAAGTCCTGAAGGATGCAGGGCAGGAAGTTATCCTCGAACCATTCCTTGTGATACCGGTTCGGCGCCTGGAGCCGGATTCGCCCGTTCTCCATCGCCACGCACTTGATAGGCCTCAGCCACAAGTCCCGATGGGCGGGCTTGACTCTCTCCTCGATCGAACGGACGGCTTGGCCCCAAAGCTCAATCATGTCTATCCACAACGACGACTCTTGAAAAACCGTTGCTGTTTCATCGACTTGGGAGGCTTTCCCCCCATTTCATCCACAGTCTCAGCCCCCACCAAGCTCCGATCCGCCCACGGGC
>JAEXQJ010000209.1 GCA_023438785.1 Pseudomonadota bacterium
GCCGGGTTCCACCGATTCATTGGCGTGGCCAGCCAGCGCCGTAGCCCCCACGCGCAGGCACAACGGCCCCGCCACGCGCGCCCGCGCCTCCAGCAGCAGATTGACCCCCAAACGCGGCGAGTTCGCCAAGAGAGGCCCGACGCCCAGCACCAGCCGCGGCACAGCCTTGCGAGCCCCCGCGGGCGCTGGCGCCGTCGTCACCGCGGGCGGTGGCGCCGTCGCCCCCGCGGGCTCTGGCGCCGTCGCCACCGCGTGCGTGGCCTCGACGGGCTTGGCTTCGCCTGTCCCCTCCGGCAGAGGCTCGCCCCTCGTCCATCCCAGGTCGCGCAGCGAGCGCTCCACCACCGCGGCCATGGCCGTCCCAATGGCCTCGCAATCGCCGGCCGGTGTGGGGATCCGTCGCGTGGTCAGGCGCTCGCCCGCCGGGGCCGCCAACTCCATCACCAGGCTGGCCGCCGGCGCCGCGGGATCGCGGCCGTACCGCAGGGTCCATCCGCCCGTCCCCTCGCCCTCACCCAAGACCTGCGCAAGCGCGGACTGCACCTCGGCCGGCGACGGGCACTCGACCACGTCCGAGACCACACGCAACGGCAACGCCCCGGCTGCAGCAGGAGAAACCGCGGCCAGGAGAACCGCAACCAGCGCAAGGAGGGATGCCATGGGACGAGCGTGCAAACCCATCCTACAGTACCCTGCATCCATACGCGCGGATGCCGCCGGAGGTGCTGGCGCCGACCAACCAGCCCCAATCCGAGCAGAAAAGCGGCCGCCATCCCCGGTGTCCCCCTCTCCGCGGACCCGAAATGCCCGATCCAAACGTGGAAGAAGCTCTCCGAGCGAGCCCGAACCCAGGATCCAAGCCTGGAAGCCGCTCTCTGGCTGAGCACGAAGGCGCGATCCACACGTGGAAGTGGCTCTCCAGCTTCCCCGGAGCGCCCCAGCCGCCCGGCGGGCGCATGGCCACGGCGGGGGAGAAGCCGGAGCGTGACCCGGACGGCATGGTGGGGCATGGAGAAGCAGAACCCGTGCGGACGGAATCCTGCTTACGAAGCGGAACCCGCGGGGCCATCTTCGTCCCACCGCGCGCCAAGCCCGCGGATCCATGGAGTCCACGCCAGCGCCAGCTCCCAACTCCGCCTCCCCTCGTCGCTGCGATAACCGGCCATCCTCGAAGGCTACTGACGAGTTAACCGGTCGCGATGGCGCTTGGTTGGTGAAGGGCTGACCGCCTTCAAAGCGTGCGATAATCCCGGCGGAGGCTCTCAATGGGACTTGACGAGGACAACAAGAAGGAGCCGGAGGAAACACCGAAGGCTACCGCGGATGCACCGGCCAAGAGCAGCGCCCGGCCACGGCGTGGCCGAGCAAAGAGGCGAAAGGGCAACGCAGCCTTCGCAGAACAGAAGACGAACGCCAGGAGACCTTACCCGCGGGCCAAACTTGAGGAGGCGCTTCGAATCCCAACCATCTTGAAGGACAAGAACGGCGGGAATCCTTGGCCACCGTCCGATGTCGCAGCCGCCGTGGGTCTTTCGGTGAAGAACAACGATTTCTTCTACATGGCCGCGGCGTCGCGGGACTTTGGCCTGACGGAAGGGAGCCGAGATTCCGACCAGATCAGCCTGACGGAAGCTGGGCGCCAGCTGGTCTACGCAGAGAGCAAGGAAGCCGAGGAAGCGCGGCTTCGTGAGGCTCTGCTCAAAGTCGAGATCTTTAGGAAGGTGCTTGAGTATTACAAGGGCGCGAATCTTCCCGAGATGAAATACCTGGGGAACACCTTGGTCAGAGAATTCGACCTGGACCCCACCTTTCACGAGGAGTTCTCTGGTCTTTTCAAGCAGAACTGCGACTTCCTAAGAATCGGTTCCGGATTCACGCCAGACCAAGGGCAGAAACCCGGTGGCCAGATGCCGGTCGAGCAACGCAAGGCCATTGAGGGGGCACCGACAGTCGTCTTGGCAGAGCCTACGAGCGAAACCGGTCTCAAGTGTTTCGTGGCGATGCCGTTCCGCGAACGCGAAGCGGGACGAGCGAAGGGGTTCTTCGACGAGGTCCTCCGCGCGCTGATTGCGCCGGCCGGTCGTGAGGCCGGCTTCGAGGTGGCGACGGCCAATCGCGACGGAAGTGATGTTATTCAAGCCACGATCGTGAATCAGCTCCTAGACGCCGATCTTGTGGTTGCCGACTTGACGGAAAACAATCCCAATGTGCTCTTCGAGTTGGGGCTTCGAATCGCGGAAGACAAGCCCGTCGCTTTGATCCGAGCGAAGGGTACTCCCCCGATCTTCGACGTGGACAACATGCTCCGCGTTTTTGAATACGATTCAAACCTATGGTCCAGCACCATCGACCATGACCGACCCCGGCTAATCGACCACATCAAAGCCGCGTGGAGCAGCCGCGATAATGGGATGACGTTCATGAAGATCCTTCGCGAGCGCAGATCCCGAGGCGCCGGATAACCTACCGTTGAAGCTGTCAGGCGGCCGCTCGTGGCCGCCTGCAGCTTCACGGCACCCGTTGGACAAACCATCCAAGAAGACGCGGGCAACCCTGAAGGACGGTCGGTCGGATCCGCGAGACCACCACGGATGAAGGCTCGATTGGAGACAACCACAAGGCCGTCGCTCTCGCTCAAATGGTGGTCCACAATGCCGTCGGGCGATGGCCATTCAGCGATGGCCGATCTCAAGGAGGGGATAGGAAGGCAGGATTGGGGCAAGGTCACGGGTGGGCGTCGCTCGGTCATGTGGCTCTTCGAACACGGCCGCTCACGGACTTAGTCCTTCGGCCCCTGCGCGGCGGGAATGGGGGCTCTGGCATCTGTGCGGCTGCGACTCGTCGGGCGGGAGGTCCACGCGGCAGGGGGGAACCGGCGCTGCGGTGGCGAGTGATTCTGGGGGCGCGGCCCGGTGTGTTAGATTCTGGGCGCCATGAAGACCGAACTGGACCATCTGCCCCCACGCAAGATCGCGCAGCTTCGCCAGATCGCCGCGTTCATTCAACAGACCGTGGACGTGGAGCTGATCATTCTGTTCGGCAGCCACGCGCGGGGGGATTGGGTGGAGGATTTGGCGAATGGGTACTACAGCGACTACGACCTGCTGGTGGTTGTGGCGAGCGAGGAGGTGGCGGAGGACGATGCGCTCTGGAACCGCATCACTAGTAATGTG
>JAEXQJ010000229.1 GCA_023438785.1 Pseudomonadota bacterium
ATCTTCGATCCCTTCTTCACCACCAAAGATGTGGGCGAGGGCTCGGGGCTGGGGCTTTCCATCGTCCACGGGATCATCGAGCGCCATCACGGGCAGATCGAGGTGGACAGCAAGCCGGGCCAGGGCACCACGTTCACCATCTTCTTCCCCGAGCCCGCGCCCGCCGCGGCGGTCTGCCCGGCGAGCCCCGGTGGAGCCGGCCACCCCGGCATGCCGTTCACTCGCGAACGGTAGGCTTTTGCTGGTAATCTTATGTAAGTGCGCGTACGGCGTCTCTGGCCCTGTTTTGCGCCGTGCGGTGCGCAGATGTGGTCAATTCCACGGGTTTTCGGCAGAGCGGGGCAGGGGCGGAAAACTTGACGGGGTGGGCTGCCGGGCTACGGTCTATGTAGGTCTAGGTAGTAAAAACGCTGGGCCGCATACGAGGTCACAATGGCAGCCACGAGCAAAAGCGATACGAAGGGTCGGCGGCGCGAGATCTTGGGGGTGGTGCTTCTGGGTTTCGGCCTGTTCTCAGCCGTGTCGTTGGTCTCCATGCAGGCCGGCCGCAGCCGGCTCATGGGGCCCGGCGGGGCGGCGACCGGCACGGGGCTCTATGGGCTGGCCGGTGTGGCGGCTTACATGCTGGTTTTCGCCATGCTGGTCGTCGCGGTACGTCTGTGCCGCGGGCAACGCGTGGTGAAGAGCTTCGTGGAGGCCGTGGGCTCTGCGTCTCTCTTCCTGTCCGTCGCTATCCTGCTGCACCTGCCTTTCACCGACGGTCGCGTGACCTTGCATGGTCCGGGCGGGCTGGTCGGTCAATGGCTGGGGCAGCTCCTGGCCAGCTTCGTGGGTGGCGTGGGGGCGGCCCTGGCCGCGGGCACCATCTTGTCCGTCGCGCTGCTCCTGCTAACCAACGTGCGGGCCGCGGAGGTGTTCGCGGTCTTGGACTGGGCAGGCCGGCACGCGGGGCGGGCCCTGGCCTGGGCTGGGCAACGCCTGGCCGACATGGCCTTGGCCGCCGCGCGCGCCCTGGGCCGCGTGGTGGTCGCCATGTTCCCCGACAAGGACGAGGCGGCGGAGGACCGAGAGCGGCGGCTGCTGGATGCGTCCCAGGACGATGAGGACGAGCCGCGGGACGCCGAGTGTGCCGAGCCGGACGCGGATCTGGACGACGAGGAGCACGAGGAACGAGACATCCCCGTCATGGCCGCCGCGGCGCCCGCGCCCCTGGAGAAGCTGCACGAGGCCGGCAGCGCGCCAACCGTGCTCGCCGCGGCGATCTCATCGCCTATCGAGGAGTCGCTCGAGCTCTCGCAGCCGGTGGAGAGCGCGGCCCATTCGGCTGTGGAGCAACCTGACCCCGAGAGCCGTCGGTTCATGGCCGCCATGGTGGCCGAGGTCGCCGCGGTGGAGTGCGTGGCCGCGCCCGAGCCGGTGGTGGAAGGGCGCCCGGAGCCCGTTATCGCCGCGGCCGTGTCCGCGCCTCTGGACGACGGGAAGACCGAGCGCACCGTCGAGCCCCTCGCCGCGGCGGCCAAGGGTCCCATCATCGTGCAGCCCATGATCCGCGCCGCCGAGCCGGCTGAGAAGCCTGTCGAGATCGACAACGGTCCGGGCTTCGTGCGCCTGTCCGAGGGCGCGTTCAAGCTGCCGCCGCCCGAGTTGCTCGAGTACAAGCCACCCAAGGGCGGGCTCGCCGACGAGGCGACCTTGAAGGAACTGGCCGCTCGTCTGGAGCAGGCCATGGCCAACTACGGTGTGAAGGGCAACGTGACCGCCATCCAGATGGGGCCGGTCATCACCACCTTCGAGTTTGCGCCGGCCCCGGGCACGCGCACCGGCAAGATCGTGCAGTTGGAGAACGACCTGGCCATGGCGCTGGAGGCCCAGTCAGTGCGCATCGTGGCGCCCATCCCGGGCAAGGCCGTGGTAGGCATCGAGATCCCGAGCAAGGACCGGGAGATGGTCTACCTGAAGGAAATCCTCCTCGACGAGGGCTTCCGCCGCGCCAGCTCCAAGCTGCAGATCTGCATGGGCAAGGACACCAAGGGCACGCCGGTGAGCGTGAACCTGGCCAAGATGCCGCACCTGCTGGTCGCCGGCACCACGGGGTCCGGCAAGTCGGTGGCCGTCAACGGCATGATCACCAGCATCCTCTACTCGGCTAACCCCGAGGAGGTGCGCTTCATCATGGTGGATCCGAAGATGCTGGAGTTGTCGATCTACGAAGGCATTCCTCATCTGCTGCTGCCCGTGGTGACGGATGCCAAGAAGGCGGCTCTGGCGCTGCAGTGGGCGGTGGACGAGATGGAGCGCCGCTACGAGTTGCTCGCGGAGAGCGGGGTGCGCGACATCGCCAGCTACAACGCGAAGTTGGAGATGGATAATGCGGCCAAGGCCGACATGGTGGCGGCCATGCAGGCTGAGGTGGCCGAGTTGCGGGGTGAGGCGCCGCATAGCAAGCGCCTGAAGGTGGTCATCGCCGACGAGGATGGCGTGGAGCACGAGGCGGAGGTGGATGCGGAGACCGAGCCCATGGAGTCCGCGCCCATCAGCGAGGAGCTGGCCGAGGAGCTCTCGACCAAGGCGGCCGCTCTGCAGGCGGCCAAGGCCGAGCCCGCGCCACGCAAGCTGCCCTACATCGTCATCGTCATCGACGAGTTCGCCGACCTCATGATGGTCGCCGCCAAGGACGTGGAGACCGCGGTGGCTCGCTTGGCCCAAAAGGCGCGCGCCGCGGGTCTGCACCTGATCCTGGCCACGCAACGCCCGTCGGTTGACGTCATCACCGGTCTCATCAAGGCCAACTTCCCCAGCCGCATCGCCTTGCAGGTGGCGTCGCAGATCGATTCGCGCACCTGTCTGGGCCAACCCGGCGCCGAGACACTGCTCGGCAACGGCGACATGCTCTTTTCCGATCGCGGCACCAAGCTGCGTCGTATCCAGGGGGCTTTCCTATCCGACGACGAGGTCCATCGCGTGGTCGACTTCCTCAAGAAGCAGGCCAAACCGGTCTACGACATGAACATCCTCAAGCCGCGCGAGACCGACGGTGACGGCGACGATGGACCGCGCGAGGAGTTCCACGACGAGCTGTACGACAAGGCGGTGGCCTTCGTGTGCGAGTCGCGCCAGGCCAGCGTGTCGTCAATCCAGCGCCGCCTGCAGATCGGCTACAACCGCGCCGCGCGCATGGTGGAGCAGATGGAGCGCGACGGGTTGGTGGGACCGGCCAACGGCATCAAGCCGCGCGAGGTCTTGGCCCCCGCGGGGGACTACCTGACCGCGCCCTGACGTGAGGCCCGGGGCCGCTCGGTCCGTGTGAGGACCCGCGGCCTGGGGCTGCACCCCCTCCCTTCGCGGCGGGCGCACGAGAGCGTCGGTGCTATAAGAGGCTCGCCATGCTGACCGCCCTGCTTGCTTCCGTGCTCGTCGCCGCCAGTCCTGTCCCTTCGGTCACCGCGCCGTCCGCGTCGGTGGCTGCGGCCCCGGCGCGCCTGGACCTGGCGACGGTCATCGAGCGGATGCAGAAGCGCTACGACCAGGCCAAGGATTTCCGCGCCCACTTCTCGCAAAAGTACAGTCGTGCCGTGATGGGCCGCATGACGGTGTCCACGGGCGAGGTCGCCTTCAAGAAGCCCGGGCGCATGCGCTGGGACTACAGCACGCCCGAGGCACGCATGTTCCTGTCCACGGGCCAGTTCCTGTGGCTCTACGAACCCGAGGAGCACCAGGCCTTCAAGCAGGACCTGAAGACGTCGCAGCTCCCCGCCGCGCTCGCCTTCCTGATGGGCAAGGGCAAGATCACGGACGAGTTCGACGTCAGCTTCTCCGGTGATGCGCGCTACGGCAGCGCGGCCGACTATCGGCTGCAGTTGGTCCCCCAGAAGCCCCAGTCCACCTACAAGACGATCCTCTTCGTGGTGGATGGCAAGGAGTTCACGGTGCGCGAAAGCGTGCTGGTGGACCAGCAGGGCAACGTGAACCACTTCACCTTCTCGGATCTGAAGATCAACGACAAGGTTCCCGACGCGCTCTTCAAGTGGACGCCCCCGGCAGGCGTGCGCGTGATCGACACCGGGAAGCTGGCCAAGTAGCCCGGGCAGACGCGCGCGGCCTCCTCGGGCGCGTGCGACAGGGGCGCGCGCGGCAGAGGTGTGTTTGCCTGGCCAGATGTGCGCGGAAGACCGCGTCTTCGTCGGGCGCGGGTTTTCGGAGGGCGGGGCGGCTGGAGTACAATGACGAGGCCCATGAATCGACTTGGCGTATTGGTAGCGGCACTGGTCGTGCTTGGTCTTCAGTCGAGCGCCGCACGCGCCGAGGTGGATCGGCCACGATTCGTCATCATCCTGGATAACTCCAGCTCCATGACCTACGACCTGAGTGGGAAGGCCACTCACGGCGACGGTTCGGAGGCGCAGCCCGGCTGCGACCTGGATGGTCAAACCACCTCGGGCTGGCGCTACGACGACAGCAAGATCTTCCAGGCCAAGTCGGCCATCATCGACACGATCTCCGCGTTCGGCTCGGTGGAGTTCTCACTCGCGGTGTACGCGCGCACGCTGCTCGGCCAGGCCTGCACCTCCGACGCGGAATGCGAGGCTCTCAGCGCGGGCGCAACATGTGAGGATTTGCCCGAGGACGCGAGCGCCCAGAAGTACTGCGTGCACCGGGCGGGGGCGCCCTACCTCGAATGTGCGACCTGCGGCAACTGCGCCGCGCCCGCGGACAGCAACGATCGTCTCTTGGAGTGGCGCCAGCTGGATTGCAGCGCCTCCTCGTGCACCTATTCGGACACCTGCCCGGGGGCCCAGGTCGTGGTGGGCTTCCCGAAGTCCGGGTCCAACTTCAATGACATCTACCGTTGGATCGACGGCAAGGAGGACCTGCCGCCGTTGGGGCCCACCTCGAACCGCGAGGTGCGCGCGGAGGCTTTCACGCCCATCGCGGGCAGTCTGCGCTCGGTGCGCGAATGGCTGACCGACGCGAGCAAGGCCAAGGTGGGCGACGGGCCGGGCCTGCTGTCGAGCGATCCGGCGGCTCGCGACCCGCGCGCGGCCTGTCGACCCTACAGCATCATCTTGCTCACTGACGGTGAGGAGAGCTGCAGCCCCAACGCCGTCGACGATCCCGTGCGCGCCGCCACCGAGGCATGGAACGCGAGCATTCCGGTTTACGTCATCGGCTTCGGCGTGAACTACTCGAGCGGGTTGAACGCCATCGCCGCCGCGGGCTCGGGAGGCAAGCGCACGGCGTACTTCGCCGGGAACCGCGCCCAACTGGCGGCCAGTCTGGGTGACATCGTGATGGGGGCCATCCCGGTCCCGCGCTGCAACTGCGACGCCACCTGCTACGACGAGGCGGCGGCCTTTCCTCTCAAGGGCAAGACCTGCTTCGTGGGCAGCGGACGCTGTCGCCGCCAGGGCGTCTACGCCTGCAACGCGGCCGGCACGGGCGTGGTGTGCGCCCAGGCCGCGGGGTGCGGGGTGGCGGCTCTGGAAGCCGGGGCGCCCCAGCAGGAGGTGTGCGGCACCTTGGCCGGATGCCTAGCTCCCACGCCGGAGGATTGCGCCGACGAGGATTGCGACGGGCAGATCGACGAGGGCCTGAGCTGTGCCTGTAAGCCCGAAATGTGCAACGGCCTGGACGACGACTGCAACGGCGTGGTGGACGACGTGGCCTCCGTGCCCTGTGGCAGCGAAGTGGGGGAGTGTCAGCCCGGAACCACGGCCTGCGTGAGCGACGGGGCCGGAGGCAAGAAGACCGTGTGCCAGGGCGAAGTGCCGGCGCAGATCGAGGCGTGCGACGGCAAGGACAACAACTGCGACGGCCTCATCGATGGTTTCTCCCAGACCTGCTATCCCGCGGGCTCGAATGGCTGCGCGTTCGATGAGCCGAGTGGCAAGTGGGTCTGCAACGGCACCTGCCAAACGGGCCTGCAGATCTGCGCCGTGGGCGCCTGGCAGTCCTGCGTGGGCGCCGTGACCCCCGTGGAGGAAGCGGCGTGCGACGGCAAGGACAACGATTGCGACGGCCAGGTGGACGAAACCAATCCCGTCGCCGATCAGCACTGCTATCCGTCGGGCGCCTTGGGATGCGATTTGACCTCGGGGAGCTGCGCGGGGACCTGCGCCTTGGGCCATCTGGGCTGCCAGATCAACGCCATCACGGGGCGCAGCGAATTGGGTTGCGTGGGCGCCGTGAGTCCGCAGCCCGAGTTGTGCAATGGCAAGGATGATGACTGTGACGGCCAGGTCGACGAGGACTTCCCCACCCTCGGCAAGGCTTGCAACGAGACCTCGTGCCAGGGGGCGGGCAAGCTGGTGTGCAACGAGCAGGGCACCGACGTGGTGTGTACGGTCAGCTCGACCGGGCCTTCACCCGAGGTGTGCGACGGCATCGACAACGACTGCGACGGCAAGATCGACAACGGCGCCATGGTCGGCGTGGGGGTGGTGTGCGGCAGCGCGGTGGGCGAGTGCCGAACCGACACCAGCGTCTGTGCCAACGGGCGCATCGTGTGCAACGACGTGAAGCCCACCGCCGAGACGTGCAACGGTAAGGACGACGACTGCAACGGCACGGTGGATGACAACGTGGTCCCGCCCGGCATCTCGTGCAACCCCACGGGGGTGGCCGCGGGCGTGGCGCTGCAGGGCGAGTGTCGTTCGGGGCCCTTCGCCTGCCAGGGGGCACAGGGCTGGGTTTGCGCCGGAGGACAGGGACCCGCTGCCGAGATCTGCGACGGCAAGGACAACGACTGCGATGGCGCGATCGACAACGCCGCCAAGTGTGACCCCGGGGAGGTGTGCTTCGAGGGCGCCTGCGTGCCCAAGTGCACGGGAGACGAGCTGCCGTGCAGCGCCGATCGTACCTGCGAGAATGACGCGGGGGTGTGCCTGATTAAGGAATGCGTGCTCAAGCCGTGTTCGGCCGACCGCGTGTGCAACGGCGAGGGCAAGTGCATTGATCCTTGCGCCGGCGTCTCGTGTCTGCCGGGCCAGACCTGTGAGCGTGGCATATGCCGCGACTGCTATTCGCGGGGGTGTCCCGCGGGACAGTTCTGCCATCAGCGCGTTTGCGAGCCGGACGCCTGCGCGAACGTCGTGTGCAACCCCAACCAGTACTGTGTGTCCGGTCGCTGCGTCGAGAACTGCGCCACGGTCCACTGCCCCGCGGGCCAGTCCTGTCGCGTGGGAGCCTGCGTGGCCGATCTGTGCGCCGGGGTGTACTGCGGCTACAACCAGTTCTGCGACCCGGCCACGGGCCTGTGCAGGTCCGCCACGTGCACGGGGCTGCTCGCCTGTTCGGCCGGCACGGCGTGCGTGGATGCGACCGGCAAGTGCGAGCCCAGCCCTTGCGAGGTCGTGCGCTGCCAGGGCTCGGACGTCTGTAAGGTGCTGGCCGACGGGTACCCCGATTGCCAGCCGGCGGGCGGACGGGATCCGGTCGTGGCTCAGGTTCGCGTGGTCGGCCGCGATGGCTGCGCGATGGCCCCGGGCACGCCCTCCTCGGCGCGAGGCTTGGCCTGGCTCATGGGGTTGGTGGGCTTGCTGGCCCTGCGCCCGCGCCGACGGGGCTGAATCGCCCGTCGCGAAGCGCGGACCGCGCCCGCGGCCGCAACGGGCCGCCTCGGCGGTGCGCCGGAGGCCTGAAATCCGATTGTCCGGCTCGAATTGGGCGGGACAGGACGAGCCTGTCCGCCGAAAGCGCGAGACAAGGGGGCCCTGCGGAGGCTAGCTTGCCGTCGAGAAAGGGTGCTGCCATGGCCATCCCCAGCCGGTTCCTCCTCCTGTGCGCTGTCTTGTCCCTGTCATGCTCCAACGACGCAAGCCCCGTCCCCGATGACGGCGGCCGCGACACCTCATCCGATGTAAGCGGCTCGCAGGACGACCGGGAGGCCGCGGCCGCGCTGTTCGCCGAGGACACCGTTCGCACCTTCAACTTGATTCTCTCCGAGGAGAACCTGGAGGTCATTGATTCGAACCCCACGGCAGAGCAGTGGGTCGAAGGAACGATGGTCATGGACGGCGAGACGGTTGAGGGCGTGGGCATCCGCTACAAGGGCTCCGAGGGCGCGTGGTACGACTGCGTCCAAGGTGGTCCTTGGGGAGGCGGGCGCAAGATCTGCCCCCTCAACATGAAGGTGAAGATCGACTACAAGGCCGATGCGAGCTTCCACGGGCTGAAGACCTTCCAGTTCCACACCATGAACGACCACCCGTCCAGGCTCACCGAGACGGTGGCCTATTGGTTCGTGCGACAGATGGGCATACCGTCGCCCCGCACGGCCTACTGCAAGCTCTACATCAATGGCCAGTTCGAGGGGCTGTATCTCCACGTAGAGGAGATGGACGGCCGCTTCGTGGACACCTGGCAACCCGACAGCGACGCAAATCTGTTCAAGGAGGTCTGGCCCTTGTCCTGGGATGGCACGGCTACCTCCGAGCAGGAGATGATGGATGCCCTGCGGTCCAACGAGAAGAAGGCGGATGTGGCGCGCCTCCGCGCCTTCGCTTTGGAGCTCGAGGCCGCATCCGATGTATCGGCGGTACGCGCGCTCATCGAGAAGTGGATGGATGTGGACCAGGCTCTGACCCTGGCAGCGCTGAGCCTCGCTCTGGATGACGACGATGGCGCATTCCACTGGTACGCCGTCGACGAGACGTCTGAGAGCGCGGCCAAGCCGCACAACTTCTATTGGATGGAGGACCCCGCCCTCGGGAAATTCCGTCTGCTGCCCTGGGATCTCGACAAGAGCTTCACCCTCGTTGCGGATCCCGACACCAGCAACGCGATCGAGATCCTCGACGTCTGGGGCACCACGTCCCATGACTGCAACAACTACGGTTCCGGTTGGCGCCAGCGCTCGGCCGCCTGCGACAAGCTGGTGGCTGGAATGGCCTCCTACAAGGAGCTGTACCGGGCCAAGCTTCAGGCCACCCTGGACGGCCCCTTCGCGAAGGTCGAGGCGTTCGTGGCCGCTTGGAAGACCCGGTTGGAGCCGGTCATCGCGTCTCTGCCCGCCGACAACGCCCAGAACATCACGCCCGCGAGATGGGAGAACGGGGTGACCAACCTCCTGAACGAAATCGCCGACGCGCGAACCGTCGTGGCGGACGCGATCGCCGCGCCCTGAGCG
>JAEXQJ010000341.1:0-2500 GCA_023438785.1 Pseudomonadota bacterium
ATCCCCCCGTGCCGCAGCCAACGCATTAAGCGTCCCGCCTGGGGAGTACGGCCGCAAGGCTAAAACTCAAAGGAATTGACGGGGGCCCGCACAAGCAGCGGAGCAGGTGGTTTAATTCGACGCAACGCGAAGAACCTTACCTGGGCTTGACATGCACTCGCAACTCCCTGAAAGGGGAGCCTCCTTCGGGACGGGTGCACAGGTGTTGCATGGCTGTCGTCAGCTCGTGTCGTGAGATGTTGGGTTAAGTCCCGCAACGAGCGCAACCCTTGTCGTTAGTTGCTAACGGTTCGGCCGAGCACTCTAACGAGACTGCCGGTGTTAAACCGGAGGAAGGTGGGGATGACGTCAAGTCCTCATGGCCCTTATGCCCAGGGCTACACACGTGCTACAATGGCCGTTACAAAGCGTCGCTAACCCGCGAGGGGGAGCTAATCGCAAAAAAGCGGCCTCAGTTCAGATTGCAGTCTGCAACTCGACTGCATGAAGTTGGAATCGCTAGTAATCCCTGATCAGCAGGCAGGGGTGAATACGTTCCCGGGCCTTGTACACACCGCCCGTCACACCATGGGAGTCAGTTGCTCCAGAAGTGGCCGTGCCAACCCGCAAGGGAGGCAAGTCCCTAAGGAGTGACTGGTGACTGGGGTGAAGTCGTAACAAGGTAGCCGTAGGGGAACCTGCGGCTGGATCACCTCCTTTCTGGAGACATGGGGAACTCTTCGGAGTTCCTCCAGTCAAGGTCAAGCTCATTGTTTTCTTCTTCTTAGTTCTGCTGTTCGGCTTTGAGGGACCGACGACTCGCTCATTGATTTGCCTGGCGAGGTCAGTGGTTCGAAGTACGAACGCCTGGGCCTGTAGCTCAGTTGGTTAGAGCACACGCTTGATAAGCGTGGGGTCGAAAGTTCAAATCTTTCCAGGCCCACCGCTTACGGTGGTGTGAAGCGGGGAGCGCCGCGACATCCGGGGCGTTAGCTCAGCTGGGAGAGCATCGGCTTTGCAAGCCGGGGGTCGAGGGTTCGAATCCCTTACGCTCCACCGCAATCCGATTTCGACCGTAGACGCAAGCGCAAACCCACTTGAATTTGCGTCGGCGGTTTAACAAACCTCCGCGATCTGTGACAACCGAATAAATAACGACGACGCGAAAGCGTGTCTTGAGAAAACGAGCGTCGAAGGAAATCCGATTGAGGCTCGCTAAACGAGCTTCGATCTCGATACGTAAGCGGCGTGTCGCGAAATCTTGGTGGCAATAATGCCGTCAACCAACAGGTTGGTGGTCAAGCTACTAAGGGCACACGATGGATGCCTTGGCGTCAGGAGGCGATGAAGGACGTAGTTAGCTGCGATAAGCTCCGGGGAGTCGCAAACAGGCTTCGATCCGGAGATCTCCGAATGGGAAAACCCGGCGGGAGTCATATCCCGTCACCGCCCAGCTGAATACATAAGCTGGCTGGAGCCAACGGGGGGAATTGAAACATCTCAGTACCCCCAGGAAAAGAAATCAACCGAGATTCCCCTAGTAGTGGCGAGCGAACGGGGAATAGCCCAAACCGAATGCATGTAAGCCTGCCGGCGTTGTGCATCCGGTGTTGTAGGGCCGCTCTGGAGGAACGGCAGTTCCTCCGAGAAGTTACAAAACCTATCCGTAGTCGAACCGTCTGGAAAGTCGGGCCACAGCGGGTGATAGCCCCGTAGGCGAAATGGATAGGTCTTCTGAGCGGTTCCTGAGTACCACGGGGCCCGAGAAACCCCGTGGGAAGCCGGGAGGACCATCTTCCAAGGCTGAATACTACCTGACGACCGATAGTGAACAAGTACCATGAGGGAAAGGCGAAAAGAACCCCGGCTAGGGGAGTGAAAAGACCCTGAAATCGTGTGTCTACAAGCCGTTGAAGCACTATGCCCTTCGGGGAATGTGCGACAGCGTACCTTTTGCATAATGGGCCTGCGAGTTATGGTCGGTGGCCAGGTTAAGCCGTTAGGCGTAGCCGTAGCGAAAGCGAGTCCGAAATGGGCGTTCAGTCGCCGGACATAGACCCGAAACCTGGTGATCTATCCGTGTCCAGGATGAAGGGAGGGTAACACCTCCTGGAGGTCCGAACTCACTACAGTTGAAAATGTAGGGGATGAGGTGCGGATAGGAGTGAAAGGCTAATCAAACTAGGTGATAGCTGGTTCTCGCCGAAACCTATTTAGGTAGGTCCTCAGGCAACTATGTATCGGAGGTAGAGCACTAGATGGGCTAGGGGTCCTACCAGACTGCCAAACCCAACGAAACTCCGAATACCGATACAACTATCCTGGGAGCCAGGCAGTGGGAGCTAAGTTCCATTGCCGAGAGGGAAAGAGCCCAGATCGTCGGCTAAGGTCCCTAAGTCCATGCTAAGTGGCGAAGGATGTGGGAGCGCTTTGACAACCAGGAGGTTGGCTTAGAAGCAGCCATCCTTTAAAGAAAGCGTAATAGCTCACTGGTCAAGCGAACCTGCGCCAAAAATGTAAC
>JAEXQJ010000341.1:5000-20731 GCA_023438785.1 Pseudomonadota bacterium
GGCCGCCTTCCATCTGTCCGATTGCCCTGAGGCTACCGCGTTTCGGCCTTTGAGCCGCGTCCCCGGCAGAGGCCCGAATCACGAGGTCGGGTCCATTATCAGCCCGCGCGTCTGTAGACGCACGAGCTGGCTGTAGGTGCCGCCGGCCTCCACCAACTGGGCGTGCGTGCCCACCTCGGCAATGCGGCCGTCGCGCAGAACCAGGATGCGGTCGGCGTGCACAACCGTGGCCAGCCGGTGGGCGATGATGAGGGTGGTTCGGCCTGCAAGCAGATGCTCCAGGGCGTCTTGCACGAGCGATTCCGACTCCGCGTCGAGGGCCGAGGTGGCCTCGTCGAGGATCACGATCGATGGCGCTTTGAGCAAGGCACGCGCGATGGCAATCCGTTGGCGTTGACCCGCCGAAAGCAGGGCGCCCCGATCCCCCACCTCGGTTTCATACCCGCGCCGAAGCTGCAAGATGAAGTCGTGGGCGTGTGCGGCGCGCGCCGCGGCCTCGACCTCGTCGGGATGCGCGTCGGGGCGACCGTAGGCGATGTTGGCGCGCACGGTTTCGTTGAACAATAGGGCGTCCTGCATGACCACGCCGATGTGGCGACGTAGCGATCCCTGGGTTACGCGGCGCACGTCGATGCCATCCACTCTCACCGTGCCCGCGTCGGGATCGTACAGACGCTGCAGCAGGGCGGTCAGGCTGGTCTTGCCACCACCGCTCGGACCCACCAAGGCCACGGTCTCGCCGGGCGCCACGCGCAGGCTGATGTCCTTGAGCACGGGACGCCCGGGCGCGTAGCCGAATGTCACACGATCGAAGCTGATCTCGCCGCGCATGTGGACGAACTCCACGGCGTCAGGGGCGTCGACGACCTGCTCGCGCGAGTCGATGATGGCAAACACGTTATCCAGCGCCACGCGCGCCTTGTGCAGCGTCTGGTACAGGCTGGTCAGCCCCTGCACGGGACCGAAGAGGCCACCCAGGTAGCCCAAGAAGGCCAGCAGCGTGCCCACGCTGAGTTGCCCGTGCAGGGCCAGCCAGCCGCCATAGCCCACCACGGACACGCGGGCCAAGCTGACCAGGAGGCGCTGCAGTCCGCCCACCGCCGCATCGAAGCCCACGCCGCGAACCACCTGCTGGTTGGCCAACTCGACATGGCCCAGGAAGCGGCGTTGCTCCTCGCGTTCCATGGCGAAGCTCTTCACCGTGGCGATGCCGCCCAGCACTTCGTTGAAGCGCGAGTAGATCCGGGCCCAGCGCTCGAGCAGGTCGCGCTCGCGTCGGGTCTGCGTGGGCGCGGCCCAGGCGCCCAGCAGGGCGGGAAGGGGCAGGAAGGCGAGCAGCAACAGGGTCAGGGGAGCGTGGAGGCGCAGCATGAGGCCGACGGACAGGCACAGAAACGCCAGCGTGGGCAGCAGCGTGAAGGCCAGCTCGGAGAACGCGCTCACCAGGGCCTGAATGCTGCGGTCCAGGCGGGTCATCATGGCACCCGTGGGCTCGTTGCGGTGAAAGGCAAGCGACAACGAATGCAGGCGGCCCACCGTGGCGTCGAGAAGCGCGTAGTGCATGCTCAGACGCGCGCGCCAGGTCAGCCAGTTCGTCAAGGCCAGCAGCCCCTCGTGCATGAGACTGATAGCCAACAAGCCGGCGACGCCGACCATGAGCTGGCGGGCCAGTCCGCCGGGCACCAGCGAATCCACGACGAATCTGAGAACCAGGGGCTCAACCGCGTTGGCGCCCGCGGCGGCGACGGTCAGCAGCATGACCCAAGCGATGGTGCCTCGCCGGCCGGCGGTGAAGGTGACGGCCCGGCGCATGTAACCCGTCGTGCGGCCTTCAGCCGTCACGACCCTGTCCCGTCTGAAATGCAGCCACGTAACTGCGGTCACAATACGACAGCAATTCGGAGGTGCCGCTGCAATCGAGTGTTCATGGATGCCGAGGAGAGCGTGGCGCTCGCGGTCGCGCCGGTCACCCGGTCCTGCGATCGGCTCGCCCTAACGGTCAACCAGAATGATGCCCGGATACGCCCGTCCCGCGGCCCGCCCGGCGTTTGCGGCGCTGGCCAGTTCGTGATTCGTGATCTACGAATCTCATCGACCTCCCGCCCAAGGCCCGAGTGCGGGTCATAGCCGGCGAGGCGCACTCGGGCACGAGAGCACAGGCCCGGGTGATCCCGAGCTGCGGAACCGAAGAGAAGTGAGCACATGGCCAACGACGACTTCGTGTCCATTCCCATCGACGGTACGCTCGACCTGCACACCTTTTCTCCGCGCGAGGTGAAGGCGCTGCTGCCGGAGTACCTGGCCGAGTGTCGCTCACGCGGGATCCTGCACGTGCGCGTGGTGCACGGCAAAGGCACGGGCGCACTACGTCGCCAGGTGCACGCCATCCTCGAGCGTCTGCCCGAAGTGACCGATTTCCGCCTCGCCGGCGACGGCGCGGGCGAGTGGGGCGCGACCCTGATCGAATTGCGCGCGCTCTAGGCGAGCGACTCGGGTGGCCGTGGCACCGATCGCGTGCTACAGCAAACCAGCCATGGGGAGGATGTCGGCGGGGGATCTGGAAGCCATAGGGCAGATCTGCGGACACTACGACAACCAGCCTCGCCACCTCCTGGAAGTGCTGCGCGATGCGCACGAGCACCTGGGGCATGTATCCCCCGACGCGGTGGATGCCATCGCGGCCGCCTTAGCCGTGCCCCGGGTCGAGGTGAACGCCACCCTGTCCTTCTACGCGTTCTTCTCCGAGAAACCCCGCGGGCACTTCGTCATCCGCCTGTGTAACGACATCATCGATCGGCTGGCCGGCGTGGAGCGTGTGGCGCGCGCCTTTCGCGACGAGTTGGGCATCGACTTCGGCCAGACCACGCCGGACGGACGTTTTACTCTCGAGTGGACACCGTTTATCGGCATGGGCGACCAGGCGCCCGCCGCCCTGGTCAACGACAACAACGACGAGAAGGTGGTGACCGAGCTCTCCACTGACTTCGCCCGTTCCATCGTGCGCACGTTGCGCGAAGCGAAGGACGTGGCCGCGATCAAGCACGCCTTGGGAGACGGCAACAATGGACATCCGGCGGTGCGTTCGATGGTGCGCAACAACCTGCGGCGCGGCGGTCCCGTGGTCTTTGCCGATATGGAGCCAGGCGCGGGCCTTCACCGCGCGCTGGCCCAAAGCCCAGTGGAAGTCATCCGCATCGTGAAAGCCTCACGCTTGCGCGGCCGCGGCGGGGCCGGCTTCCCCACGGGCATGAAATGGGAATTCGCGCGCAACGCCCTCGGCGACACCAAGTACGTGGTGTGCAACGCGGATGAAGGCGAGCCGGGCACCTTCAAAGATCGGGTGATTCTCACCGAGGCGCCCGAATTGCTGGTGGAGGGCATGACGGTCGCCGGTTATGCCTTGGGGGCCCGCGAGGGCATCATCTACTTGCGCGCCGAATACGCGTATCTGCGCCGGTTCCTGCAAGGCGTGCTCGATCACCGTCGGCAACAGGGCTTGCTGGGGCGGGACGTGGCGGGGCGGGTGGCCTTTGACTTCGACATCCGCATCCAGATGGGCGCCGGCGCCTACATCTGCGGCGAGGAGACGGCGCTGCTCAGTTCGTGTGAGGGCACGCGCGGAGAGCCCCGCAACCGTCCGCCCTATCCGGCTCACAGCGGACTGCGCGGCATGCCCACCGTGGTCAACAACGTGGAGACCTTCTGTTGCGTGGCTCGCATCATGGAGCAGGGTGCGGCCTGGTTCAGCTCCATGGGCACGGCCGACAGCACGGGTACCAAGCTGTACAGCGTGAGCGGCGACTGCGAGAGCCCGGGCGTGTACGAGCTGCCCTTCGGTACCCGGCTGGGCGAATTGCTGGAGGAGGTGGTGGCCGATGACCCCGTCTTGGTCGTGGTGGGCGGATCCTCGGGGCACGCCGTGGGGCCGCCGCAATTCCAGCGCCGACTCAGCTTCGATGCCTTGGCCACGGCCGGCTCAGTGATGGTGTTCAACCGCGAGCGCGACCCGCTGGAGATCATCCACGCCCTGGTGGAGTTCTCGGCCCACGAGAGCTGCGGCTACTGCGTGCCCTGCCGGGTGGGTAACCGCTTGATCTCCGAGCGTCTGGGCAAGATCACGGCGGGACGGGGGCAGAGCCGCGATCTCGACTACCTGCGCGACCTGTGCAAGACCGTGAAGGCGACCAGCCGCTGCGGCTTAGGGCAAAGCTCACCCGTCCCCGTGCTCTCCAGTCTGGAGAACTTTCGCGGCGAATATGAGCGCCGCCTCACCTACAGCGAGGCGGCGTTGTCGCCCACCTTCGATCCCCAGCGTGCCCTGCGCAGCCACGAGGAACTGGCCGGGCGGGCGTCGCTGCTCTTTGGCAAAGGGGAGGAAACACCGTGAGTGACTTCACCATGCGTTTTCGCGTGGATGGGCAGGAAGTCCCGGCCAAATCCGGCGACACGATCCTGAAGGCCGCTCTGCGCGCCGGCGTGTACATTCCCCATCTATGCGCCCACCGCGATTTGTCGCCCTGGGGCAGTTGTCGCCTGTGCACCGTGCTGGTCAACGGCCGCTGTCAGCCTAGCTGCATCATCCCGGCCGCCGACGACATGACCGTGGAGAACGACACCGCGGAGCTCAATTCCATGCGCCGTGATTTGCTGGCCATGTTGTTCGTCGAGGGCAATCACTATTGCGCCTTCTGCGAGCGCGGCGGCACGTGCGAGCTGCAGGCCCTGGCCTATCGCCTGGGGCTGCTGTCGCCCGGTTATCCGTACCTGTATCCGGTGCGGCCGGTGGATGCCAGCCACCCCGACATCGAGATCGACCACAACCGCTGCATCCAGTGCGCACGCTGCGTGCGCGCCTCAAAGGAGATCGACGGCAAGAACGTCTACGGCTTTGCTGGCCGCGGTAAGGACAAGCACATCATCGTCAATTCCAGCCGCGGCCTGGGCGGCACCAATGCGGCCATCACCGACAAGGCCACCGAGGTGTGCCCAGTGGCCTCCATCATCCGCAAGCACGAAACCTACCGGGTTCGCTACGGGCTGCGGAAATGGGACCTGCAACCCATCGGCACGGACATCGACGCGCGCCGCGGTCAGTCGCAGGGCTAGCCATGGGCAAACCACGGTTGGCGACGCTGCACCTGGCCGGTTGCTTCGGCTGCAACATGTCCTTCCTCGACATCGACGAGCGCCTGCTGGAACTGGTCGAGCATGTGGATTTGGACTTCTCGCCGCTCACCGATTTCAAGTGGTTCGGTCCCCGCTGCGCCATTGGGCTCATCGAAGGCGGGTGCAGCAACGAGGAGAACGTGCACGTTCTGCACGGCCTGCGCGAGAACTGCGACGTGCTGGTCTCGGTCGGGGCCTGCGCGCTCAACGGCAACGTGCCCGCCATGCGCAACAACCTTTCTATCGAGGCCTGTCTGGCCGAGGCCTATCTCAACGGGCCCACGGTGCACAACCCGGGACGCATCCTGCCCAGTGACCGCGAGCTACCGCTGCTGCTCGACAAGGTCTATCCCTGTCACCAGGTGGTCAAGATCGACCACTTTCTGCCCGGTTGTCCGCCGTCCGGTGATGCCATCTGGACGGCGGTCACGCAGTTGCTGGAGGGCAAGCCCATCGCGCTGCCCTATCCGCTGCTCAAATACGATTGAGGCGCACATGAAGACCTGCGGGGGACGGCGGCGATGAGGCGGGTGGCCATCGATCGACTGACGCGCGTCGAGGGGCACGGCAAGGTCACGATTCTGCTCGACGATCACAACCAGGTGGTCCAGGCGCGCCTGCACATCGTGGAATTCCGCGGTTTCGAAATGTTCGTGCGGGGCCGTCCCATGCGCGAGATGCCGATGATCGTGCAGCGCCTGTGCGGCATCTGTCCGGTCAGCCACCACCTGGGCGCCGCCAAGGCCACCGACATGATCGTGGGCGCGGACCGCCTCACGCCCACCGCCGAGAAGATGCGGCGGCTCATGCACTACGGGCAAGTCTACCAATCCCACGCCCTGCATTTCTTCCACCTGGCTTCTCCCGATCTGTTGTTCGGCTTCGACGCGCCGGTCGCCAAACGCAACGTGGTCGGCCTGGCCGCCGCGTTCCCCGAGTTGGCCCGTCAGGCGATCCTCATGCGCAGGTTCGGTCAGGAGGTCATCCGCGCCACGGGAGGCAAGCGCATTCATCCGCAATCGGCCATTCCCGGCGGCATGAACTGCAACCTGGCCGAGGCCGATCGAGACCAACTGCGCCAAGGTCTGGACCAGCAAATGGAGTGGGCCGAGTCGGCGGTGCGAATCGCGCGCGACTACACCCTCGATCATTGGGCCCAGTTGGCCCACTTCGCGGCCTTCGATTCCAATCACCTGTGCCTGACCCGCGCGGACGGGGCCATGGATTTGTACGACGGCAACCTGTGCGCCGTGGACGCGCAGGGCAAGACCATCTTCGAAGACGTGGACTGCCACACCTACCGTGACCTGCTCGCCGAGGAGGTGCGCGACTGGTCATATCTCAAGTTTCCGTTCATCAAGGCGCTGGGGCCGGGCAAGGGCTGGTATCGGGTGGGGCCGCTGGCGCGCCTGAACGTGGTGCACTTCATCGACACGCCTCTGGCCGAACGAGCGCGCCTGGAATTCCGCAAGCTGGGCGATGGCCGACCGGTCAACGCCACCATGGCCTACCACTGGGCACGCATGATCGAGCTGCTTCACGCCGGGGAGAAGATGCGGGAGTTGCTCTTCGATCCCGATTTGCAGGGCAACGACCTGCTGGTGTCCGGCCCACGTCGCTACGAGGGCATTGGCGTCATCGAGGCCCCGCGCGGCACCCTGTTTCACCACTACCGTGTGGACGATGATGACCTGATCACGATGGTCAATCTGGTGGTCTCCACGACCAGCAACAACGAAGCCATGAACCTGGCCGTGGCAGACGTGGCGCGCCGCCACCTCTCCGGCGTGGAGATCACCGAGGCTCTGCTCAACCACATCGAGGTCGCCGTGCGTGCCTACGATCCGTGCCTGTCCTGTGGCACGCACGTCCTCGGCCAGATGGGCCTCGAAGCCACGCTGGTGGGCCCCGACGGCCAGGTGCTGGATCAGAAGTCGCGCTAGCGCGTCGTCGGATCGGGCAGGGCGATGGTAAAGGATCCGTCGCTGGCCGCGCTGGTCTCGGCGAGCGGAATGGAGGAATCGAGGCAATTGGGCCAGTTGGCGTCGCAGAACATCTGCAGGGCCGTGCCGGAGAGCGCCTGCGCGCTCTGGCCCAGCACCTTGCCGTGCCAGGGCAGGGCCTTGAAGAGCACCTGGGTGATGGAAAACTCGCTGGCCACCATGGGGCCGGGATCCACGAGCGTGCGAGCGTAGTCGCTGTCGTTGGGCGGAATGGCCATGAGCACATACGGCCGCCCCGGTGTGACCGCCACGTCGAACCGTCCGTCTTTGCCCACACGCACCGATTGGGTGGGCTCGACGCTCTCGTCGCTCTTGTCGTGGGCCACGATGGTGACTTGCGACAGATCGAGGTCGCGTGCACCCGCTATCGTCAACAGCGTGCCCGTGATGTGCGCCTCGGCCTGCGCGGTGATGACGGGATTCATCGTGCCGGGAACGACGCGCAGCTGGCCGACCGTGGTGCGGGCCAGCGGGCCGAGAATCTCCGGTATGACCAGAACGGTGTAGGTCACGTTGGCCGGCACATTGGCGAAGCTGGCCACGCCCGAAGACGAGGTGGTCACCTCCAGGCGCGTGCTGCCGTTCGCCGGCAGCGACTGGCCTCCCGACGAATCGTTGACCAGCAACGTGCCCACCGCCCGCGCCTCGGCCGTCGCCAGGCGGACGCGCGCGTTGGGCAGGGCATTGCCCTGGGCATCTTGCACGCGCAGGTTGATCGAGGCCGTGGCGGGCGCCGTCCACTCGAAGCTCAGCGTCGTGCCCAGTCTCACGTTCACCGGCTGCGACGAGATGGCCTCAGCCAGCCCGCTGCCCACCGGCGGCGAAATGCTGACCCGGTAGGATCCGGCCTGCACATTGAGGAGAAAACGGCCGTTGCTTTCGCTGCGCCCGACCGACGAGAAGAGGAGATCGCCAGAAGCCTTCTGGCCCGGCTCCTGGTTGCTGAGCACCCAGCGTGCGTCGGCCACCGGGCTGCCTTCCACCGCGGTCGTGCCCGAGACGGCAATTCCGTCCACGAGTTGGAAACTGGTCTTCGCGAAAGCCGCCGGGGTCAGGTTGCGGAAGAGCTGCGGCGCGGTGGCGCCGATGGTGCCGTTGCCGGTGCCGTCCGCCGGGACCACGAGCACGTTGTACTGCAGGATTCGGAGACTCTGGCCGCTGGGTCGTTCGGCTAGTAGTCGCGTCTTGAAGCGCGTGCGCAGATCGGAGAGTCCGTCGACCACGGTCTCCGAGTCACACAGGATACGCACGTACGCGTCGACCACCGTCGATCCCACGGTGGGCGCGACCTCCACCGGTACACCCGCCTGCAGGACGAGGTCCTTGCCAAGCGCGGCGTAGCCTGCCTGCGTGGGGATCTGGGTGCTGGAGGGAGGGGAAGCGCGCACGATGGCGCCGCGATCGCAATCCTTGCAAGCATCCGAAGCCTCGGCCGTGGCCGAAACCGAAGCCGCACAGCCCGAGTTGTCGCTGGCCGTGAAGACGTAGCTGCCCGACTGGTCGATGCGGAAGGCTGCCGCCGCCGGGTCCTGCTGGCCCACCTCGGCCGCGAGCGTGCTGGTTCGATCGCGCACGGCTCGCCAATTCCAGGTGGCCGCGCCCGTGCCATCCCGTTCGGCGCGCAGGACGATTTGCACATGAGGTCCGGCCACCAGTTGGTCGAGCGAGATGGGCCGCAGGGCGCGGATGCGAGCCACGCAGGGCGGCGCCGTGTCGGGCGCGCCCCCATCCTTGGCACCGTCGCTGATGCCCGCGTCGGAGCGCGTGCCGGAGTCCGGCGGGGCACCCGCGTCCGCCCCGCCTCCTGAGCCCCCCGCGCCCGGTCGTCCGCCCGAGCCCCCGGCGCCCGTATGTCCACCCGAGCCGCCTGATCCGGTAGCGCCGCCTGGTGTCGTGGCGCCTGCCCTGCCGCCCGTTGCGGTAGCGCCACCCGCACTGGCGGAGCCGCCTATACCGCCCGCTGCGCTGGCCCCTGCCCCCCCACCCGCGCCGACGTAGCCGCCCTTGCCACCCCCCTCGCTGGAGCCTGCTGACCCGGCGGCCGCGCTGGAGCCTCCCGTCGCAACGCCTCCGTCATTGGACCCGGCGTTACCGCTTTTGCCGCCGGTGCCCGCGTCTCGATGGAAGCTCGGCACCTCGTCGTTCAGCGTGCCATTCAGCCACGGTGAACCGTCGCTGCTCACGCCCGCATCCAGTCCGGACTTCTGGCCGTCGAGCGTGGCCGCATCGCCGCGCGGGGCACCGCCGGAGCTACTGCTGCCCGACTGGTTGCCGCCGCTATTTGAATCGGCGGATGCGGCGCAGCCCGCGAGAAGGGTGGCGAGCAGGACGAGCGAGCTGCGCTTCATGGCTGGAACTGGACGGTCCATGTGGTCCACCTCACGCAGTTGCAGTCGTCATCCTCGCAGCAGATCTCGTCGTCGAGGGAGCAGGGCCAGCCGTCATGGTTGAGCTTGTCGTAGGCGTGGTTTTCGTAGGCCTGCTGCACCCCGGTGTCGCGCACCTCGACCCGCAGTTGCACCGTGTCCCCAGGCAGAGCGCGCGGGAAATCGGCCTGACTGATGGTGAGTGAGGGCGAGCTCTCGACCCGCTGCTGCCATTTTGGCGTCGCGGCCGTCAAATCCTTCACGAACCACCAGAACCGCGCCGCCGGGCGCGCGTCGTTTGGTTGCGGGTAGGGCTCGCCGTCGTCGGCCACGTTGCGTACCACGAAGGCGCGGCTCTCGTAGCTGCCGCCCAGATCATTGGCTCGCGAGAGCATGATGCGCCGGGCGCGCAGGTCGGGATCGGTGAGCTGCAGACAGGGTGGCGTGTCTTGCTTGACCGGCACGTCGAGAATGGTCGGCTCGCTCCAGTCGCCCAGGCTGTCGCCCACCTTGAGCGTGACCCGGTAGGTGCCGGGGACCTGGGCCTGGAAGCACCGGTGCCGCTCGGCCTCGGCCTCGGCCACGCCGTCGCACCGGACGAGCTGCACCTGCTCGCCCGCCGGGTCGGTGCCCGTGAACTGCAGTTGCCAATCGAACTGCATGGGATCGTCATCGGGATCGAGCGACTTATCGGCTGAAAGGTGAACCAATGAATAGAGCGGCCGCGCCTCGCCCGCGGGCACGCCCGCCAGGTCCTGCAGCACGGCCGTGGGCTCGCGGTTCACCGGACGAACCGCGGCGCAGCCGTATCCGGCCGCACCCCGGGTGTCGAGGACGCGCGCGCACAGGCACAGCGGGTCCAGGCTGGTGGTCGTGAACGTCAACGCGTGAGGCTTGTCCTTGTCCCCGGCCTCGATCTTCGGGTTGTCCTGCCACGCCGACGCGTTAACCCAGGCGCAGTCATCGTCCTCCCCCGTGGCGGCAAAACGCGTCCAGGTCACGTTCAACCTGGAATCTCCATCCTGCGCGTCGTGAACGTCTGCAACCGCCGTGGCGGCTTCGTTGCGGTGGGCTTCCTTCGCCGGGAAGAGCACGGTCACCCTCACGGACGGCGGATCGTTGATGGGATCGGTATAGAGCAGGCAGCCGGACAACCCGAATGCCAGGACGATAGATAGCCGACGCACCACGTCCGCAACGCTATCACGCTGGCCATAGGCTGAGACACCTCATGGGCCTCGGCAGCAGCAAGCCGCGTTCCAGGCACGAACGGCGCCGTAGGCCTTGGAATAGCGGCACTCTCGCGCGACCCGATCGGGGCACGATTGTCGCGGCCGATGTGTGGCCAGCGTCACAGCTCGCCGCGGCTAGGTTCCCAGGGTGAGGCGGGCGGAGGGTGGAATCAGCCGACGATGGAAATTGTGACGCAGGACGGGAGCGAAGCGCTCTTTGTAGCTCTCGCTGCCGCGTAGGAGATCACATGTGGTCAGGTGCTCGCGGGCAGCCATTTGCATCGTCCAGAAGATGGCCAACAGACCGGGCGAGAAGCGCGCGAAGGCTGGATCGAAGCCGCCGATGTAAAGGTACAGCGTGTGGCCATGGACTAGGGCGTGGACCACGCTCAGTACGGACCCGTCCAGGCGCACGGCGCACAGGCGCAAGCGGCCCGCGGCCAGCATCTCCGCAGCCACCTCGCGATGGAAGTCGCGCATGGTGGGCCCGGCCAATACGCCAGGCAGGGCGCGCGTGCGCCAACGTTCTTGGTGCAGGCGAAAGAGCGCCTGCAGAAGCTCGTCCAGATTGCCTGGATGGGCCAACTCGAAGCCCAGGCGGCCCTGCTCGGCCAGACGGCGCGAGCAGCGGTCCAGGCGTCCGGCCAGGTGCGCCAGTCGATCGCGGAGAGCGGCCGCGGAGGCGGGCAGGGGCAGGCGCGGGCACGCCTCCAGGCGAGTCGTTTGATCGACGAAGCCGGGCGGCGCGGGCTGCCTCAGCAGGGGATCGTCCTCGGGCAACTGAGACAATTCCAGGCGATCCCAGTCCGAGTGCCCGTGCATGAGAAAACCCCACAGACTGGACAAGGCCCGCGCGCCCGGCGGTCCTGGGGCCAATAGGGCGCCTTGATAGTCGGTAACGGGCGCGCCCATCAATTCCAGCGTGCGCCCTCCATTGTGCACGAGCTGCAACGGCAGAAGCCCGACCAACTCATCGGTCTGCCAAGCTGCCAGCACACGCAAGCTTCCCCGCGCCAACCGGCGCGCCCACGGCAGCAGCCACGCGGGGCCGTGGAAGGGGGTGGCCTGCTCGCAGCGGGTGTGCAGCGCGGCCCAGGCGGGGCGAATCCATTCCAGGTCTTCCAGATCGCGAATCTCCTGCAGCACGGGAGGCGCTGCGGTCGATTCGCGCGCACTCTCGACCCCCGGATCCGCCATAGGTACCTGCAGGCAAGGTGGGTTCGGCCGCAGCGACCACAAGGCGCGTGCCCGAGGCCGCCCCACCTTCCCGTCTTGGCGCGGCGCCGCGCGTGTCGAGAGCAAATACGAGCGCAACACGGGCACTGACTGCCCAACGTCCGATCCGGTCGACTGCAGGAACAACTGCTATCAGGTCTGCGATCCATTGCAGCCCGAGTGTCCAGCGGGCACGACGTGCACGGGCGTGGCGGGACGGATCCCTACTACTGCAAGGGGTGATCGCACCCTTTTCCGGTCCTCATCCGGCCCGGGCGTAGTCGCGTTTCCAGACGTCGAGCATGGTCAGGAAGAAGACCAGCGAGACGGGACCCACCACGAGGCCCATGACCCCGAACACGGCCAGACTGCCCAGAACCGAGAAGAAAACCAGGGCGCCATGCACCCGGATGCCACCGTGGAGTAGCCAGGGCCGCACGAAGTTGTCGACCAGGCCCACCACGATGATGGCCCACGCGGCCAGGAAGACGCCCCAAAACACGCGTCCTTGCAGAAGCAGAAAGGCGGCCAGGGGGAAGGCCACCAGGGCGGTGCCGATGGCGGGCACGAAAGACGTGAAGAATGTGAGCAGCCCGAAGAAGAGGGGCTGCGGCACGGGCGCGATCAGATAGCCCAAGGTGGCCACCGCTCCTTGCAGCACGCCCGTGACCAGATTTGAGCCCAGGACGGTGCGTGCCATCCGGCGAAACCGGTGCAGGACCTCCAGCGTGCGTGGGCCTCCCAGCGGCACGGACGACTCCAGCCAGCGCGCGAGGTGAGGTCCGTCGGTCAGCAGAAAATACAGCGCGATCAGCATGAGGCTGAGCTGGGTAATCAGGTGCGAGACGGCGGACACGCCGGAGAGCAGGGTGGATGCGAGGGTGTTGACACTGCGCGCGGGCAAGCCGCGGAGCTGCTCGGGGATGCGTTGCAGGCGATCGTGCGCCCAGGTCGCCGCGCGCGGGGGCAAGCGTGACAGCAGATCGTCCACCCCGCCGCGGCTGATGAAGTCGCGCACCGACGCTATGGCCTGTTCCGCCTGCGCAATCGCGAACACGACCAACGCGGCCACAGGCAAGAGCAGCAGGAGGAGCACGCCCAGAGTCATGAGCAGCGCGGAGAGCCAGCGCTGATTCCACAGCCACCGCGCCAGAGACTCGTGCCAGTTGGACAGGGCGCCGGCCAGGAGCGCGGCGACCAGCAGGGCCTGCCACAGAGGGTACAGGTTGAGGCCGAGAAGCAGCAGCCCGGCCAGGACGGCGACCAGGGCGAACGGGCGCGATCGCCCAGCCGGGGCATCGGGATCCACGTTTACCCCGTGGCGTGGGCCGGCATGCGCAATTCGATCCAGCGCAGGATGTCTGACCGGCGCAGCATGCCGAGGAGGCGTCCCGCATCCACCACCGGCACCTGATCCATATCCCGCGTGGACAACTTGCGTAGCGCCTCGATCAACGGCTCCACCGGGGTGACCGTGTTCAACGCGTCGAGGCGGGTCATGATGTCGCCCACCGTGCGGCTATCCCACTCCTGGCGTGGCACCTTGCCCAGGTCGGACATGCACACCATGCCGCGGAAGAGATCGCCCGTGACCACGGCGTAGCACCGTACATCCCCACGCAGCATGTATTGATCGACGAACGTGGAGATGGGCATCTCCGGCTCCACCGCCGCGGCCTCGGGGCGCATGAGGCGCCCCACCGTCAGGTTGCCCAGGGCGTGGCGTATGGCCACCTGGCGATAGCTCTGCACGGCGGCGTTGTTGAGGAACCAACCGATGAAGATGAGCCACAGGCCGCCGAGGAGGCCCGTGCCGAACACGGGCACCCGCACGCCGAAGATCATGCTGGCGCCGATGAAGATCAGGCCGAAGGCCAGCACGCGCCCCGCGGCACTGGACCAGCGGGTGGCCTTCTCCAGATCACCCGTAGCGTGCCAGAGCAGAGCGCGTAGCACGCGGCCGCCGTCGAGGGGGAAGCCGGGCAGAAGATTGAAGAGCCCGAGCAGAACGTTGACCGGGCCCAGCCAGAGCAGCAGCGTGGCCAGAGGCGGCAAGTGGGCCCAAGCCGTCACCGCGTCGCTCGAAAGCCCCGCGCCTGGTGCCAGACGGCCGCCCACCAAGATGGCAACCACGCCGATGAGCAAGCTGGTCAGCGGACCCACCGCCGCCATGAGGAATTCCACGCGCGCCGAACGCGGTTCGTCCTCGATGTGCGCCATGCCGCCGAACACGAAGAGCGTGATGCCCGAGACGCGTAAGCCGTGGGCGCGCGCCACCACGGCGTGGGCGAGCTCGTGGGCCAGGACCGAAACGAAGAACAGGGATGCCGCGGCGAAGGCCACCAGCCAAACCAGGCTCAGAGGCCATTCGGGGTGCTGCATGGGGAACAGCCCCACGCCCAGGTTCACGGCAATGAGCCAGAAGACCAGGGCCAGGCTCCAGTCGACGCGGATCTCCACGCCGGCCAGCTGGCCCACCCGGAAACCGATGCGCGGCCCGACGGGCACGGCGCCCTGAGTGTCCTTCTCACGCGTACTTTCGTCCATGGCTCTACCATTGGGTAGATGGTGGCGGCCCGACGGGCGTAACCGAGCCGCGCGCCTTGCCCGAGGTGGAACGGGACGGCGTCGTGGCGTTTTTGCAGGCCTGCAGCGCGACCGAGGGCCTTTGTGGCGCGGACTACAGGGCCGGACGCCCTAGCAGCCCTAGCCTCTTGCCAGAACGGTGGCCCTGGGCCATACGAGAGGACATGCCCACGAAGAGCAAGGTTGCCATCGTAAGGACGCGCCCGGAGACGGTGCTTGAGGATTATCACCGCCTGATGAATCTGGCGGGCTACCAAGATGTGGTGGCCAAGGACGCGGATACCGCGCTCAAGGTGAACATCTCT
Source organism: Pseudomonadota bacterium (assembly GCA_023438785.1). Taxonomy (GTDB): domain Bacteria; phylum Myxococcota_A; class Polyangia; order Fen-1088; family Fen-1088; genus Fen-1137. Next base: position 19,874 of record JAEXQJ010000341.1, read on the forward strand.
TGGCACTTCTTCTACCCGGCGGCGTCGACCACGCCTTGGCAACTGGACGGCGTCATTCGCGCCCTGCTTCGCGACGGCTACAAGAAGGAGCTCGTCCACGCCTGCCACAACCGTACGGTGGTCATCGACGCGCACTTGGGCGAGCGCGAGAACAAGCAGCTCGACGTGGTGAATGCGCACGGGCTGCGCAACGTGCACCTTTACGAGGGCGAAGAGTGGATCCACATCAACGACGCCGTCGGTGATTTGACCCAGAAGTTCCTCTGCCTGCGCGATGTCTTCCCCAAGGGCTTCGCCATCCCCAAGCGTTTCATCGGCGAGAACATCATTCACTTGCCGACCGTGAAGACGCACATCTTCACCACCACCACGGGCGCCATGAAGAACGCCTTCGGCGGCTTGCTCAACGAGCACCGCCACTGGACCCATCCGGTGATCCACGAAACCCTGGTGGACCTCCTGATGATTCAGAAGAAGATCCACCGTGGCGTCTTCGCGGTCATGGACGGCACCTTCGCCGGCGACGGGCCCGGCCCACGCTGCATGGTCCCCCACGTCAAGAATGTGTTGCTCGCGTCGAGCGATCAGGTGGCCATCGACGCCCTGGCCGCCAAGCTGATGGGCTTCGATCCCCTCAAGGACTGCAAGTTCGTGCGCCTGGCCCACGACCTGGGCCTGGGTTGCGGCGATGTGCGCGACATCGAGGTGGTGGGCGACGTGGACGCGGCCAGCGAGAATTGGAATTTCGACGGCCCCTTCAAGGAGATGACCTTCGCCTCGCGCAACCAGCACCGCATCTACTGGGGTCCGCTCAAGAAGCCGGTAGAGTGGTCGCTGAAGACGTGGCTGGCGCCCTGG
>JAEXQJ010000349.1 GCA_023438785.1 Pseudomonadota bacterium
CTCGGCGGACACGGGCACACCTTCCAAGGCGCTCACATCACGCTGCACGCAGTAAAGGCTGCCCGTAAAGAGCCCCGTCAGATTGATGGTGATCCCGGGTTTGCCGTCCTTGTCGTCATCGATGAGCCGCGGATCCGTCGCGTCCGTGGGCAGACTGTCGGTCATGGGATCGGTCAGCCGTGCCCCCACCACATCGGCGGTGTCGGGCAGCACCAGCGTGCGTGTTCCCGAGGCCCCGACCGCGAAGGTGCCCGAGCGCTTGAAGGGCCACTCGGTCAGCCGCCAGGCATCGGGGATGACCACCTTGGCGGGATTGTCGGGATCGTCCTGCTGGATGCGGTCGCACACCTGACCGTCCAGGGTGACCGCATCCCCGGCCTGGGTCACCTTGACCAGCGCGACCTTCACCGACGTGACGTGAAACACGCTTCCGGCCGCGTTGACGACCTGGGCGCCTGCCGCACGCAGGACCCATGTCCCCGACAAATCGTTCAAGGGCACCGCGGGCTTCGACACGCAGGACAGCAGCCCGCCCGCGTCCACCGCGCCCGCGTCCGTCTCGGCGACGGCCGCATCAGCGGCATCCGGGAGAGCATCCACGCTCGGATCGTCCGCCCCCCCACACCCCAGCAACCCCATGGCGAGCACAACGGTCCCAAACTGCTTCATGTTCATGCCCGTGAAAATAGCAGACCTCACCGCGCTGCCCAGGTGCTCGTGTCCCGTCCTCGCCTCGAGAGTCGGAGGCTAGGCGTGTGAGACCACGACGAGCGTCTCCGCCCGGCGCAGGACGCACTCGAGGACCAGATCCAGTGTCTCCGGATCCAGGGCCGCAAAGCTTTCGTCCAGCACGCGCACATCGGCCTGCTGAAACAGCGCCCGCGCCACGCACACCCGGCTGCGCTCGCCGTGGGAGAGTTGCCAGCCCGAATCACCCACCATCTGCTGCAGGCCCGCGGGCATGCGCTCGATGAGGTCCCCCAAGCCCAAGTCGCGACAGATCTGCTCGATGGCCTGCACGTCGCCCGCGCGAGGCGGCCAGTTCCGCGCCATGGCGATATTGAACAGCAGGGACGCCGAAAGCAGGTGGTTCTCGTGATTCTGGGGAACCGCTGCCACCCGCTCGCGCCAGCGCTGGGGACGCAGGCTGTGGTGGTCGAAGCCGCCGAGGAGCAGCAGCCCCGACGAGGGCGAGCGCAGGCCACACGCCAAGGCGCCCAAGGTGGACTTACCAGCCCCCGAACGCCCTTCGAGCAAGACGCGATCGCCGCGATGAATCTCGAAGCTACAGTGGCGCAACACCGGCTCCAGGCGACCCGGGTACACGTAGCCCAGATCGCGCCCCACCAAGAGAGCCCGCCGCCCGGCCTTGGCGTCGTCGAGCTCGGTGGGCAACACGGCCACCGGCTCCGGGGCCACCTCCTCGACGGGCTTGCCGAAGAGCGGGCGAATCTGTCGCCAAGCCACCAGCGCCGCGGCCAGCGACGGGCCCGTGGTCAGGGCCACGCGCCGAAACGCCAGGTAGACCAGCATGACGCCGCCCAGACTGACGGCCAATCCGCCGCTGTCGTGCGCGCGCAGGGCAAAGGCGGGCACCAGCCCGGCGAGGCCGAGCAGGAGCCAGCCGCGCGGGACGAGCACGGCCAGGCGGGCGCTCTCGTGGTCCAGCGCCCGAGCCCGCTCGGCGTAGCTCAGAAGCGCGCGCTCATCGTCACGCTGGCGCCTCTCGGGCATTTCCTGGGCGGCCCGCGTGCGGTGCCCCACCATGCCCTCGACCAACTCATCCGTGCGCGCCAGGCGGCTGTCACCCCATTCGTGCAACCGGCGCGCGTAGCGACGAACGGCGAACCCGGCCACCACCAGCCACGCGACGAGCAGGATCGGATGGAGGACGGGAGCCGCACCCATGGCCAGGACCGTGGCGCCGGCAATGAACTGGAACGCGTCGGCCAACACCAGTGGCCCGCCGGTCCGGGCCAAGGCGTCGAGCCCGTCGGCCTCCAGGACCGCGCCCAGCAGGCGTCCCTCCCCTTGAACGCGAATCCGATCCGCGGGCAGACGCAGAATGCCTTCCAGCAGGCGCTCGCGCACCAGGCCGCCCGCGTGCACGGCCAGCCGACTGGCCCCCCAAAGGCCGCTGGCTCGGCAGAGCACGAAGCTGAGCTCGAGCAGAACCCAGGCCCACAACCAGCCCCGCTGCAGATGGCCGTTCAGGGCCGTGGCGCCGAGCAGCCACCAGCTCACGATGAGCAAGGCGAAGGAGGCCACATAGGCCAGCAGCATGCCCCCCGCGATGCGACCCAAGCGGGCCTGGGACAGCCGCCCCCACAGGCTGGGCGTGGCCGGCTCCACGTGCCAGGCCAGCACGGCGTGGCCTCCCGCACTCGGCCCCAGCACGGCCCGCGCCCGCTCGCTCTCCCGCTGATCCAGCCCCGCTGACCCACAGAACGAGGACAAGGCGTCCCTCTCCGCTCCGCCCGGCGCCACCAGGCAGGCGTCGAGCACCTCGGGGGCCACCAGTGCCCGGCGCCCCTCGGGGCCCAGCACCTCCACGCCCTGCCCCCGCCACCCCAGAAGCACGGCGAACCCGCGTCCGCCATCGCGCGCGCGCACGGCCAGCAACACGGGGCCACCTTCGCCCAGCAGATCACGCAGCCCCGCCGGGCAGGCCTCCGCCT
>JAEXQJ010000351.1 GCA_023438785.1 Pseudomonadota bacterium
CGGTGACCGGTCTCAAGGCGCCTCCTGCCCCAGTGGGGCAGAACGCCTATGGCCCGATCACCAACGCGCCTCAAGATGGGGCGATGCAATCGTCGCCGATGGGGAGATGTAATTGTCGCTCAGCAGGCTGCTGGCCGCGGGCCGCTCGACACCAGTCTTCACCGTGTTCTTCCACATCATCCCGGGCCTCAGTTGGCTAAGAATGCACTCGCGCGCCACGGTTCTCGTGACCCTCGCCCTTGTGATATCGGCAGGGGTGTTTCTGTCCCGTCCGTTTGCGCGTAGGGACGCCGCCTTGCTGTTCGTCGTCACCCTGGCGGGCACCACAGTCAGCGTGGCATTTTGCCTGCATTGGCCGGGGTACGGGGCAATGCGATCGTCCACAGCGCTTTCCAGGGGGGCGCTGGTTCTCCTGACCGGCGCTTTGCTCCTCCTTTGGAAATGGGTGGACGAAGAGCGGCACCCGCGCTGGTCCCGGGCAGCGGCCGCGGCGCTGGTCTTGGTGTCTTTGGCCGATCTGGGCATGGCGGTGTATGGGCAGAAGAAGGGCAACCGTGAGGGAGCACCGTCGGCGGAAGAGTCAGCAGCGCAAAGGGCTCTGCAAGCTGCGGGTCTCCTGGAAGCAGGCCAACCTCCGCCTCGTGTCTTCTTCCCAAGGTTCCGGGAGAACGCCGGCATGGAACAAGGCTGGAGCACGCCGTACGGCTTTTCGGCCCTCGCGCTGCGGCGCGTTTGGGACCATATGCACCAGGTCCTTGACGTACGGCCTCCCATCGGGGCGAACACCTTCCCATCGTATGGGATCACCAGCTACGGACCGCTACCCTACAATTCGATGGCCCTGGTGGCAGGCCACACGGGCAGAGCGGGCGCGTTGGTGTTCAACAGTAAGCCGGATCCCCGGGCCTACCTGGCCACGGCAGCGAGGACCGTCCGCGATTTCGGGGAAGCCACCAGCCTGATGCGGGCTGGCCATGACTTCCACCGCGTGGCACTGGTGGAAGAGCCCAGTGGACTGCTTGATCTTCCACCAGCGCCACCGGATTTGAGCGACGAGCAGACGGCCACCATCACCACTTTTGCACCAGAGCGCATCATCATCACAGCGAGCAGCAAGCTGCCGGCCTTGCTGGTGCTTGCGGAGCCCTGGTTTCCCGGGTGGGAGGCTGTCGTGAATGGCGTAGCCACTCCCTGCTTACCGGCCAACGGCTGGATGCGTGCCGTTCGGGTGCCTGCAGGTTCCTCAGAAGTCGTGATGACCTTTCATTCAACGTATCTTCGGGCCGGCGCGGTCATATCAGTGGCGGCACTCATGATCGCTCTGGGGTTGTTGCTCACCCCTCTTCGCGGGGCCAAGGCTGGGTGGTTATCGCGTGTTGGCAGATGATTCCGTGCCGCCGTGGCTCCGATTGCTCGCGATGCTTGATCTTGGAATCGAGTGCTGCCATCCGCACTTCGGTCTCTGCTACCATCCAGCAAATGTTTAAAAAGAGCCTACTTGGCTTGGCGATTGGCCTTTCACTGGCGCCTGCTTCAGCCCCAGCCCAGGCACCCATGCAGCCATCCATTCCCATGGTGCTCGATCTCAGAAAAGTGGAGGTCGGGAGTTGGTCGTCCTATTCCATCTCGGTGGGGAAGATGTCGATGCAGGCGAGGTTCGCTCTGGTTGCCCGCGACGCCTCGTCGGTGACCATGGAGAATTCGATCGAGGGCGGCACGATGGCCATGCTGGGCGGGAAAATGACGCTGAAAGTGGTAATGGAGCGAGACCCGACCACGGCTGCGAAACCAATCAAGCAGATGATCATGCAGATCGGGAATCAGGACCCGATGCAGGCCCCTGCTGGGATCCAGGTCCCAAGGTACAGCAAGCCAGATCCGAGCACCCTGGTCGGAAAAGAGACGATCAGAATTGCCGCGGGATCGTTCAAGACCTTGCACTACCGAAGCAAGACGGGTCAGGGAATCGTGGACGTGTGGGTAAGCGAGGATGTACCCCCTACGGGAATGGTGAAGCTCACGAGTTCGGGCGGCGCGACGAGCCCTGGGCCGGGGCAGCCTCCAGGGATGGTGATGGAGCTCGTAGAGAAGGGCAAAGGCGCCAAGCCGATCATCAACAAGGCACCCAAGCCTTACGACTCCCAGAAGGCGATGAAAGGCATGGTTCCCGCGCCCGGTGCGAGGAACATGTCCATGCCGTAGGGTGCTGGTCTTCCCACAGTCCCGCTACGCGCTCGACGGCAGCGTGCGCGCCATGTCCAGCACCCGCACCGCGCGCAAGGTCGAGGTGCGCGACTACCTGCAAAGATACGGGGAAACCCCAGCGCGCTGAAGACAGCCCCTCACATCAGGCGTGGCGCGAACGTGCGGCGCAGGTTGCGCAGCAGGCGGTAGATGGCCCACGCCTGGCTCGCCCAGCGCAGAACCCGGCGCGGTCGCGCCAGGGCCACGCCCGTCACACCCGCCAGCAGCGCGTACTTGTGGGCCCGCGCCCAGCGGAAGGCGGCCAGTCCGCCTTCCGCCAGCCCGGCCAGTTCCTGCTGATCCTCGATCATGGCCGCCACGGCCTCGCGCTGCAGGCTGGCGCGGGCCATGAGCTGGCGCCGTCGGTGCGCGATCTCGGGCAGCGACTGACTCACGACTGCAAGCGCTCCCGATCCTTGGCCAGCACGTCCAGGGTCTCGGCCAAAGGCGGGGTCTTGGCCGCGCGTCCGAGCGAGGCGAGGGCGATGGCGATGACCAGGCCCGCGCCCAAGAAGATGCCGCTCAGCAGGCCCAGCACGGCCAGGCGGTGCGTGTCCCAGAACAGGACGACCATGAATACGGCGAGCAGGGCGATGCCCAGGAAGAGACAGAACAGTCCCGCGGTGGCCCACAGGACGAGTCGGGTCAGTCGGACGCGCTCTTCCTGGATCTCGGAGCCCAGGATCTCGAGCCGCGTCTCCACCGCGGCGACCACGGTGGAGAGCATGCTCTTGGCCGTCCCGACGAGCCCGGCCTTGGAGGGATCGTCAGGCATGCGGCTAGCGGCGCCCGATCACCAGACCGAGGAGGAACCCCACGCCGGCGGCGATGCCGATGGACTTCCAGGGGTTGTCGTGGACGTAGGCGTCGGTGGCGCGGGCCGCGGCCTTGGTCTTGTCGACGGCCGCTCCTTCCAGGTCGAGCAGCTTGGCCTTGGCCTCGCTGAGACTCTTCTGCACGCGCTCGCGGACCGCGGTGATCTTCTCGCCCGCCTGGCCCGCGGTCAGCTTGAGCAACTCCTCCGCGTCGGCAACCACCACGCGCAGATCGGCGACCAGCTTGTCTCGGGTTACGAGTTCAACGCCATTCATGGAAATCCTCCTCGTCGAAAATGGGGGAGGCCGTCGTAGGGGGGACGGCTTGACCTAACAAGCGTACCTCTGAACCCCGAGGAGCGGCAACGACCCGGGGCCAAGCCCGGCGCGATTCCCCGTCTACGAATCGTCGCGCAGGCGGTCCATGATGAGGCCGAAGAACCCGGGTTCCTGCTCGGCGCGAAAGTGCCAGCCCAGGTGTGCGCCACAGCCCCCACAGAGGGCGAGACGCCACGCCAGGCCTGGAAACCAGGGATACTCGTTGCTGGGCGGCCCCTGGATGCGGCAGCCGAGCGCCTCGGCGAAGCAGCCGATGTGGAAGAGGAAGCCGCCCGGGTTCATGAACCGGTGTAGGTGCGCGCCCTGGACGCTGACGCGATGGCGGGTGCTGGTCACGGGCGTGCCGCAGGTCGCACAGCGAAGGGCGCGCTCGCCCTCCGCGCGTTGCGCTGGATCGGGCGACGCTCCGGGGCGGACGGGCCCAGGGCGGTCATCCTCGCGCAAGCCGAGCATGCGGCAATGCTAGCAGGAACCAGAGCACGTCCGCGGGCCTGCAGCCGCCGCGAGCCGACGAGCGTGAGGCGCGCGGCACCGGTCGGGGCTCTATCAGGGTGGGGTGAGTTGGGCTAAAGTAGCGGGCCGGAACAGGGAGGAAAAATAACGTGAGACACACTATGAAACTCGCAGGAATGCTTCTGGCTGGTGCGTTGTTCGCGGTGGGCTGCGGTCCTTCCGAACTGGACATGAAGGTCGCCGAACTCAACAAGGTGCTCAAGGACCAGGACGCGCTCAAGAAGGAGAACGCGGGCCTCAAGGGCCAGGTCGACGACCTGAACGGCAAGCTGGCCAAAGAGCGGGCCATGACCGACCAGCTGAAGAAGTGGGGATCGCTCAAGGAGGGTGAGGCGGGCCAGCTGGAGGCCGGCCTGAAGGAGGCTCAGAAGCGCCTGGAGGAGATGCAGAAGGCCAAGGCCGCCGCCGAGGCGCGCGAGGCCATGTTCCGCGGCCTGGCGGAGAAGCTGCGCTCCATGGTGGACGCGGGCAAGATTAAGGTGACCGTGCGCAACGGGCGCATGCTGCTGGCCCTGCCCAACGATATCTTGTTCGACTCGGGCAAGGTCGAGGTGAAGAAGGAAGGCAAGGACGCCATCGCCGACGTGGCCAAGGTCCTGGCCAGCATGACTGACCGCCACTTCCTGGTGGCTGGTCACACCGACAACGTGCCCATCAAGACCAAGAGGTTCGGCTCCAACTGGGAGCTGTCCTCGGCCCGCGCCGTGGAGGTCACGCGCCTGCTCATCGAGGGCGGCATGAACCCCAGGCAACTGGGCGCCGCCGGTTACGCGGACTTCGATCCCGCGGCTGACAACGCCACGCCCGACGGCCAGAAGCAGAACCGCCGCATCGAGATCGTCGTCGAGCCCAATCTGTCCGAGCTGCCCAACCTGGACAACATCAGCAAGGGGAACAAGTAGTCCCTCTTGCCTCGCCCTCCTTCGCCTTGAGTGGGGGAGGAGGGCCCCAAATGTTCGCAACCGATTGCCCGACCGCGAGCTGAGATGTTCAAGAAACGAGACGTAGCCATCCACTTCGTCGGTATCGGCGGCATCGGCATGTCTGGCATCGCCGAGGTGCTGCTCAACCTGGGCTACCAGGTGTCGGGGTCGGACCAGCGCGAGAACGACGTCACCCGGCGCCTGCAAGGACTGGGCGGCCGCATCTTCGTCGGCCACAGGTCAGAGCAGGTCACCCAAGCCGACGTGGTGGTGGTGTCGAGCGCGGTTCGCCCGGACAACCCCGAGGTGCTGGCCGCCCGCCGCCGCGACATTCCCGTGATCCCGCGCGCCGAGATGCTGGGCGAGTTGATGCGGGTCAAGGACGGCGTGGGCGTGGCCGGCTCGCACGGCAAGACCAGCACCACGACCATGGTGGCGACCATCCTGGCTCACGCGGGGCTGGATCCCACGGCCATCATCGGCGGCAAGGCCAAGGTGTTCGGCTCCAATGCGCGCCTGGGGCAGGGCGAGGTGCTGGTGGCCGAGGCCGACGAGTCCGACGGTTCCTTCCGCCACCTGTTCCCCATGGTCGCGGTGATCACCAACATCGATCGCGAGCACATGGACCACTACGGCACCGAGGCGGCCCTGCGCGCGGCGTTCCTGGATTTTGCCAACAAGGTGCCGTTCTACGGCCTGACGGTGTTGTGCGCCGACAACCCGGTGGCGGTGGGGCTGGTCCCCGATCTGGTGAAGCGCCACGTGTCCTACGGCCTGTCGGCGGGTGACTACCGCGGCGAGATCGTGAATGCGGATGCGCAGGGCACACGCTTGCGCATCAGCGTGCGGGGCAAACTGCGCGGCGAGGCGTGGGTGCGCATGCCTGGCATCCATTACGCGCAGAACGCATTGGCGGCGTTGTGCGTGTCGGATGTGTTCGGGGTGCCCTTCTCGGCCTACTCCGAGGCCCTGGCGGCCTTCGGGGGCGTCGACCGCCGATTCTCGGTACGCGGCGAGGCGGGCGGTGTGTTGGTCATCGACGACTACGGGCACCACCCCACCGAGATCGCGGCCACCCTTGGCGCGGCGCGCTTGCACGGCCGGCGCGTGGTGGTCGCCTTTCAGCCCCACCGCTACACGCGTACGCGTGACCTGATGAAGGACTTCCCCGCGGCCTTCGCCGCTGCCGACGAGGTGGTCCTGACGGACATCTACGCGGCGGGCGAGCCGCCTATCGCCGGCGTGGACACCGCCGCCCTGATGGCGTGTTTCCCCGGCAAGCCCGTCGTGCACCACGCGGCTCGCAAGGAGCTCGTGGATGCCTTGTGCGCCCGCCTTCGCCCCGGCGATCTGTTGGTGACCCTGGGCGCTGGCGATATCACGCAAGTGGCTGGCGAAGTTCTGGCTCGCTTGGGCTAGTTCCCTCCGCGTCTCGGGCAGCGTTGACTTCCCTGGCGCCGAGACCACGCTTTTCTATGCCTTGACCAAACCGCGCTGACGCCAGCGCAGGGGGGCGCCCGCGCCAGGCGCGGTGGCGCGAGGGGAAGGAGAAAGTCATGGCAGGCAACATCGAGAGCAGCGTCTTCAAGGGTTCGCTCGACCTGAACACGGCCTCCAAGGACGAGCTGAAGCAAATCAAGGGTGTCAGCGATTCTCTCGCCGAAAAGATCGTATCGTATCGAAGTGAGCACGGCGGGTTCAAGAGCCTGGACGAGCTGGAGAACGTGCCGGGCTTCGCCGAAACCCGCAAAGACGAGATCCGCAGCGCGGTCAACTTGGGCCTCGGCAAGAAGTAGCCTCGTCTTCAGGTGCGGGCCGTCGGCGAAGCCTGATGGCCCGCCCTGCCGCTGACTCGGAAATCTGGTCATCGTCTTCAGACGTGGGCCGTCGGCGAAGCCTGATGGCGGGCCCGCTCTGACTCGAAAATTTGGCCATCGTCCCGGGTGGAGCGATCCTCGGGCCGATGTCCGTAGAGCCGGCCGTTCTCGATCTGCGCGTTCCCCGCCGTGGCGGGTGGTTCCGCCGCAGACGCAACCGGCGCGCGAGCGTGCAGCGGCGCAGCCTGTTGGTGATGGTGGCGGCGGGCGTGGCGGGCTTCGGGCGTGGCGCATGGGCGGTGGGCAAGCTGGTCGGCAAGATCGCCGCCGTGCTGGCTGCCGTCGTGGGTTCGTGTTGGGGCGGCCAGTGGGCCGTGCAGCACGTGGTCGATTCGGCGCGCTTTCGCGTGCGGCACATCGACGTTTCATCGGGCCCGCACGTGCGCCGCGACGATGTCGTGGCGCTGGCCGGGGTCGGCGAAAACGATCGCCTGCTGCTCATCGACACGGATGCGGTGGCGGCCCGGGTGGCCAGCCATCCTTGGGTCGCGGGCGTGCGCGTGGACCGGCGCTTGCCCTCGGGGCTGCGCATCGAGGTCACCGAACGACAGGCCGCGGCCGTGGCTGCCCTGGGGGGCCTTTATCTCGTCGACCAGAACGGCCACCCCTTCAAGCGTGCGACCATGGAGGAGGCCGAGGGGCTCCCCGTGCTGACCGGCATCGAGCGCGAGCGGTACGCGGGTCTGCGGGCGGCCAGCGAGGGCGCCTATCGCGAGGCGCTGGCCTTGCTCGACGCGTACTACCAGCGCAGCGGAAGACCGATGCTATCGGAGATAGCCATCAATCCGCGCTTCGGGTTCACCCTCTTCCTTCTCGAAGGCGGCGCGGAGATCCGCATCGGGCGTGGCGATTACAGCAAAAAATTGGCGCGTCTCGATCAAATCCTCGAAGCTGTGTCCGCTGGGAACATGGGGGGACTTGCCACCGTTCGTATCGTGAATCTCGATGCGCCCGGCCCGGGGCGCGTCCCGGTTCTCTTGCGTACGCGTGAAGCAGAGGCCGCGGCGGTCGCCAAGGCGGAACCCAAGCTGGCCAAGAACTGACAAGGAAGACGGACAAGAACATGGCGAGACGCGGCTCGGACATCATCGTGGGGCTCGATATCGGCACCACCAAGATCGCGTGCATCGTGGCTGAAATCGGTGATGAAGGCCTGGATGTCATCGGGATCGGTACGCACCCTTCGCGCGGTCTAAAGAAGGGCGTCATCGTCAACATCGACTCCACGGTGGCCGCCATCAAGCAGGCCGTGACCGAGGCCGAGGGCATGTCGGGCTGCGAGATTTCGCAGGTCTACGTGGGCGTGGCCGGCGGGCACATCAAGGGCGTGAACTCCACCGGCACCGTCGCCATCAAGGACAAGGAGGTCCATCCATCCGACGTGGCCAAGGTCCTCGAATTGGCACGCGCCATCGCGCTGCCCGCGGACCGCCACGTGGTGCACGTGTTGGCCCAGGAGTACAAGATCGACGGACAGGACGGCGTGCGCGAGCCGCTGGGCATGTGCGGGGTGCGCCTGGAGGCGCGCGTGCACATCGTGACCGCGGCCGCGGCGGCCATGCAGAACATCATCAAGTGCTGCAGCCGGTGCGAGCTGGAGGTCCTGGACATCGTCCTCGAACCGCTGGCCTCGGGTGAGGCGGTGCTGGAGGAGGATGAGAAGGGCCTGGGCGTGGCCCTGGTCGACGTGGGCGGCGGCACCACCGACATCGCCATCTTCACCGAGGGCAGCGTGGCCCACACCAGCGTGATTCCACTGGGCGGCTCGCAGCTCACCAACGACATCGCCTTCGGGCTGCGCACGCCACCCCACGAGGCGGAGAAGATCCAGCACCGCTGGGGCTGCGCCCTGGCCAGCATGGTGGCCGAGGACGAGACCATCGAGGTGGCCTCGGTGGGCGGTCGCGCCCCGCGCGTGCTGTCACGCCAGATGCTGTGCCGGGATATCATCCAGCCGCGCATCGAGGAGATCTTCTCTTTCGTGAAGGCGGAGATTGGACGCCTGGGCTGCGAGGATCTGTTGGCCTCCGGCGCGGTGATCACCGGCGGCGTGACCCAGGTACCCGGCATGGCCGAGCTGGGCGAGGAGATCCTGGGCATTCCCGTGCGCCTGGGTGTGCCCAAGGGTGTGGGTGGCCTGGCCGACGTGGTCAAGTCGCCCGCCTTCGCCACCGGCGTGGGTCTGGTCCAGTACGGTGCCAGCCAGCAGGCCAGCGAGATGCGCGACGCCTCCAGCGCGCGTACCTCGGGCGGTGGCGTGTTTAGCAAGCTCCGCCGCGTCCTCTCGAGCGCGTTTTGAGTCAGAGGCCGCGCCCCTGATTCCTGCGCCGCCGTCGCGAGATCTGCACGTCGTGCGTGGGCGCGTGTGCGGCCATCGCCGTGCCATCGCCGCTGCATCCCCGAGCGAACCCTGAGCGAAGCCGCGGGGCTTGTGGGCGCGCCGATGGCTGGTCCATTCCTTGCCCCATCAAGCTTGCATCGGGGTTCGAACAAGAAATGCAGTGAAAAATTTGGCGTCGCTTCAGGGGCGTGCGATTCCTGGAGTCCGAGGGCAAATCACAATGCTGGAATTTGAAGACCAGGCTCAGGGGCCGCGGATCAAGGTAGTGGGCGTGGGCGGCGGTGGTGGCAACGCCGTCAACACCATGATCGAGGCCGGCATCCAAGGGGTGGATTTCGCTGCCGCCAACACAGACTGCCAGGTGCTGGAGACCAACCTGGCTCCTGTCAAGATTCAGCTTGGCAAGAACCTGACCAAGGGCCTGGGTGCAGGCGCCAACCCCGATATCGGGTGCGCGGCCGCGCTCGAGGACGCCTCCCGCCTGGCCGAGGTGCTCGCCGGGGCGGACATGGTCTTCGTGACCGCCGGTATGGGCGGCGGCACGGGCACGGGCGCGGCTCCCGTCATCGCGCGCGTGGCACGCGAGATGGGCGCCCTTACCGTCGGCGTGGTGACCAAGCCCTTCATGTTCGAGGGCCTGCAGCGCAAGAAGAAGGCGAACGCGGGAATCGCCGAGTTGGCCAAGTCGGTGGATGCCCTCATCGTGATCCCCAACGATCGCCTGGTGAGCCTGGCGGGCGCTGACATGACCCTGCGCGAGTCGTTCGCCATGGTCGACAACGTGTGCTCCACCGCCGTGCGCGGTATCAGCGATCTCATCCTTGTTCCAGGCCTGATTAACGTCGACTTCGCCGACGTGCGCACCATCATGACCGGCATGGGTCGCGCCCTGATGGGCTCGGGCTTCGGCCGCGGTGAGAAGCGCGCTCTGGAAGCCGCTCAGATGGCCATCAACTCGCCTCTGCTCGAGGACGTGTCGATCAACGGCGCCACGGGCATCCTGGTCAACATCACGGGCGGCCCCAACCTGACCCTGGCCGAGGTGACCGCGGCGTGCAGCCTCATCCAGGAGGCGGCCGATCCGGACGCCAACATCATCTTCGGGTCCGTGGTCGACGCCAACCTCACCGAGGAAGTGCGCATCACGGTCATCGCCACCGGGTTCCAGAGCCGCGCCGCCGTGGAGACGTCCACCGCGAGCGCCGCGCGTACCACGAGCAGCAAGCGCGCCGTCGCCGAGAACCAGATGACCCTGCCCATGCAGCCCGCGTCGCCGCCTTCTGTCCCGCCTATCCCCGGGCAGCGCATGACCGCTCCGACCATTCCGCTGTGGAAGTCGGGCTCGCCCGCGCCCGTCCCGGCGGCGCCGGCGCCCGAGGTGATCGAGTTCGCCGACACGGAGACCGACGACGCGGCCTATCCGACCATCACCGTGTCGTACACGCCGGCCCCGGTTCTGGCGGCGCCCGGCGCGGGCACCACGGGGACCGAGCCGCGGCCGGTTCGGCCCTCGTCGGGCATGACCTCTGCGTGCGCCTCGCGCCGCACGCCTGCCGGCATGCCCGCCGCCCTGGCCGATCACCTGGGCATCGAAGAGAACGAATTCGACAAGCCCACCTACCTGCGCCGCGCTCTGGCCGCCGAGGGCGGCTTGCGGATGCCCGGCGAGAGCAACAAGCTGTAGGCCCGGAGGCTCAATGGCCGGCAAGGGCCGGGCAGACGAAACCAAGACCCTGGCGCGCAACCGCAAAGCGCGCCACGAGTATCACGTGGATGAGGCCCTGGAGGCCGGCTTGGCCCTCGTCGGGTCGGAGGTCAAGTCCATCCGCGACGGCAAAGTCACGCTCATCGACGCGTACGGCGAGATCGCGAATGGCGAGGCCTGGCTGCACCAGATGGAGATCGGGGTGTACAGCTTCGCCCACGCGCGCAATCACGAGCCGCGCCGCAAGCGCAAGCTGTTGCTGCACCGACGGGAAATCGATCGTCTGGCGGCGAAGGTGCGCGAGAAGGGCTACACCCTCATCCCGCTGTCGCTGTACGAGAAGCATGGACGCGTCAAGGTCGAGCTAGCCCTGGTGCACGGCAAGCAACAGTACGATCGGCGCGAGGACGTCAAGAAGCGCGAGGCGCAGCGGGACATCGATCGCGCCATGGCGCGCCGACGCTGACGGATCCGGTGACGGGCGGGCTGGGGTTGCTACGAGCCGGTAACGATACACTCCGAGGGGATGCGCCGAGCCCCATGGTGTCAAAGGGCCGCACGCGCGTCGTCGTCGCTCGCTTGAAGACCCCGGTATTCCGTTGCTTCGTGCCTCCTCGCATGCGGCCGAACCACTCTGCACGGCTCGGCCCGGCCCTCACCACGGGCTGTTAGGCGCGACGGCATGAATGTGGCTTCCCCGAGAAGGGGAGGGGAGCACTCATGAGTTTCATCTGGTTCCTAATTGTGGGTCTGATAGTGGGCGCCATCGCCAAGCTGATCATGCCGGGCCGCGATCCCGGCGGCATCCTCGTCACCATGCTTATCGGCGTCGCCGGATCCGTGCTGGCCGGATTCTTGGGCCGTGCGCTGGGCTTCTACCGCGCGGGGCAGTCCGGCCCGGGCATCATCGCGTCCATCATCGGCGCCGTGATCCTGCTGGCCATCTATCGGGCGGTGGTGAGGGGCGGTCGTCGTCACGTGACGTGAGCCCCGCGTTCGGCCGGTCCCGCCGCGTCGGAAGTTGACTCGGGCCCGCTGTTTGGCCCAGTTTGGCGGCCGCCATGGCCGGCTGGTCCCTGGAAGAGGCGAAGCGATTCTACGGGCGAGGTGCACCCTGGATTTCCCTGGGGTTGGGCGTTCTGTCGCGCATCTTCAGCCACCGGGGGGTGGACTTCGCGCCCAAGGCCGTGGCCCTCCTGGCCCTGGCGTGGATGGTGCCGTTGGCGGCCGCGCGTTGGCTCCGTTCCCCGGCTGATCCGACGGCGGAGCCGCGCTGGCGTCGCCTGGCCCGCACGGCCAGCCCCACGGTGACCGTGCTTCTGTACAGGAACGTCCTCTTCTTCGTGGTGCCCGTGTGGTTCGGCTCGGCGCTGGTGGGTTCGATCAACATGCTGCCCGCCTTGGCCCTGGCCGCCATGGCGGTGTTCACTTGCTTTTCCCGACGCTACCGAGAGGTGGTGCTGGACCGGCCGCGCCTTCGCGTGGCGTGGACAGCCGTGGTTCTCTTCGCGGCCTTGGTGCCGGCCGCGGCGGTGGTCGCGCTAACCGGACCGCGCGTCTCCATCGTCGTGTCGGGATTCGTGGCGGCTGCCTTGGCCTGGGCCGTGCTCGCGCCGCGCGACGTGCTGTTCACCCGCCGCGGGCTGCTGCGCCTGGCCCGCGTGGCCGTGCCCGTTGCCCTGGTGCTGGGCCTGGCGGCGCCCCTGTTCCCGCCGGTGCCCATGGTCTGCCACGCGTACGGGACGGGAATCGGCGTGGATCAACGCGAGCTGGTGGGGCCCGTGGCGAGCTTTGCCAAGGGCACGGCGCGCGTGTTCGCCTGGTTCGCGGTCACGCTGCCCGCGCGCTACCGCCAGCCCATCCTGTTCCAGTGGTACCGCGACGGCGAACCCGTGGGGCGCCCCATTCGCACCTCGGTCACAGGCGGCCGCAAGGCCGGCTTTCGCACCTGGACCAGCTTCACCGCGCCGGGGCCGGGCACGTGGCGCGTGGATCTCCTGACCGACTCGTCCCAGCTCATCGGCAGCGCGCGTTTCGCGGTGACCGAGTGATTACGCGTGCTGAATGGGCGCCGGACAGCAGCAACGAAAAGCCGAGAGGCCGTGACCTCGCGCTGCCGCCGGCCTCGTGGTGAACGAGCGGCTACTTCTTCGCCCCGGGCAGCGAGACCGGCACCGGCTCCACGCGCCAGATGTCCTTGCAGTACTCCCGCACGGCGCGATCCGAGGAGAACTTCCCCATACGCGCGGTGTTGAGGATGGACATGCGCGTCCAGAGCTTGGGATCCAGGTACGCCTGACCCACGCGGGCCTGGCAATCGAGGTACGCCTGGAAATCAGCGCACAGCATGAACTCGTCCTTCTCCAAGAGGCCGCGCACCAGGCCGGCGAACAGGGTCTGGTCGCCGCGTGAGAAGAAGCCCGAGGCGATGAGATCCAGCACCTCGCGTAGCTGATCGTGGCGCCAGTAGATCTCCCAGGGCTTGTAGCCATCCTTCTGTAGCCCCAGCACCTCGGGCGCGGTGAGGCCGAAGAGGAAGAAGTTCTCTTCGCCCACCTCCTCGCGGATCTCGACGTTGGCGCCGTCCAGCGTGCCGATGGTCAGCGCGCCGTTCATGGCGAACTTCATGTTCCCCGTGCCCGACGCCTCCTTGCCCGCCGTTGAGATCTGCTCGGACAGCTCGGCTGCCGGGTAGATGCGTTGGGCGTTCTTGACGTTGAGATCGGGGAGGAAGGCGATGTGCAGACGATCGCGCGTGTCCGGATCGGCGTTGATGACCTCGGCCACGCCGTGGATGAGCTTGATGATGAGCTTGGCCGCCTGATAGCCCGGCGCCGCCTTGCCGCCGAAGATGATGGTGCGCGGCGGGGCAGCCAACTTGGGGTCGTGCTTGAGCTGCCGGTACAGCGCCACCGCGTGCAAAACGTTGAGGTGCTGGCGCTTGTACTCGTGGATGCGCTTGACCTGCACGTCGAACAACGTGTTCGGGTCCAGATCGATGTTGTGCCGACGCTTGGCCACCTCGGCCAACTCGCGCTTGTTGGCCAGCTTGACGGCCCGCCATCGCTCCGCGAACACCGCATCGTCAGCCAGCGGTTCCAGATCGCGCAGGCGCTCCAGCTCGGTGACCCAGCGATCGCCGATGGCCTCGGTGATGAGGTCGGCCAGACGCGGGTTGGCCAAGAGGAGGAACCGGCGCGGCGTGACCCCGTTGGTCACGTTGGTGAACCTGTCCGGCCAGATCTCGGCGAAGTCGCGCAGCACCGTCTGCTTGAGCAGATCCGAATGCAGGCGGGCCACGCCGTTGACCGCGTGGCTGCCCACGGTGGCCAGGTGGGCCATACGCACGCGCTTGTCGCCGCGCTCGTCGATGAGCGACATGCGCTGCAGCCGCTGATCGTCATGGGGAAAGCGCAGGCGCACATCGTTGAGGAAGCGCCGGTTAATCTCGAAGATGATCTCCAGGTGGCGCGGCAGCACGCGCTTGAAGAGCGGCAAAGGCCAGGTCTCCAGCGCCTCGGGCAGCAGCGTGTGGTTGGTATACGCCATGGTGCGCGTGGTGGTCTCCCAGGCGCGGTCCCAGTCCATGTCGTGCTCGTCGACCAACAGGCGCATCAGCTCGGCGATGGTCAACGCCGGGTGTGTGTCGTTGAGCTGGATGGCGTACTTCTCGTAGAAGCGGTCGAGCGGCTTCTCCTTCTGCTTGTAGATGCGCATCATGTCCTGCAGCGAGCAGGACACGAAGAAGTACTCCTGCTGCAGACGCAGGATCTTGCCCGCCTCGGTCTCGTCGTTGGGATAGAGGACCTTGGTGATGTTCTCCGTGGTGACCTGATCCTCACAGGCGCGCGTGTAGTCACCCACGTTGAAGGCCTTCAGGTCGAGCGAGGTGGCGCTCTCCGCCGTCCACAGGCGCAGCATGCTGGTGGTGTTCACGCGGTGGCCCAGGATGGGCGTGTCGTTGGGCACCCCCTTGACCACGCGCTCGGGAATCCAGCGCACGCGGTAGCGACCGTTGAGATCCGTGTAGGCCTCGGTGTGGCCGCCCAGCTTGACCATGAAGGCGATCTCGGGATGTGAGATCTCCCACGGGTAGCCCAGGCGCAGCCAGCGATCGAGGACCTCGACCTGCCAGCCATCGTGGATCTGTTGATCGAAGATGCCGAACTCGTAGCGAATGCCGTAGCCGATGGAGGGGATCTCCAGGCTGGCCAGCGAATCCAGGTAACAGGCCGCCAGCCGACCCAGACCACCGTTGCCCAGCCCCGGCTCTTCCTCCTGTTCCAGCAGCTCGTCGAGCGACAGGCCCATCTCCTCCATGGCCTGGCGCGTGTTCTCCATGATGCCCAGGCTGCTGAGGTTGTTGCCCAGTTGGGGACCGATGAGGAACTCGGCGGAGAGATAGGCCACGGTGCGGCTGGCCCGCTCGAAATAGGTGCGCGCGGAGTGAATCCAGCGCTGCAGCAGGCGGTCGCGGACCGTGTAGGCCAGGGCCAGGTAGTTGTCATTGAGCGTGGCGACCTCGGGGAACTTGGCCTGGTGGCAGAACAAGTTCGTGGTGAAGTCCTGCTTGATGGACTCCACGTCGCTCCCGAAGTGGACATCGGTGGCTGGCGTTATTTTTCCGGGCTTACGCGCGCTGGGGGGCGGTGACATGGCCCTGTGACCGTATCATGGAGCCGCGAGCGCTTGCACGATGTGGGGCGGCATTCCGCGGCGATTCTCCGACGGTGCACCGCGCGGCAACGCACTGCGAGCTGGACGCTGGCCGTGGCGCGGTTCAGCGCCGGTCGCCTCGAATTCGCGCGGCCATGTGTTCCGGAACGGGCCAGCTGGGCACGCGCCGTTGGGCCTCCTCCAGGCGGCGGAGGGCCGCGCCGTCGTCCCCGGCGGCGTGTTCGATCTGGGCCAGGTTGAGCAGCGGCGTGGGCGTCTCGGCAAAATCGCGGGCCGTGGCCAGGTTGAGCGTGCGATCGTCGCGCCAGTCGCTCCAGCGCCCAGCCGTGCGCGCGGCCAGGAGTGCCAGCACGATCCCCGCGCCGAGCAGCGCCGCGCGTGGTGCCCGCCTTTGTAGCGCGAGTGCCGCCGCCGCCACGACCACCGCGAAGCCGAGCGAAGGCAGATAAAGAAACCGTTCGGCGGCCACGTTGAGAATGGGCACGACCTGCATGACCGGCACCAGCGCCAGGGCCAGCCAGGCCAGGCCGACGGCGACGGCCGGCGCGCGGCGGCGCAGCGCCAGCACACCCGCGACCACGCCCAGGACTATGACGAAACCCAACACCGCCGCCGCGGACAGGTGCGCCGAGGGCGGCACGATGAACCAGTCGTAGAACGGGCACAGACGCAGGGGCGCTACGAGCAACTCGGCATACAGGGTCACCACGCGCGCCATGGTGGGCACGATGACCGCCGAGCCCGCGTCACCGAAGTAGCGAATGCTGGAGCCGGTCACCACGGCGCCGCGCGCACCCAGAACCAGGGCCGCACCGGCGAGGAGGGCCCCGGCGCCCGTCGCCCACACGCGCGCGCGCTCGACGGGCGGCGCGATGGCCAGCCAAGCCGCGCCGAGGAGCGGCAGCACGACCGCCTCTTCCTTGGCCAAGCCGGCCAGCCCACTGAACGCGAAGGCCAGGAGCACCCACCTTTTCCGGGCGTCGTCCCTCGCGCGGCCGAGTGCCCACAGGGCCGCCAAGGCCAGCCCAGCCGCCAGCAGCGTGGTCTGGTAGCAGATGGCCGCGATGGCCTCGGTGTGTACGGGGTGCACGGCGAAGAGCAACCCGGCCAGCAGGCCCGCGCCCAGGCTACCCAGCAGGCGAACGGCCAGCAGCGTGGCCAGCGCGGTGGCCGCCGCATGCAGGAGCACACTCACCGCGTGCCAGCCCAGCGGATGCAAGCCGAAGAGCGCGTACTCGACGGTGTGCAGGGAGCTGGTCAGGGGACGGTAGTAGGCCGCGTTTACGCCCGCGTGGCCCGCGCCCCCGCCCCCGCCGCCCCAGGCCCGTACGAAGTGCCGGGGGATCTGCCCCAGGCCGCGAATCGACGGGTTGTCCACCACCAGGTACGCGTCGTCGATGACGAAGCCGCCGCGCAGGCTGGGCAGGCACAGGAGCAGCGCGAGCAGGGCCGCCAGTCCCGCGGCGCGCCGGAGGGTCAGGGCAGGCACGGTCAGCCGCGTAGGCGGGCCAGGGTTGGTTCCCGGCGGGCCAGCGCATAGGGGCCCAGGAAGAGGGCGTCCATGTCGGTGGTGAAGAAGCACTTCAACGCGTCGGCCACCGTGTTGACGATGGGCTCGCCGCGAATGTTGAACGACGTGTTGAGCACGCAGGGCACGCCGGTCAGCTTCCCGAACTCGTCGATGAGCCGGTAGTAGAGCGGATTGGCCGTGCGCGTGACGGTCTGCACGCGGGCCGTGCCGTCCTCGTGGGTGATGGCCGGGACCACGCCGCGCTTGTCGTCGCGCGTGCGATAGGCGCGCAACATGAACGGTGACTCCAGGCCCGGCGTGAACAGTTCGCCGGTGCGCTCGGCCAGCACGCTGGGCGCGAAGGGGCGGAAGGGTTCGCGGAACTTCACCCGCCTGTTGAGGATGTCCTTCATTTCGGCCTTGCGCGGATCGGCCAGGATGCTGCGGTTGCCCAGGGCGCGCGGCCCGAATTCGGCGCGACCCTGGAACCAGCCGATGATGTGGCCCTCGGCCAGCAGGCGCGCGGCAGCCGCGGGCGCGTCCTTCAACTCGACGTAGCTGAGCGCCGCCTTGTCCAGCTCACGCTTGATCTCCTCGGCCGAGAATTCCACGCCCAGCGTGTCCACCGGCTCGACGAGCTTGCGCGGCAACTTGTGGATGCCGTGGGTGACCCAGAGGGCCGCGCCCAGCGAGGTACCCGCGTCGCTGGCCGCGGGCTGGAAGAAGTAGCGGTCGAACCCTGATTCATTGACCATGCGGCCGTTGGCCACGCAGTTGAGCGCCACGCCCCCCGCCATGGCCAGATTGCGCATGCCCGTCTTGCGCTTGGTCAGCGCCACCAGGTGCAGCAGGATTTCCTCGGTGACCAACTGCAGGCTGGCCGCCAGATCATAGTGCCGCTGCTCCAGGGCCGACTCGCGCACGCGCGGCGGACCCAGACGCGCGGTCAGGCGCTCGCTGAACCGGTGCGGCGCCTCGTGGAAATACGAGAAGAAGCCCAGGTCCATCTGGAAGCCGTCGTCGGTGGGCCAGATCATCGTGCGCACGGCGTCGGCGTAGCGTGGCTGGCCGTAAGCGCCCAGGCCCATGACCTTGCCCTCATCGGCGTTGGGCTTGAAACCCAGATATTCGGTGAACGCGGCGTACAGCGAGCCGACCGATTGCGGGAACTCGATGGTGTGCACCGTCTGGATGTCCAGGCCGCGGCCCACGGCGATATGGGTCGAGGCGCGCTCGCCGTAGCCGTCCACGGTGAGCAGGGCCGCCTCGTCGAAGGGCGAGCCGAACAACGCCGATGCGGCGTGGGCCAGATGGTGCGTGACGTAGTGGATGGTCAGCTTGCGCCCGCTCTGCATGCGCACCGTCTGCTCCAGGCTGGCCACGCTGTCGTCGGGCCAGGCGCGCAGCAGGTGGTTGGGCACGCTGAACAGGAATTCCATGTGGTGGCGGAACTGGCTGCTCTGCCGGCGGTTGAAGGCCTGGGCGTGGATGCCCGGGTTCCAGAAGAAGCCCACCGCGTCCACGTCCTCCAGCGTGGCACCCGCGCGCTTCAGGCAGAATTCGACGGCGCGCGTGGGGAAGTTGGAATCGTGCTTGATGCGCGTGAAGCGCTCTTCCTGCGCCCCGCCCAGTATCTCGCCGTCGCGCACGATGCAGGCCGCGGCGTCGTTGGAGTGGTTGATGCCCAACACCAGCATCCGCTCACGATAACACGCGCCCTTTGTCGTCGATATTTCCGGGGCCAGTCCGGCGGGATGTGCGCAACGGGCGTCAGCGCCGTCGAGGCGCCGCGCGACCCCCATCCCGGCGGCACATCGATCCTTGCCGGTGCTCGCCCGCGGTCAACCCGCCCTACTCCAGCAGCAGCCGGCCCTGGACCTGGTCGAACTCGCCAGGAATTGCGTCCGCGTCGAAGCCGAACTCCGCGTAGACCCTGCGCACGAAGTACAGGCCACAGCGATCCGGGTTCGGTACGAACTCTTCTGCTCTGAACACGTGTTCGACTTCGATGGCGTCGTCGTCGAATGGCCGCGGCTTCTGCCAGGCCCGCATAGGTTCCATGGGCGACCCCGGATTCAGAATGCAACCGCGAATCCCAGATATGGCCAGAAAGCCCGCCACCTGTGTCCCCTCGATGTCGCTGAACCGATCGAGAATCGCTGCCATCAGTCTCATCACCGACACCGGGTACTCGAGCAGGGCGTACGGTTCGATCATAGACTGCGCACGATCAAGCCGGCACAATGCGTCTCCCTCGACTCGGAACGAGACCCGCCCTGTGCTCTTCAACTTGGTTTGCATGTAGTCGCTGTCTTCACCATGGTGGATCGTGTCGGCGCGACGTTGCGGCACTCTATAGCCGTGAGCGAATTTGAAACCCGAACGCCTGTTGTTCGTGGCGCCCGGTTCGGTGAGCCATGTCTGGACCTCTCTCCACACGGCCTCGTCGAAGAAATCCAGATTGAGAGCAGGTACCGGCAAGAGCGACACGTAGAGCCCGGAATGGTGGGGCACCTCCCGTAGCTGCTTCTTCGCCTCGTCTATCTGTCGCATCCGCTCCGCAGACTCGCCAGCGACGCTGAACGCCTCGCGCAGTTCTGTTCTGTCCATCTCCCGCAGGCGATCCGCGACGCGGACCCAGAAGTGACGTCCACCGTCCCGTTGCGCATAGGGAGGGTTGCGGCCCTTTCTGACCGTCACATGCAGAAGTCCTCCGTCCACGGTGATGTCGACCTCTGTCTGGAATTGGGGCTCGATGGTGTCGATGAGGTGATCGCGGAGGGAGATTCGCGCTTGCTCCGGGTTGGCGACGGGCACGATCTTCACCGCTCGGCCCTCTCCGTCCTCCTGAACTCCGATCCAGATATCACCGCCGTTTGCGTTCAGAAATCCCACCACTTCACGCGCCACCCTGGCGGGCCGCCTCAACGCTTCCGCATCCTTGAATTCCAATCGCTCGTTTTCGCACCTTCCAAGCAGCGCGGAAGGCTCAAAGACCGTCATGGGGATCCTCCAGCGTAGCGGGCCGGGTCGAGCAGGAATTCGTGCAGCGGCACAATCGAAAGCCCTCCACTCTCCTGGGCGCGCACGCCACCATGGATCAAGAGTCCTCGTGTAAGGCCCAACCGAGATATCGTCTCTTCGGCGCGCCCGATCTTGCGAGAGCGCGCTTCAGGGCTCGATGTGACCTCGACCCCCACGGAGGTGTCGCGGTAGCGGATGATGAAATCGACTTCGAGATCATCGTCGAGCCGACCAAAGCTGAGGACCGCGTTCGTCGGGCGCGCCAATTCGCGCAGATGGCGGAAGACCACCGCCTCGAACACTCGCGCGCGGGTCTCGCTGTTGGAGAGAGGATCGGGATGTGGCGAAAACGCGGTGATCAGGCCGTGATCACTGGCGAAGACCTTGGGCTGAGAACGAAGGGCCGCCTTGGCCGACATTCCCGCGTGACTGTCGCGCTCAAGCCGGGTGAGCAAGCACGTCCCCTCGAGCACGGATAGCCACTCGGAGACGGTCTTGCGATTCGCGTCCAGATCGCTCGCGCGATTGCCTTGGTTCCAGGTGCTCCCCGAGTCGTTAACCAAGTAGACGAAGAGTCGCCGCAACCGCTCCACGTCTGCCCCGGTTCGCAGGAGATCGCGAAGGATTGCCCGGTCTGCGATGTCTTCGCGAATGCGTCGCCTCGCTTCGCGAGCGGAGGTTTCGGGCGATAGGTGTTCGGGAAAACCGCCAACCTCCAGGTA
Organism: Pseudomonadota bacterium; assembly: GCA_023438785.1. Classification (GTDB taxonomy): domain Bacteria; phylum Myxococcota_A; class Polyangia; order Fen-1088; family Fen-1088; genus Fen-1137. The sequence goes on from JAEXQJ010000351.1 coordinate 20,691, forward strand.
TCGATCGAGGACCTGCGGATTGCGAACGATGAGGCTGGCCCCTGGTGGCGAGGCCAGACGCAGGAACTCGGGAAAGGTCAGTCCCTCGATCGGGATCTCGTCCCACCTGCCTTGGCCGGATTCGACCCCGCCATGCCGTAACGACGATGCTGCCGAGCCCGTCACGACGAGCCGAGCGCCTGGCCCCGTGTCGCGGCGAGACTGGTCTACGGCCGCCTTGAGCCAGTTCTGCCAGCCCGATGCGAGCTGGATTTCGTCAAACAGGAAGGCCCGAGGCACATCTGGGCTCAGCCCCACAGGGCGAGAGGCGACCACCTCACGGGGTGAGACGTCGCTCGTGAGCCTCTCGTCAGAGAAATCGAAGAAGGTGATGTTTGCTGGCGGCCAGCCGCGTCCGAGCAGCTCGTCGATCGCCTGGAGCAGGAGAGTGGTCTTGCCCACCTGGCGAGGCCCCAACAGCGCCGCGGCCCTCCTTGCGTTCGCGTCACCAAAATACGTCAGGACCCTATCGAACACGTCCCGTCTATGCGGAAAAGCCAGTGATTCACGCCTCTTAGGATCCGACCACCACGGGTTCTGGTCCTGGAGAACCGAATCAATGTCCGTCACAACGGACTTATAATAGCAGAAGTTGTCCGTTAGAGCGAACGTAACTGGAGACGCGACGCGCTCAATCGCGCCGCTCCCCATGGGCCCGCGCAGTGGTCCTAATGCCGTGGCGGCGGCATCAGCGCGGGCGCATGGCGACAGGCGGGAGTCTCCCGCCTCACTCCGGGTCAGCTTCGATGGGCAGATCGGGGAGTGTCCCGTGTCGACCTAGTCGGCGGCAGGTTTGGCAGTCTGGGCTGGCCCGATCGGCTCACTCGGCGGCGGAGTAAGCACCATGGCTCAGCCGATCGGCCCACTCCGCGGGCGAGTCGGCACCATGGCTCAGCCGATCAGCTCACTCCGCGGCGGAGACGGCACCCGGGCTCGGCCGATCGGCTTTCTCGGCGCGCGAGTGGGCGTTTCTGCTCAGCCGATCGGCTCTCTCCGCGGCCGAGTGGGCGCCTCTGCTCAGCCGATCAGCTCTCTCCACGTTTGGAGTGAGCACTTCGGGGCGTGAGAGGAGGGGCCACCGGGATGGGTACTGGCGTCCTGGCCGCACACCCGGCATGGCGCAGCCATGTCGTCCCGTCTCGCCACGCCGCCAGGCGCGCCCGAACACCTGCCAGTCGCCCGCGCTGCATTCGGTGGGTCGAGCTGCTGCGCAGAGCCTTCGCCACCAGCAGGGCAGCTGCGACTCGTCAAAGACCGGTTCGGGACGCTCATGCTCCCAGCGAGATCTGGCGAATGACCGCTCCAATTCCGCCTCCGCAAACCGCGCCACTACGCGCGGCCCCACAAACGCGTCCTCCGCCTGCTCGCGCGCCGCCTTGGCCACTGGGCGGAAAGTTGCCAACCGCCGCGGGTTGTATACACTGCGTTGCGCGATTGCGGAGAGAGTCGGTTGATGACGTCGATACTGATCGCACGAGCCACGGGTTTGGGAGCCGTCTTCCTGCGGGCGACACTGTTGGTGACCGGGGCGAGCTGTGTGCAGGGCGAGGAAGACCTGTGCGGAACCAAGGCAAATCCCAAGGTCCTCTCCATCGTGGAGCGCACCCCTGATTTCGGAGCGTCGGTTCCGAACAGGAGCATCGTGCATTCCTTCACGGTGGAAACGGGGCGCGCGCCAGTCAACTACTGGTCGCTTTCGCTGAACCCATTCTCGCCTGCCCACACGGCAGGAGAGGCGAAGCCGGCAGGACGTGCGCTGGACTGGGTGGCAACAGGGAGTGAGGGATGGAAATGGACTCTCACTCCGCTGTCGTGGTCCACGGCGCCCGGCCACGTCGAGGTCGGCAGTGCGAGCGCATGGCACCTCGGCGAGGAGTGCTACTTCACGCTTCCGGGACCGATCTTCTCGTACGACATCGCGCCGTAGGTGCCCATGACCCTCGTGCGCTGGGATCAATACCTAAAGATGCACGGCGGCAAGTCGGTCTCCGGGCGAAAGCAAAAGGCATGAATCGGGGCAACCCGAAGGCGCTGAGGAGAACCCAATGACGACAAGATTCGACCCAACCGTCATTCAGCAATTTGCGGATCGTCTGTACAGCCAGGCCCGGACGCTCGTGGTCCTCTACAGCGTGCTCGGCGTTTTGGTCGGCTCCATCGGCGCCTACGCCATTACCCGGAGTGAGAGGCTGGCCATGATTGCCGGCGGATTGCTCGGGCTTCTCGGTTTTGCCATTGGACAGGCGAGGACCTTCTCGCTTCGCCTTCAGGCGCAGACGGCACTCTGCCAGGTCCAGATAGAGGCCAACACGCGACGCGCCAGCCAGGCGGGTACGCAGACACCTCATCAGCTGCAGAGCCTGAACCGACCGGAAGGGGTACCCGGGTAGGCGTCTGCTGAGCTGCGGGAACAAGGAAAGATGGGAGAAACGATGCCGATCTACATGAACCTGGGCGGCGACTCCAATGTGGCGAGCTATGAGGAGGGCGCGGATTTCATCCGGGTCACCTTCAAGGCCGGAGGAACGTACGAGTACACCAACGCAAGCGCAGGCGCGGCCAACATTGCCCAGATGAAGATCCTGGCTAGGGCTGGCCAGGGCCTGAGCTCATACATCAGCAGGTACGTCAGGAAGGCGTACGCGTCGAAGATGTAGTCAGCCCTTTAGGCCGCTCCGGTGAAGCCTTTGCGACTTGGCCGCCCACATGAGCATTCGGCGCTCGAGGCGGAACACGCCCGGCGCCATAGCCCGGAGCCTTTGAACCTGGCGGCGGAGCCGGGCTGATGGAGCCCGGAGTGCTCGTTTCCATCCGAGGTCTGTGGATCAACAAGTTCATTGGGAGCCGGATGACCGATTCAGTAGTAGCAACGAAACGACAGGGATCGCCGGACGAAGAACTCGCGGTGCTCATCGCGAATCGGCTTCTGAAAGCCGGTCTCATAACAGAGCGCGCGGTTTCCGATGTCACCGCCAGACTGGCGGATGGGGCCGCGCGCGAGGAGGACTGGCAGAAATGGATCAAGCAGGCAATCGACCGACGCGCCAAGGATGGTGTCGATGGCAAAGCTTGAGCACCTGACGGTCGCGAATTTTCGCGGGGCCTCTACCAAGCTCCACCTGGATTTCGACAAATCGAAACCGCTCACTGTTATTTTCGGGGAAAACGGCACTGGCAAGTCCACCATCGCGGACGCACTAGATGCCATCGGAAATGGATCTGCCGGATCTCTGGCCGATCGCAGCTCCGTCACTCCGAAGAACCATCTGCCAACAATCGGGAAGACGTCTCGGGACATTCAGATTGAGCTGAAGGCCGACGGACAACTTTGGAAAGCGACAGTGGGCCGCGATGGAATCCCATCGGCTCCCAACCCGCGTCCCAAGATCCGGGTCCTCCGCCGTGCGCCACTGCTCGCCATGGTCAACGCCCAGCCTGCCCGGCGCTACGAGGAGCTCAAGCGGTTCATCGATGTCCAGCGCATCGAAATGGCGGAATCGACCCTCAAGGATGCCTTCTCGACAGCAAAGCGGAAGGTCGAGCTAGCTGAGGAACAGCGACGGACGGCCGAAGCCCACCTCCGAGACGTTTGGACGAAGGAGGGCCGCCCCGGCCTTGGGCCAATCGAGTGGGCCGAGTCCGTCGTTTCCGCCGATGCCGCTGCCCTCACCGCGAAGGCCAAGAGCCTACGCCAGGCATCCTGCGCTATCCATGATGCCCATCAGCGGCTCGTCGACCTGGAGGCAACCAGCGTGAGCGTGGCGGAGACGAAGAAGGGGGTGGCTGAGGTCGAGGCGGACGTCCTTCAGCTGCCCTCAGCCAACGGGGAGACCGTGATGGCCCTAACTGGGCTGCTCAGGTCGGTCGCGAACTTCCTTGCGACGGGGGCGCGCGAAGACAAGTGCCCCGTTTGTGAGCAGGCTGTTGCCGTGGATCAATTGAGGGCTGACATCCAGGTGCGCTTGCAGAACTTGGCCCCTTACGAGGCCGTGCGCGAAAAGCGGAATACAGCCGCAAATGCTGTTCAGTCCATCCAACAGGCCGCCTTGTCCCAACGCGACAAGTTGCTGCTCGCGGCTCGACCGTTGATCCAGCTTCTGACCAAAGCTGATCTGTTGCCGATCGTCGCGCTGAAGCTGGAGCCCACCGCATATGCTGAGCTGGCGAAGACAGAGTCGTTTGACGCCGACCTTGCAGCCAGCCAGGCGCGCTCTCTCATTGACCTCCTCGTGCCGGCCGCGGTGGCGCTGGACGACGAAGAAGAAGCCGAGAAGAAACGGGCGGGCCAGATCAGTGCCGTCGATACACTGAAAAGGGAATACGGCAACAGCCTCAGCGAGTCTGGATCCATGGAACAAATCCAGGGTGCCTTGGACGCGGCCCTGGCGATCGTGCGAAAGACTCGTATCGAGTACACCCAAGAAATCCTGGATGCCGTCTCAGGGGAGTGCAATCGCCTGTACTCCGCGATCCATCCGAACGAGAGCGTGGCCATCACCAAACTCGAACTGGATCCCGAGAAGCGGGCATCGCTGACCCAGAAGGCGGTGTTTCAAGGCCATGCGGACGTTACACCGCAGGGATACTTCAGTGAATCACACCTCGACACTCTCGCCTTCTGCTTTTGGCTTGCGCTGACGAAGCGTGAGTTCCCGAACCGGGAAGCGGTCCTGGTACTTGACGACGTGTTCACTTCCGTGGATTCGCAGCACATCCGCCGGATAGCGGACCTGATCGTCGAAGAGAGCCAGCACTTCGCGCATGTGCTCGTGACCACCCACCAGCGTTTGTGGCGGGATTGCTACCGTAATCCCCATGGTGCGGGAAAGCGCACCCAGTTGATCGAGCTCCAGCGTTGGGCCCTCGCCAAGGGAGTCTCAAGCTACAAAGACCAAGCTGGCCGTGGCTGAATTGGCGGATGCCGTGAGGACAACGCCCTTCGATCGGCAGATAACCGCGTCCAAGGCCGGCATTCTTCTCGAATCGATTCTGGACAACCTCTGCCTTCGCTACAGGTGCAGAGTCGCTCGATCGGCGGACAGCAGCTACACCCTTGGGGAGCTTCTCGATGCCACGACGGCGCTGTTCAAGAAGGCGGAAGTCCGTCGTCCAGCCCTGGAGCCGACCGGTCAGCCCATGAATCCGCCTCAGTTCACGACATCCAAGCCCGACGACGTCTTAGGAAAGCTCCGGGCTCTCGCGTTCATCCGGAACCAGGTCGGCGCCCACTTCAACGTGTCCGGGCTTGAGATCGCCGACAGCGACGTGGAAGGCTTTGCGGACCTGACAGTGCAGTTCGCAGATGCCCTGAGTTGCCCAAGATGTGGGCAGATCCCGAGCCGTGATGCTGAGACGCATTTCGAATGCAGTTGTCCGTCGACCATGGCTGTGCAGATGTCGCCCATAAGGGTTTCGTGAAGGAGACCGTTGCTGTCGGCTTCTGCCTACCTGCCGTCCACAGGTAGTTGGCCTGTCTGGAGAGATCTGGTCGCACGCTACGTTTTCGGATCGGTGCGCCGGTCGCCAGAAGGATTAACCATGATCGCCACCATGCCCCCGCCAAGTTGGCGCTCTGAGGGCGTTCGCTGGCTTCTTCAGCCCAGACACCGGTGCGGGCTGCTCTGACGTGGCGTACGGATCGGCTTGAGCGGCGCGCTGGCGGAAAGAAGCCGGCGCTGGCGGGGGATGCGGTAGTCTCCTTTCACCATGAGCGCCTTTCGCATCCTCGCGGCCGCTGGCCTGGCCCTGTTGGTGGCTGGGTCCGCTTTTGCCAAGCCCGCTTCCGCCCCGGCGGTGCGCACCCTCAAGGTCGAGGTGGACAAGTCGCACGCTCTCGATGACCACCGCGTCGTCGTGCGCATGTCGCGTCCGCCGGGAAAGGTTCAGATCACGGTGACCAGCGAGAGTGGCGACGTCATCGTGGATCGCGAGGACGACTTCGCGGGGCGGCCCGCGGGGGCGCCCCTGGTCCTCACATGGGAGCAGGACAAGAATCAGCCCGTGGCCTCCATCGATCTGCGCATGGAGGACCGCGACGGCAACTACATCCGCCAGACCTATTCGGCTTGGTACGTGCCCATCCCTCACGAGGAGGTCAATTTTCGCACCGACTCGTCGGACATCGATGCGGATGAGGTCGCCAAGCTGGAAGCGGCGTTCGAGAAGGTGGAGGAGGTGCTGGCCAAGGACCAGGCGCGCGACCACAAGGACCTCGCGCTGTACGTGGCGGGCCACACGGACACGGTGGGCAATGCCGCCTACAACATCAAGCTGTCGCAGACGCGCGCCCAGTCGCTGGCCCGTTGGTTCCGCCAGCGCGGCGTGCGCATTCCCGTTGCCTACGAGGGCTTCGGGGAGAGCGCGTTGCTGGTCGCCACGCCCGATCAGACCAACGAGGCCCGCAACCGCCGCGCCGACTACATCATCGCGGACGCACCGCCGCCCGTGAAGAGCATGGGCTTTCGCCCCAGTTGGAAGCGGCTCGGGCCCTGACGAGGTCGGCCGCCGATCCTGCGGTGGCCCGGCATTTCGCACCTCGCCTGGCGGTGCCCTCTGTCCCGATGAGGCCGCGGCGAACTCTTGGCGCGCGCGCGAAGCGTTGAGTCGCCCAAAGGGTGTCAACCGCCTTTCCCTTGGCGCGGCCTCCGTGCCAGTGTTCACCCATGTCGAAGTCCCCCCAGCGCCATCAATGGAAGTTCTACCGTTCGGGTGGCGTGGACCAGGTCGTCATTGCGGACGGCGACGACCTGGCGCACCTGGACCAGCTAGATCAGAAGCTGTGGCTCGCGCTGGCCTGTCCCACGCGCGGTTTGGAATTCGATGAGCGCACCCTGGACATCCTCGATGCGGACCACGACGGCCGTATTCGCCCGCCGGAGATCGTGGCTGCCGTGCGCTGGTCACGCGAGGTCTTCGCCGACCTGAACGACTTGTTCACGCCGCAGGACCGCGTGCCCCTCGCGTCCATCAACCGCGAGACCCAGACGGGCAAGGACACTCTGGCCGGTGCCCGCCGCATCTTGCAGAACCTGGGCAAGGCCGATGCCGACGGGATTTCGCTCGATGACGTGGCGGATACAGAGCGTATCTTCGCGGCCACGCGCTTCAACGGCGATGGCGTGGTTCCCGCCGACAGCGCGGAAGAGGAAGCGACACGCAAGGCCATCGAAGACATCATGGCCACGCATGGGTCGGAGCCCGATCGCAGCGGCAAGCCCGGTGTGAACCACAGCATCGTGGAGGCTTTCTTCGCGGACGCCGCGGCCCATGTGGCCTGGCTCGACAAGGCGGAGGGGCCCGACTCGCCGTGCATCGTGGGCCCGGCCACCGCGGCCGCCGCGGAAGCCGTGGCGGCCGTGCGGGCCAAGGTGGATGACTACTTCGCGCGCTGCCGCCTCGCCGCGTTCGACGGCAAAGCAGGACCGGCGCTCAATGCCGCCGAAGCCGACTTCGCCGCCCTGAATCCCTGCTCTCTGACGGTGGGCTCGACGGAGATCGCCCGTCTGCCGTTGGCCCGGGTAGAGGCGGGCCGACCCTTGCCGCTCGTTGACGGGCTCAACCCCGCCTGGGCGCCCCGGATCGCCGCTCTGGCTCGCCACGCTGTCCTGCCCGTGCTGGGCAGCAATCAATCCGCCCTCGGCGAGGCGCAGTGGAATGAATTGAAGAGCAAGCTGGCGCCCTTCGAGGGCTGGCTGGCTGAGTGCCCCGGGGGCAAGCTGGCGGCCCTGGGCCAAGCCCGCGTGCGCGAGCTCCTGGTTGGCCCTGCGCGTCGACAGATTGAGGAGCTCTTGGCCCAGGACCTGGCGGTCAAAGCCGAGAGTCAGCAGACCGATGCCGTCGAGAGGATGATTCGCTTCCGCCGCGACCTGGTGAGGCTGCTGCGCAATTTCGTGAGCTTCGCCGAGTTCTACGGGCAGCGCCGGGCCATCTTCCAGACCGGCACGTTGTACATCGACGGTCGAAGCTGCGACCTGTGCCTGCCGGTCGACGACGCGGGCAAGCATGCCAAGGTGGCTGGCCTGGCTGGCGCCTATCTCGTGTACTGCGATTGCGTGCGCAACTCGGGCGAGAGGCGCTCCATCGTCGCCGCCATGACCGGTGGAGACACCGACAACCTGATGGTGGGGCGCAACGGCGTGTTCTACGACCGCAAGGGCAACGACTGGGACGCCACCGTCACGCGCATCGTGGAGAACCCCATCAGCGTGCGCCAGGCCTTCTGGGCGCCCTACCGCGGCTTCATCCGCATGGTGGAGGACCAGGTTGCCAAGCGCGCCTCGGCCGCCGAGCAGAAGGCGCGGGCGCAGTTGGACGCGGCCGCTCTGGACGCGGCCCATATGGACAAGACCAAGGCGGACCCCAAGAAACCCGACGGTTCGCCGTCCAAGATCGACGTGGGCACGGTGGCGGCCATCGGGGTGGCCGTGGGCGGCATCGCCACGTTTCTGTCGAGCATCATCGCAACCTTCCTCGGGCTGGGGATGTGGATGCCGTTTGGCATGCTGGCCTTGCTGCTCGCCATCTCGGGCCCCTCCATGCTCATCGCCTGGCTCAAGCTGCGCCAACGCAACGTCGGCCCCATCCTCGACGCCAATGGCTGGGCGGTGAACGCGCTGGCCAGGATCAACGTTCCCTTCGGCGCCGCTCTCACGCAGGTGGCCCGCTTGCCCGTGGGCGCGCGTCGCGAGTTGCGCGATCCGTTCGCGGAGAGGCGGCGGCCCTGGGGGCTCTACCTGGTCCTGCTGCTTGCGCTCGCGCTGCCCGGCGTGTGGTTCTTCGGCGGGCTGGATGCCTACCTGCCGGGCCACCTGAAAGCAGATGCCGTGCTGGGCCGTTCTTCCGCCTCCACCGCGCCGCTTGCGCCGAAGTAGCTTCCGGCAGCGCGGCTGTTCGCCAGGGCCGCATCGGGCCCGCGAGGACTTGGTTGTTCGCTCGCGATTCGTTCGGGGGTGTTCTCGGAGGCCGGAATGCTGTCGGGTGCGACCCGCGGCAAGGCCACCTGGAAGACCAGACCGGGCCCGTGCGCGGGCTCCTCCACGGCCAGCCAGCCGTTGTGACGCACCAGCAGCAGCTTGGCCAAGGTCAGGCCGACGCCGAACCCCGCGTGCGTCGAGGCGCGCGGCGTGCCTGACTCGGTCAGGACCAGCGCGGCCCGCACGCGTTCCAGCGCGGCTGCGCGCTGCTCAATGGCCACGCCCGTGTCTCGAATGGAAAGAAGATAGAACCAGGGGCCGGCTTCGCGGCCGTGCACACGCAGGGGCGTCTGCGGATTCTGGAGGGCGCCATTGCACAGGATGCTGCCCAGGGCAGCGGCGTGCTCGGCGCCTACGAAGACCTGTGTCGGCTCCAGCTCCACGATGGGCGGAGCGGCGTGTGTACCGTGGCGGGCGCTGGAGGCGTTCATCTCCCTGATGGCGTCGCCGACCAGGGCGCGCACGTCCGTGGGCCCAAGCGCCGACGGCTGGCGCAGGGAGCGCAACAGCGCCGCGGCCATCTCGTGCAGCCGCGCGCTGCCCTTGACGATGCTCTCGGCGGCGTCGTGCAGAGAGGTCAGCCGCGCTCGCAGGTCCTGCTCGCCGCGCGCGCCCAACTCGTCCGTCAGCTTGGCCAGCTCCTCGCGCAGGCGGTCCGCGGACAGACTCACGGTCGACAGGGGCGAGACCAGGTCGTGAGAGAACTGGCCCGCGGTCACTCCTTTGGCGATGAAGTCGCACGAGCACGCGATGACCTCTCGCTCGCGCCGCATTTCGGCCAACTGGATTTGGGCCAGGTTGTGCGCCCACACGCGAGCCTCCGAGCGGTACCACTGGCGCCCGACCACGGCCAAGATGATTTGCACCAGTACGGCGATCATCGCCACGAAGGAGATCGCCATGCGCAAGTACTGCGGAGCCGCGTGCGCCCGCGCGAGGAGACCGGGCCCGCCCAGCGCATCCACGCCGAGAAGCAGAACCAAGAAGGCCAGCCAGGCGAGCAGGTAATGAACGCGGAGCCAGGTGGCATCGTAAAAGCACCGGGCGTCGTGAAAGGCCATCGCACAGAGGGCAACGCCCGCGATGACCGCGAACTCGGGCAGGCTGTACCAGGCCAGACAGGGCAGCCACACCGCCTGCAGGGTTCCGAAGGCCCAGCACACCCCGGGGATGCGGCGTTCGCGCTGGCGCCTGATCTCGCGCCGCCCCGCCAAGGCAGCCAGCGCCATGGCGCACACCAGAGCCCAGGGCAGGAGCAGTCCCCATCGGCCGCCCTCGGCCAGGCGACCTCGGAAGATCCAGGTCATGGCCTGGGCCCACGCGGTCAGCCCGACGGGGCTCAGGATGGCCGCCGCGAGCATCCGGGTGTCGAACGTGCGAACGTACTCCTCCCACTTCTGCGGATTCTCGACCAGGCGACGAGGGAACTCCCGCATCGCGCTCGCCATCAGCAGAGGCATGGCGGCCCCAGCAAGGCAGGCGAGAGCACCTCGCCCGTTCGGAACGGCGAGAAACCCGGCCACGTCCTCCGCGTCTCGGTGAGCGCGCGCGCCAACGCGCGACTCGTGCCGGCCACGGGTTGTTCGGTCTGCATCTGCCTCAACTCCCAGGTTCGTCCGAAGCAGTAGGCCCAGGTCTCCACCATCCGCAGGCGCGCCCGCCAGGGAGAGTCCTGGCGAGCCAGTAGCCAGAAGGGCAGGCAGAGCAGGAGGCCCTGCTTGCCCGATACCAGCGCGATTCGGCGCGAACTGCCCGCGGGCACACCCTGACCAACGGCCATGTCGGCCAGCACGCGAAGCAGCCGTTGGCCCGCCATGCGCGAGGCATAGTCCGGCTCGGGAAACGCCTCATGCACGATCTGCACCGCGCCGCCCACGAGCAGCGCGGGAAGGCAGAGGAGCGCCGGCTCGGGAATGCGAGCGTAGTGACGGGTGTAGCCGCGGCCCGATTCCGCATCGGCCTGCCGGTCGGCCAAATTGTCAGCCAGATCGATGGCCGTCTGGAGCACGTCCATGGCGCTGCCCAGACGGCTAGCGTGAGACAAACCGAGGGCGCGGGCCGTGGTCTCGACCAGGACACGGTGGGGCTGGGCCCGCACTTCGTCCAATTGGTCCTGCAGGGCTGCTGCCGCGCGGGTCGCCCATCCTACGACCGGCAAGGGCAAGCGCCGCAGAAGCGCCCGGCGGACCCGTGCCGGCAAGGACGGGCTCTTCATCCCGATCTATGGGGCAAATTTGACCGAGACGTTCGACTTGGCGAAATCGCGGTAGGCGGTCACGGCGCGCTTCTGCAGGGCCGCTGCCTTGGCCAGATTACCGTCGGCCAGGATGCAGCAAATGGGGCCGGCATATTGAGAATTGAGAGCGCCCTCGCCGTAGATCTTCGCCCCAATCTCGCGGAGCAGACTCCACATGGATGCGGGAAGCACAGCCTGGGCATTGCGGGTTGCAGTCGATCCCCTGGTCCCCTTCGCGACTCTGGCCATCTGATCCTCCTGGATTCGCGCTGATGCGGACTGGCTGGCGTCAGGCGCTACCTCCTCACCCGTCCGCCGCACAATCCCCCGTTACTGAATTGCACGTACCGTATATCAGTGCCCGAAACAGAAATAGCGAATTCGTGTGCATTGCCCAAATTGGCCAACCGGTCGGTCTTGAGTGGTCCGATCGACCGGATTACAGTGCACCTCCATGCGCGCGGCTGGGGGCAGGGTCGTTGTGGTCGAAGACGACGCGGATTTGGCAATGGCCATTGCGGATGCAGTCTGCAATCTGGATCCGTCGCCCGTCGTCGCGGGCACGGTGGCGGAGGCACTGGCCCATCTCGAAGACGCTCCGTCGCTCGTGATTTGCGACGTGCGGCTGCCCGATGGCAGCGGCCTCGAGGTGGCCGAGGCTGCCTGTCGTTTGCGACCGATTCCACCCATCATCGCCATCAGCGGCTCCGCCACCGCAGAGGAGGGCTTCGCGCTCGCTCGTCAGGGCGTGCGTGCCTATCTGCAGAAGCCTCTCAGACTGGCCGAGTTGCGCCAGGCCATCGAGTGCGCGATGACCCGGCCTGCCCCGCTGGAGCCGTTGGTTGCCTCGTTGGTCGGCCAGCGAACCCTGGATGAAGTGCAGGCGAAGGTGCGGCGGGCGCTGGTGGAACAGGCGCTGGCCCTCGCGGGTGGCAACCGCACCGAGGCGTCGCGCCTGTTACGCGTCACCCGGCAGGCAGTCCAGCAAATGGCCCGGCAGTTCGACCTGTACAAAGGTACAGGCCGGTCTGGGCGGTAGAGCGCGCCGGCGCAAGCAAACTTGCGGTGACAGGCCGCCCCGCGTGCCCGCAAATCTCCCTATCCGAACGTGAGCAGCGGCTTGCGCGCGGACAACGCCCAAGGAGGATTAGACATGGACACGAAGCGCTTGGCAGTGACGTGGCTGGCAGCGGGGTCTTTGGCCCTGGCAGCCGGGTGCAGTGGGGAGAACGAAGCGAGCAATGGCGCCAATCTGGAGACGAGCGAAATGCACCTCACGATGGACGTGGGTGCAGCTTCGGGCGTGACGGGCATGCACTTCGAGATCGTCCCCGTGAACTGCACGGATGGGGCTCCCCTGGAGGGCAAATCGCCCATCGTGGCTGACAAGGCGCTGAGCGAATTGGGCGTCCCTGGTTCCATCCCGGGCTTGGAGGACAACCCGCTCGACAAGGCTTCCACCCATGCCTTCGCCGATCACTTCGTCACGTTGCCCGCGGGCTGCTACGACGTGAGCACGACGCCCAAGTCGGCCGCGCTCACCTGCTATCCGGCGCACAAGCTCGGCGTGCAGGTGGAGGAGGGCAAGACCACCGAGGTGCTGCTCATCAATCAGTGCCTGGGGACGGACCCGGGTGCGCTGGACACCTTGAGCACGGTCAATCACACGCCGACCCTGCTGGACGTGTCCTTCCCGAAGGCCAAGTTCGTGGGGACCTGTGCCCCACAGGTCGTCTGTGCCACGGCCACCGATTCGGATGGGGATCCCATCGAATTCGTCTTCACGCAAACCGGCGGCCCCGCGGTTGCCGGTCCTGCGGTGGTGAGCAAGACCAACAACGCGGATGGCTCGACCACCCAGTGTGTGCGCTACGTGGCGCAGGCCGAGGGCCGCGTCGGCTTGACCGTGACCGTGTACGATATGTTGCACGACGGAGGCGCCTTCCAGCGCATCGAGGCTTGGTTGGCCGCCCATGGCGACGCTCATCCCTCACACGCCACGCTCGACCTTCCGTTCTACGCCGTGCTGGATCGCTTGCCCGCGGCCGAGGTCTGCGGCGACGGCATCGACAATGACTGCAACGACATCATCGACGATCCCTCGGCCTGCCGGCCGCCCTGCACGCCGCCCCTCAAGCCGGTGTGCGAAGGCGCGCCCATCGATCTCATGATCCTCGAGGACCTGTCGGGGTCGTTCTACGATGATGTCGCGACGGTGAAGGCCAATGCGGCCAGCTTGGTCAGCGCCCTCAAGTTCGCCAACCCGGGGGTCGCCTTCGGTTTGGCCTCGTTCATCGACAAGCCCTTCTATCCGTTCGGCTCGGCGGGCGACTACGTGTTCGTGCAGAACCAGGCGCTGACCAGCGACGATGCGGCCTTCATCACGGCCGTCAACGCCCTGGCGACGCGAGACGGCGCCGACTACTCGGAGGCCCAGATCGAGGCCCTGGGGCTCCTGTCCGTCAATGCGGCCAGCGCGGGCTTCCGTTCCGGGGCGTCGCACTTCGTGGTGTTGGCCACCGACGCGACCTTCCACGTGGCCGGCGAATGCACGCTTGCCACGGGCGGTTGCACCTCGGGCAACAACGGTGACGGTGTTGCCGACCTGAAAGAGGACTATCCCTCCCAGGATCAGGTCATCGCCGAGTTGAACGCCGCCAATATCACGCCCGTCTTTGCCATCGCGGGCGGCGCCTTCGTCGAGGCGCCGTATCGCGCCCTGATCGAGAAGCTCGGGCGCGGCAGCGTGGTTGGGCTGAGTGGCGACAGCGCGAACCTGATCGACGCCATCTTCTCGGGCATCCCCGACTGCGTCTGCCGCTGAGCGGACTTGGACGGGCCCCATCGCCTTCCGCCACTCTCGTCAGGGTGGCGGAAGGAGTGGGACGGTTTCAGGAGTCGGGCCGGGCGGCGGCCGGGTCGGGTAGGAGGGCCACGTGCTGGCGCGGCCGGGCTGGATCATAGACGATGGCGATAGGGCCACCCGAGATGGCACGGCGGAGATCAGTGGCGTCGCCGGTGATGAGTACGCCCGCGTAGGCCCGGCCCTCCACCTCGAAGGTGTAGGGCACGCTGGTCAACTCGGGCTGCAGAGGATTGCAGTTCACCTGGCCGATGCGGCCCTCGGTCACGCGGCCCGTGCAGAAGACCTGGCGCAGGCGTCGCTTGTAGCGGCTGTAGGCGGAGAGGCCCAGGCCCACGCCCGTGGCCAAGGTGCCCGTGACGGCGGCCGCCGCGACGGAGAAATGACTGACCATGATGGAGCCCGAGATGAGGGCCAGCGCGCTGGCCTGCACCAAGCCCATGGTGGCCAGTACGCGCGTCTGCGGGCGCAGCAGGTTGGTGGCGCGCAGGCGTCGAGCGAGCTGAGCGTCCGGCGGGCGTGGGGCTATGGGCACGGCGGCGAGCATGGCCGCACCGGGGAAGAGCGCGGGCCGAGGCGCGGGCGTGGTCCATGTCGGTGCGCGAGGCGAAGGCGTTTCGCCCCGCAGCTCGGCCAGCACGTCGCGGGCCCGCGCGAAACGCCGCGTGAGATCGGGATCGACCATCCGCTCGATCAAATCCGCGAGCTCGTCCGTCACACCCACCAGCTCGCGAAAGCACAAGCTCAGGTTGTCGTGCGGCAGGGTGGCGGGATGGCGGTGGGTCAGGGCGTGGATCAGCGTGGCGCCCAGCGCGTAGACGTCTGAGGCGGGAAGGGCGCGGCCCATGGCCTGCTCGGGTGGCATGTAGCCCGCCGTGCCCACCACGGTCAGCCCGGCCTCGCTGCCGCCCGTGGCCAGATCGCGCACCGAACCGAAATCCACCAGCACGGGCTTGTTGTCGGGGCGCACCACGATGTTGCTGGGCTTGATGTCGCGGTGGACGACCGGCGGCGACAGGCCATGCAGGTAGTCCAGCGTGGACAGCAAGTCGGCGAGTAGCTGGCGCGCCGCCTTCTCCTCCCAACGCTGCCCGCGCGTGATGAGTTGGGCCAGGGTCGGGCCCGCGATGCGTTCCACGACCAAAACCATCACGGGGCCCTGGCCGTCGCGCGGATCCTGGAAGGCGTCCACGAAACGCGGCACGCCCGGGTGTCGTAGCGAGCGCAGAACGGCGGCTTCGCGTTCGAGCAGCTCCACCGGCTTCCAGCCGGCCAGCCCGCGCACCGCCAGTTCCTTGATGACCACCTCGCCCCCTTGCCGATCACGACCGGCGAAGGTGCGCGCGAATACGCTCTCGCCCAGAAGCTCACCGACTTCGTATCGCTCGCGCAGGATCATGGGAACCAACCGGCGCGCGCCGGATCTCTACGATACACGCGCCCGGGTCCCCTCGACAGCGCACCCCGTGGTGCAGGCGCACGCGGGCGAGGCGCCCGCGAATCAGAGGACGTCGACCAACTCGACCTCGAACAGCAGCGTGGCGTTGGGTGGGATCACGCCGCCGGCGCCGCGCGCGCCGTAGCCCAAGCCCGGCGGGATGAGCAGCGTGCGTTTGCCGCCCACCTTCATGCCCGAGACGCCCTCGTCCCAGCCGCGGATGACCTGGCCCGCGCCCAGCTTGAAGGTGAAGGGGCTGCCGTGGTCCCGCGAGCTGTCGAACTTGCTGCCCTTTGCGTCGTTGACCCACAGCCAGCCCGTGTAGTGCATCACGCACTTCCTGCCCGGCGAGGCCGTGGCGCCGGTGCCCACGTTGGTGTCTTCGTATTGCAGTCCGCTCGCGGTCGTGTTCATGGGATCTCCTTGGTGACGGCGTGACGTGCCCGGTGTTCGGGACGCCGCACACGCGCGCAGCGCCGCACTGTAGGGACAGGGCGGCGCGCAGTCGAGAGCCTTGCCGCGCCCGCCCGCGCGGCGCGAGTGGTCAGACCACAAACAGGCCGCCCGCCTGCCGGCGCACGTGCAGCACGAACGCGCGCAACATGCGACGATGCACGTCGGCCATGGCCACGAAGCGGATGCCCAGCCCGTAGAAATAGTCATCCACATGGTCGCGGCAGGTTTCGCCGGCCGCCCAGATGACCTCGGGCAGGCCGGGCAGCCTGAACTCCAGTCCCACGGGCGTGCGCGGCGGCTGCGGGTTCTGCACCAGCGTGTTGACGAAGAGGCCGTGCTCGCTCAGGTCGAGCGTGAAACCGCGCTGCGGTCGTTCCTCGAAGTAGGCGGTCAGATAGGTCTCGACCGGCAGGCGGTAGTCGAAGCGGCGCTCCATTTTCATGGGATCTCCTTCCGCTGAGAACGACGGTGCGATATGTAGGATATGTTCCTACAGAACACCGTCAAGTTCCCGCTGATGTGCCGGGCTCTCAGGCGCTCAGCCAGCCCTGCCAGATATCGATGGCCAAACCGACGGTGGCCCGATCCCCGGCACGCACGATCGGGGTGCGCAGCAGCAGGGGGTCATCCACCAGCATCTGCTCGATGCGCGGGCCCGTGGGCGCGGCGTATTTCAGCCCTCGATCCAGATAGCGTTTGCCATCGCGATCCATGAGTCTGTCGGCCCCGCCCACCGCCGCGGCGATTTTGCGCAGCTCACCCGACGACGGACCCTTCTGGGCCAGGTCGATGAATTGGAACGACACCCGGCGCTCTTTGAAGAAGCGTTCGGCCTTACGGGTGTCGTTACATTTCTTGGTCCCGAAGATCTGCAGGTTGGTCACCGGCATGGGTCGCGCAGTCTACCGAATCCTCGGTGAACCAACGCTGCCACGCGCACCATGTTCAGCATTCGACAGGCCTCGGACGCACGGCGGCCATGCCTACCCGCTTTTTCGGACCCGCGGAATCCCGTATTGTCCGGCCCTGAAGGTCGAGTGGTGGAGCAGAGGCTGATCATCCTTGCCGGGAGGTTACGTGATGAGGTTTCCGTCTGTCTGGTTGCGCCAGGTGGCGCCCTTTTTAACTAGCGCACTTATGCTATCGGCCCGGCCGTCCTTGGCGGCGGACCAGGCGGAGCCGGCCAAGGCCGCTTCCGCCGTCGAGCCATCCGCCCCAGTGCGGGTTGCCATGCCCGCCGCGGTGGATGAGGAGCCCGAGTTCCGCTTCGAATTCGGCCTCTTCGGTGGCGTCCATTGGTTCGACAGCGACCACGCGCTCGGCCGCGGCACGGGCGATCCCAAGGGTTGGTCGCCCAAGAGCACGGGCATGTTCGGGGCGCGCCTGGGCCTGCATTTCAACCGCTGGGTCGGCATCGAAGGCGAATTCGGCGGTATCCCCACCAAGACGCGCGACGGTTCGATCCCTGGCGCCACGGACATGTGGGTTTTCCCCTATCGCGGCAGCCTCGTGATCAACCTGTCGCCCTCGTGGCGATTCCAGCCCTTCGTGCTCGCCGGCTACGGCGGCATGTTCGGGTTGCTCAAGAACGAGAGCGACAACCACAAGAACGACAACATGGGCTTCATGCACGCCGGCCTGGGCTTCAAGATCGGCTTCACGCCGTGGACCGGTCTGCGCGTCGACGGCCGCGTGGCTGCGCCCTGGACGGCGCTCGATCCCGTCATTCCGGCGGGCGATCGTTTGGCCTACAACGGACCCGACTACGAGGTGACGGGCGGCCTCTACATCAACTTCGGCGAGATCGAGAAGGTTCACATCTACTCGCACAGCGAGGTGGTCACCAAGGAGGTCAGCCGCAAGGACAGCGACGGCGATGGCATTCCCGACGACATGGATCGCTGCCCCAAGGATCCGGAGGATCGCGACGCCTTCGAGGATCAGGACGGCTGCCCGGAGCTCGACAACGACAAGGACGGCATCCCCGACGCCCTCGACAAGTGCCCCAGCGACACTGAGGACAAGGACGGCTTCGAGGATCAGGACGGCTGCCCTGACTTCGACAACGACAAGGACGGCATTCCTGACACCTCGGACAAGTGCCCGGCGGACGCCGAGGACAAGGACGGCTATCAGGATGACGACGGCTGCCCCGACGCGGACAACGACGGCGACGGCATTCCCGATACGGCCGACAAGTGCCCGACCAAGGCCGAGACCGTGAACGGCTACCAGGACGACGACGGCTGCCCCGATGAGGTCCCCGTGGCCGTGAAGAAGTTCACCGGCATCATTGAGGGCATCAACTTCAAGACCAACTCGGCGGAGATCCTCCCCGGCTCCTTCGCCCTTCTCGATCGCGCGGTGAAGGTCCTGCAGGACTACCCGGACGTGAACCTGGAGATCTCGGGCCACACGGACAGCCGCGGCAAGCCCGACTACAACCGCGACCTGTCTCACCGACGGGCCGAGTCGGTGCGCACGTACTTCGTCAACCGCGGCATCGCGCCGGAGCGTCTGCAGGCCATCGGCTACGGCATGGATCGCCCCATCGCCGACAACATCAGTGCGGGCGGACGTTCCAGGAACCGCCGCACGGAGTTCCGTCTCATCAATCCGACCGGGCCGACCCCAGGGTCCATGCCCGCCATCCCGGCCGGCGCCATCTCGCCTCCCTAGGAAGATCTCGAGGTCCGGTCCGGCGTCGTGCCGGACCGGGTTGCGACGTTCGGAAATCAGGGACGCTGGGCCACCGACGTCAGGTGACGAGCGGTGGCCTGGCTGGCCCGGCGCGGAGCACGCGTTCCCTGTACGGGCTTGTCAAAGACGTTACCCGTGGTGGGGCACCAGGCGAGCGGTGATGTGCGTGGCGCCGCGGCCGCATCGGGCCGGCGCTTGCTGAGGTCGGCCAGCGCGCGGAAGGAGATCTGGTTGCGCATGGTCGGGTTCCACAGCAGATACCCGTCGGAGCCCGCGCGCTCGGAAGCCAGGATCTGCCGTTGCACGAACTCCGGCCCCCACATGTGTTCCACGCTGTTGGCGTAGGCCTGCAGATAGGGGCGCAGCGCGAGGTGGGGCGCCTTGGCGCGAGCCCGACGCAGACCACACTGGATGAGGTCGTGCACCGCTTCGGTGACGCGATTGTCCCGAAAATAGGTGTCCATGCCGTTGGCGTACATCATGGGCGAGATGGCCTCGATGTATTCGGCCATGCGTTCGATGGACTGGCCCAATTCACGCGGATCGCCGTCGACCAGCGTGGTCAGGCCGAACACGTCCGCGGAAATGGGGATGGTGACGGCGCGATCGATCTCCTCCAGGAAGCGCGCCACCAGGGTGGCACGATCGGGTGAGTCGGGCGTCCGGTGCAACCACACCCCCAGCGTGCCGGCGTGGCCCTTGGGGAAGCGCACATAGTCGAACTGCACCTCGTCGAAGCCCAGGCTCTGAATCTCCACGGCGATGTCGACCAGGTAGTCCCGCACCTCGGGCGAGTAGGCGTCGAGCCACTTGGCGCCCGCCGAGAACAGGCGACTCGCGTTGCGGCCCATGCGCACCGCCAGATCGGGGCGGGCCAAGGGCAAGCGGCTGTCCTTGAAGGTGACCACGCGGCCGATGACGTACACGCCCTGATCGTGGAAGGCCTTCACCATGGCCGCGGGATCGCGCCACAACACGAGGCGCTGCGCTTGGGCCAGCGGGATCCGCGTCGGGTAGAGGAGATTGCCCTCATCGCTCTTCATGTCGATGACCACGGCGTCGAGGTGGGCCCTCTTCACCATGGCCGCCGTGCGCTCGGCGCCGAAGCGGAACAGGTAGGCGGGCGTGATGTACAGGCCGCGCGCCTTCTGTCCCGCCGGCGTCATGACGTCGACCAAGCCGCGATCGGTGCGCGTGCGTGGTGAATAGGGCTGCAACGTGGTGCCCAGGCGCGCGTGTGTGCAGCCGGGCAGCACGCTCTTGGCCGTGCAGCCGTCTTGCTCGTGGGCCGATGGCGGCTCCTCGGCCCGTGCACGCGCCAGGCTTGGTCTCGCGGCCAGCGTGACCAGCGCGCCAAGAACCAATGCACGAAGCAGCGAGCGGGAGGCCGACGGCGCTCTCATATGCACACCCGGAAGGTCATCAGCTTTTGCGGCATAAGCTCCGTAACCTAGGCTTCACTTCCTATTGTAACGAATCTTTTGCGTCTTCGCGTGGGCACGGCTGCGGACCCCACTGACCTGTCTCAGCGTTTCCGCTATGTTCTCGGACCGGGATAGACCAGTGTTCTTCCCGCGAGGCCGACCATGAGCACAACTTCCGCCCAGATTCAGCAGAGCCCCGAGGCAGCCCCCACACCGGCCACCTACAAGCACCCGCTGCTGTGGGTCCCCAGCGGCTACTTCGCCATGGGCACCGTGTACACCATGGTCACCACCGCGGCGAACATCCTCTTCGCCAACTTGGGCCTGCCCAACGAGCAGGCGGCCAGCTACTCCAGCCTCACCGGCTTTGCTTTCACCTTCAAGCCGCTGTGGGCGCCGCTGCTGGAGCTGGGCAAGACCAAGAAGTTCTTTGTCGTGCTCATGCAGTTCGTGCTGGCGGCCACCTTTGTGGGTCTGGCGGCGGCGCTCAAGCTGCCGTCCTTCGTGGCCCCGGTGGTGGGCCTGCTCATGGTGGCCGCGCTGGCCGGCGCGACGCAGGACCTGGTGACCGACGGTGTGTACGTGACCACCCTGGACACCAAGCGTCAGGCGGCCTTCGCGGGCGTGCAGAGCATGAGCTGGAGCATTGGCCCCATCTTGGCCAGCAGCTTCCTGGTCCTCATCGTCGGCAAGCTGGCCGGAGAGGCGACCGGCGCTGCCAAACCCGAGCCCACCCAATACGCGTCGGCGTGGTTCGTCGTGTCGGCCGCCCTGGGAGCCCTGCTGCTGGTCTTGGCCCTGTGGCACGCCGCCTTCATGCCGCCGGGAGCAAAGGCCGCGGACGCGCCGCACTCGCTTCGTGACGGCCTGCGCACCTTCGGGCGCGTCTTCGTGACCTTCTTCCAGAAGAAGGACGTGTGGAAGCTGATTGCCTTCGCCTTCTTCTACCGATTCGGCTTGGGGTTGCTCGACAAGATCGCGCCGCTCTTCCTGCTGGATTCACGCGCCAACGGCGGCCTCGGGCTGGACAACACCGAGCTGGGAATCCTCAACGGCATCGCCACGGCGGCCTTCATCGGCGGCTCGCTCATCGGTGGGGCGCTGGTGGCGAAGCGCGGGCTCAAGCGCTCGCTGCTCATCCTGTGCCTGTTCCTCAACGTCCCCAACGTGACGTTCCTGTACTTGGGTTGGTTCAAACCCGACAGCGTGTGGATCATCGGCACCATCTTCTTCATCGAGAAGCTGGGCTGGGGCATCGGCGCCGTGGGTCACATGATTTACATGATGCAGCAGATCGCCCCCGGCCCGTACAGGACCGCGCACTACGCCTTCGCCACGGGTCTGGGCCTCAGCCTTTGCATGACCCTCACCGGCTTGGTCAGCGGTTACGTCCAACAGGCGGTCGGCTACCAGACCTTCTTTCTGATCGTGCTGGCCGCGGCGGCGCCCTCTATCCTGGTCACCTTGATGGCGCCCTTCCACAACTCGGACGGCGCGGAAGAAGCGGCCAAGTAGCGCCGCGGAGCAACAAGGCTGCCGCGTCTCAGCTCTGAGAGACGCGGCGGTGGTAAGGGGCGGCCGGGCCTGACAGGCTCGGCGGCGTTGGGCCGCCAAGTGCAGGCGGGATGGGCGCGAGGGGGATCTGGGAAAGGCGGAGCGGGGGATGGGAGACGTGACGTTTGCGCGCTGGCAGATGGGGATCTCGCTGGCCTTTCACATCGTGTTCGCGGCGGTGGGCATCGCCATGCCGCTGCTCATGGTGTTGGCCGAGATCCTCTGGCTACGCCGGCGGGATGCGGACTACCTGCATCTGACGCGCGCGTGGGCCAAGGGGGCGGCCGTGCTCTTCGCGGTGGGCGCGGTCTCGGGCACGGTTCTGTCGTTCGAGTTGGGGCTGCTCTTTCCCCATTTCATGCGCCAGGCCGGCGCCCTGGTCGGACTGCCGTTCTCGCTGGAGGGCTTTGCCTTCTTCACCGAGGCCATCTTCCTCGGGTTGTATCTGTACGGCTGGCGGCAGCTACCGCCTGCCGCGCACTTGTTCTCGGGAATCATGGTGGCGCTCAGCGGCCTGGCCTCGGCGGTGTTCGTCACCCTGGTCAACGCCTGGATGAACGCCCCGCTCGGATTTCGCGTGCAGGATGGCCAGTTGGCCGACATCGATCCCCTGCGGGCCATGAGCACGCCTTTCGCCCTGCACGAGATCATCCACATGCTCCTGGCCGCCTACGCGGCCACCGGTTTTGCGGCAGCAGCCATTCACGCCCTGCTCCTGTGGCGACACCCTTCGAGCGCGCTCCACCGCAAGGCGCTGGGGCTGGCCCTGACCGTGGCCGTGCCCGCGGCGCTCTTGCAGCCTCTGGTGGGTGACCTCGCCGCTCGGCAGGTCGCCACCTGGCAGCCGTCCAAGTTGGCGGCCATGGAAGGCCAATTCCGTACGGAGGCGGCGGCGCCTCTGCGCATCGGGGGCTTTCCCGACTACGCCCAACAACGCACACGCTGGGCCCTGGAGATCCCTGGCGGGCTGTCGTGGTTGGCCTTTCACGACCGCGGAGCCGTGGTGCGGGGCCTGCAGGATTGGCCGCGCGCTGATTGGCCTAGCCCGGCCGTGCACGTCTCTTTTCAGGTCATGGTGGGCCTGGGCACATACATGGCGGTCCTGTCGTTGTGGTTGGTGATAGCGCGCCTGCGCCGCCGGGTGCTGGGCAAGGTGGGGCTCATCGCCGTGATGGCCGCCGGGCCCATGGGCGTCGTCGCCATGGAGGCGGGCTGGCTGGTGACCGAGCTGGGGCGGCAGCCGTGGGTGATCTTCGACGTCATGCGCACGGCACACTCCGTGACGCCCATGCCGGGGCTGTGGGTGCCCATGACCGGCTTCACGCTCATCTATCTGGGGCTGGCCGTGACCGTGGTGCTGGTCCTTTGGCGCCAAATCCAGGCGCCCCTCGCGAGCTCGAGCCATGGACGCGGCTGAGTTGGTGGCCGCGGTCATGCTGGTTGCCCTCGTGCTCTACGCGGCGCTGGGCGGGGCCGACTTCGGGGGCGGACTGTGGGACTTGGCGGCTCGGGGACCGCGTGCCCAAGACCAGCGCAACCTCATCGAGACCGCCATCGCGCCCGTGTGGGAGGCCAACCACGTGTGGCTGGTCGTGTTTGTGGTCCTGCTCTTCACCGCGTTCCCCGCCGCTTTCGCGCTGGCCACCATTCATCTGCACATTCCCCTCAGCCTCATGTTGGTCGGCATCGTGCTGCGCGGCTCGGCGTTCGTCTTTCGCAAGTATGATGCCCGCGGCGATCCCGTGCAGCGACGCTGGGGGCGCGTGTTTGCCGTGGGCAGCCTCATGGGGCCGTTCTTCCTGGGCGCGAGCCTGGGCGCCGTGACCGCCGGGGACCTCGACGGGGCGCCAGGCTTCGCGGCCCAGTTCCTCTGGCCCTGGCTCAACCCGTTCTCCTTGTGCGTGGGATTGTTTGCGCTGGGGTTGTTCGCCTGGCTGGCGGCCGTGTATCTGTGCGTGGAGGCTGGTCGCTCTGGCCTGGCGGAGGTGTTCCGTCGCCGCGCCTTGGCCTCGGCGGCCGTGCTGCCCCTTCTGGCCGTGGCCACGGGACTGGTTGCGCGCGGCTCCTCGCTGGCCCACGTGCGCGACGGCCTGCTGCGCACGCCCTGGGGCCTGGCC
>JAEXQJ010000386.1 GCA_023438785.1 Pseudomonadota bacterium
GCCCGCAAGAGAGGAGACACCACCCCGACGACAACTACGACAACCACCGACCAGACGACAACTACCCCGGAGGCTGATGGGGCGATGTAATTGACGTTGCCGAGTCAATGTAGTTGACGTTCAACAAAACAGCCGATATCCCGCGCTGGTCCCGGCCGCCACCAGAGGGAACGACGTTGTACCATCGAGACCACCTGGCAGCAGACGCAGCGGCGCTGCCACGGTAAGGGCAGGCGTGTCAGCCGTGAGATTGGAGAGCAGGTCTTCCGTATCTCCGTCTGGACTTCGCAGATAGAGCGAGTCGTCCCCATCAAACCAGGCCACCCACGGTTGCTTCTTCTCATCAACCGCGAGGACTGTGAAACTCGGTCTTCCCCGATTCGCAATCGTCCGGTCCGTCCAACACGAACCATCCCATGTCACCAGGTGAGGCGCGTAGCTCTCCACATCAACGGCATAGGTCAAGTACCCCGTATTGTCGTCGACCATCCGGGCGTCCAAATAGGGGCCACTGTTCTGGACAATCGGAATGCCGGAACGAACCCAACCATTGTCGGTCTCGTAATCTGCCGTCAAAGACCTGGGGCCGCCCGTAAAGACCCAACGCTTTCCGCTGGAGCTGCTGCTCATGGCGCTCTTTGCGAGCGAGTACCAGGATAGGGTTCCGCTGTTGAGTGCCGACAAATCCTCGATCTGGCTGCCGGTCGCGGTCACTGTCATGAGGTGTGCTGTCGCCGCGTAATTGTCCGAATCTTGCGTGACAGTGAACAACGAGGTTTTACTCGTGGTTGCGGAGAGACGTGGCGAACCTGGGAGCGTCTTGCAGGTCAGGTCGAGTGCCAGTCGCACGGCGCAGTTAGCCTGCCCGCACGTGAAAAGCGGATCGATGTTCCGCGGCGAGATCGCGCAGTCCTTTGAAAGGGACGGAGCCGATATGGGCGTTTCAGATGGGCATTGCGGGTCAGGGGATGCGACGGTCCCCCCAGCCCCGGAGGCGCCCCCTTCTGCGTGCTCGCCCGCCTGACTGCTTACCGCGCCCCCCGTACCGCCAGTTGGTGAGAGCCTCTCCCCGAGTGTCGATGAGTCGTGACACCCGAGCGTTCCTAGGACGCCGATGGCGGACGACAGAGCAAGAGATCGGAGGAAAGAGGACTCTCTCACGACCTTCATGGTGGCAGGCCCTCCATCAACAGTTCCCCATCGGCTCGTGCGAACAGGTGAGGCGCATGATACCAGGTCCCCCTCGTATCGGCCCTGCTCAGAACAGCTTCCCGACGCCCCCAACGCGATCCAGTCGCCCCACCCATGCAGGCGGTCACCGCCGGTGCAGACCGCGGCCTGACCGGGGGTGATGGCCAGCACGGGCTCGCGGAATTCCACCTCGAAGCTCCGCCGCCCGGAGCACCGGCGTGGGGAAACGAGGATCGCGACCACAATCCCGGGACCAGTACGGCGAGGCGGCTCACCGCACCTGAGCTGCGCATGTGGTACTGATCGACCCGAAGGACATTGCGATGGTAACCGGCAAACCGTTCGTCACGATGGCAACCCTCTGTTTCGCAGGCGCCGTGGGTTGCGCTGGCCCACAGGCGAAGGCGACCGCAAGACGAGAAGCGCCGCCGCTCGTAGAGGCCTTGGATGGGTTATGTCGACAGGTTCGGACGGTTGCCGCCGATCCAGCCATCTGCCCGCAGGATCGGGGCACGGCTCTGAAGAGCATGGCGGAGTGGAGGAGAATCGCCGCTTCCGAGCAGGGAACAGAGATCGAGAGGGCCGTTGAGACCGCGACCAGGGAACAGCGATACGCAGCGCTTGTGAGTCTGGCAAGTCAAGCAGGGCGGCCAGACTGGAAATGTGAAGAGCTTGGCCGCTTCGTGGACCAGGATCCCTCCTTCGTCCGCCCCACGCGCGACGCTCATTTCCTGAGCAATCTGGACGAGTACTGTCGGATCGTGGAGAAGAACGACCGGGATATCCCCGATGCCGCCACTCGAGCGAACGCGACCCATCGGGAGGCCATGCAGGGGGCAGGATGCGCGATGAAGGAGCTGCTCGAAGCTCTGAGCATGGCAACTGGAGGCGCCAGGTACTCGCTCATGCGGCAAATGGCCGCCGAGGCTGGGGCGCCGCACTGGCAATGCTCGGCACTGGATCCAAGCGCCCCGAGGTAGCCCCGCCAAGAAACTGCGCCATGTGGGCACGACGGACATAGTCGAGGTGCCCGCCAGAGCCCACGGAGCGCTATTGCCCCGTAATCCCGCGGCCAGCGCAGCGAGGCCGCGGGGCGCCTGGTCGGAGGCCGTTTTCCAGGGCGAAGGTGCCCTCTCGGCAAAGCGTTGAAGGGTGGCCGTGGGCCTGGTCATGGCCGTGGCCGGACACTCTGGACACACCAGCCGTCGGAAATCAGCCGGCCGGCGTCGGCAGGCGGACCAAGCAGCCATCGGAAGGGACTCGCCGGCTGACCGGGACCAGGGGTGGAGTTCAGACCGCGTGGGCGACGCGCAGTCGCGCCCGAACGACTCGCAAATTGGCCCGTTCCAGAAGACTGCGGCCAGCACAGCACGCGCCAGCAGCTTGCGCGCGTGCGAAACCAGGCGGGCCGGGAGATTGAAAACGGCGAAGCGCGGCCTCTTGGGCCGTGCGACCTCGAAGGGCGGCGGCAGAGCCAGGATCTTGATAGCCGACAGCAGGTTGTAGGGCTCCGTTGTGTTACGGTGCATGCTCGTCAGCATGGCTCGCAGTCCACGTCTCGTCGCTCCGTTCGTCGCCGTCTGCGCAGCCGCAACACCTCTGCACTCGTCCGCTCATCAACCCGAAGTCCAGCAGTTCCCGTCCTCGGCAACCTCGAGTCCGTGTCCGGCGCGGCTGGTGGTGCGCCGTGTTCGGATCGAGCGGGTGTCGGATTGGGCTCGCCTCGACGTCACGGCGTGGATCCATCGAGACTGTTCGGAAGCGACAGAGCAGGCGCAGGTACCTGGGGGAGCGCCGGAGCGGGCTCCCGACGAGGTGCTTCTCACTCCCTGGCCCGCCGATGCGGCCATTCTCGGGCTCATCGAGGAGCGGTCGCCTCGGCGCCTTCCGGCGGTGAGTCACGCGGAGGGGCAGCAGCGCTTCTATGCCCCTCAGTGGGGTCCAAAGGGTTCTCGCGGCAGGGTGCTCCTCCTCGACAGCGTCCGGGGCTCTCAGTCGCGGGTTCGAATCCGCCCTCTGGGGCGGGGTGAGGGGGTGTCCTTTCGGTACCGCGCGCTCCTCCCCGTGCAGTACGACCAGGGCCGGTGGCGACTGCATCTCAAGGGCCTCTCGTCCGAGGCCGCCGTGGAGTTCGCGTCGGGACTCTCCCCCGAACGTCAGCCGGGTGAAGGGGGGCCCACCTACTTGTGGAGTGAGGGAGGCTTCGGTTTGCAGGGGGAGCTCGCCCGCATCCCTTGGAGTGATGGCTCTGCGACCCTCGACTGGCACCTTCGGGTTGCGTCCGCGATCCGCCCCGTCCCCGAGGGGTCTCGGCTGGTGGTGGCCCTCGACGTCTCCCGCTCCGTATCACCGGAGCAGCTGCGGCGCGCCCGCGAGCTCGCGGGGCGATGGCTCGCGGGCCACCGTTCGCCGCGGGTGGCCGTCCTCGTCTTCGATCGTCACGTGCGGAACGTCACGTCTGGCTTCGGCTCCGTCGAGGAAGCACTCCGGGCTCTTGCCGCTCCGGTCGTACAGGGCAATGGCAGCTTCCAGGAGCTCGCCCTCGCCCAGGGGGCGCGGCTCCTACGCTCCGTCGGCGGGGAGGGGCGGCTCCTGCTCCTGAGCGACGGGCACGTGCGCCGTCAGCTCCCGGCAGAGAGCATGGCAAAGGCTCTGCAACCCCGCCGTCCTTGGCTCCTCTACGGTGAAGTGCCGGTCGCGGGGGAGAGGCGCCATTCGAGCCCGGAGCTCAGGGAGCTCGCTCGCGCTCACGGGGAGCACCTGCGCTGCGACGAGGGAGCCTGTGATGTGGCGCCACTTCTCGCCCCGTCGCGACTGCAGGGAATCATCGTCGACCCACCCCTCTACCACGCCGGGATCTCTCCCTGGCCCCTCGATTCGATCGCTGCAGGGAGCCGGGTTGCCCCCATTACGGACACCCTGCCGACGAAGGCCCGGAGCGGGCGGGTCCGATATCGTGTCTGGGGAGCCTGGGAGGAGCGAGCCTTCCTTGTCGATCCCCGTACGACCGAGGCCGCCCTCGCGTGGCGCACCGCCCAGGAAGATAGCTGCCGTCGGGAGCCGCGCTGGGCGGACCTCAGCCGCGCAGTCACGCCCGAGTGGAGCTACGTCCAGCGTTGGCCTGGTGCGATCGAACGTCATGAGCCCGTCGGGCAAGAGGGAGGCGGTGGAGCTTGCTTGGGCATCTGCGACGACTGCGCCCTCCCGGGCGTGACAGCTTCATCCTCGGCGAGTCTCGAGAACAATCCGACCAGATCGGGCCACGGCGAGTCCTGGTGGAGAGAACGCTGGCGCGAGGGGACAGCCGCCTGCGGCGCGCCGAGGGCTCGCGTGCAGCTCTGGCTAGATGGGCCCGAGATCGAGGAGGTCGAGTTGCTCCCTACGGGACTGGGGACGCGGGTCGACGAGTGCTTGAGGGATTTCGCCTGGGACCTCAACGTTCCCGACGGAGGCGGCGCTCCGCCGGGGGTTCCCGTAGTTCTCGAGTTGGTGGAGTGACGCCACAGCAAGCTCGACATTCCCGAGGGGCCCAGCGAGATCCCCGTCCCCGGCTCGAGAACTTGGTGCGCTAGAGCACCGAACGTTTTGAGGGCCGAGCGAAAAAGCGGAGATGCGAGCAGCCCGAGGCGCGAGGAGGGAGAATACTCGACGTATCTGACCGACAAGCAACGAAGGGATGCGACGCAGATCCGCGTTTTCGCGACCGCGGAGCTACGGGGCGAGCTGCTCGCTGTCTTGTCTTAAGCGGGCGGTCCGCAGATGCGACACGCCCGCCAGGCATGCGGCCTTGCGACCCGCGCGCTCAGCGGACGACGGCGATGACGACTGGGCGTCCAGTTCCGCATCCAGGGCGCTGCCGCACCACAGGTCGCGCCACTGCAGCCACAGCTTCTGCGACTTGCGCAGCGTGGGCTTCCACAGCTTGGCGGGCAGCGCGGCAGCTTGCTCGTTTTCGGGCGGGTCCGAGGACAACGCCCGCTTGAAGGCGAGGTTCAGCGCCTCGTCGGCCTCGACGAGAGCCGGGCACTTGAAAGGGTCGGTGGTGACGCAAGCCACAGGCGCGGGCCGTTCCTGAGACGCGCTGCCGGGCAAGGCGAAGTGGTTCTGCAGTTCGGCCATCCAGCGCTTCGTCATATCTAGCCTGCAGGCCATCTGCTCGCTGTTGAAGCCGGTCCCCCACGGGCCGAACTCCAGGGTGAAGAGATCCTCGCAGTCGTGCTCGGTCAGCCTGGCCCAGGCGGTGGAGGCCTTCTTCAATGCCGCCAGCCAAGGCCCAGCCTGCTTGCCCGCGGACGCGCGAACATGGGCCTTCACCAACTTCTCTATGCGATCGAGCCGCTCGGCGGCACCGCTGGCCAAGGCGCTGCCGCACAGGGCCTCTTCATCCGACGTCTTGGGGTTGCGACAATCAGCCGCGGTCTCATCGCCAAGGGACACTTGCCCCGCACACAGGCGTCGGTTGTGCTCGATGGCCACGGCCACCGCATTGTCGACGCCCAAGGCGGGCACGCGATCGATGAATTCCAGGCAGCGTTTCTTATCGCCCGCGCGATAGGCCGCGATGGAGAGGTCGCCCAGAATGCGGGCCCGTTCCTTGACAGTGAGCGCGGACTCGCATCTCTCGAACGCCGGTTCCAGCGAGGAGAGAGCCCGCCCGTACTCACGAGCCTTGTAAAGCTTTTCGAATTCCTGGCGTGAGGCGCGCAGATCGTCTCGCGCGCAGATGGCGGGCGAGGGAGCCTGCGCAGCAGCCCAACCGGTGCTGCCCACCAGGGCCAGCATCAGAGCGAAGGAAGAAAGCTTATTCACAGGCCCAAGCTATTACGGCGATTCTGCCTTCTCGAGACAAATCGCCAGATGAGCCAGCGAACGCAACTGGGCAATGGCGTGCACACATGTGCAGTCGGCTGCACATGTGGACCACCCGAGAGTGAGCGACGCCTCGGGCCGCGACCCTCGGCAGCCTTCGCCGCGTGCAGCCCGAAGAGGCGAGTTGTGGGGTTCGCGACGAACGCCTGGAGAGCGTACGCAACCCCCAGGCGGTCGACCCGAGACGGCTCTGTTCTCGTTCTGACGGGAACTCCAGTCGTCAGGGGCGTTTGTCTGGGGCGGAACCCGGGGATTGTGCGGATGTTCGCGACCATCGGAGAATACGTCCAGCGTACCCGCCCACCATGACCTCCGGATGGTCCGCCCAGACCGAGTAGAGGTGATCGCGGGGGCCGTCGACCGGAGTCGAGAACTTGCTGCCATTCCAATGCAGGATCGTGCCGCTCTGTCCGACGATCCACACGTCGTCGTCGCCGGTACCGGTGACCGCATTCAGGTCGGCCTTGGTCCCGCTGACGACAGCCCGCCAGGCTTTGCCATCCCAGCGTAAGACCAGGCCCTGTGACCCGACGGCCCAGGCGAGATCGGGCCGATGCGCCCAGATGGCGCGGACTTGCAGCACACCGGAGCAGTCGCTTGGTAGCCTCGAAGGACTCTCGACCGTCTGCCAGCGCTCGCCGTGATGGAGGAACTCGGGGAGGCAAGAGGACATGGGCATGAGCGCGGCCCACACGTCGGAGGAGCTCGTCCCGGCCAGGGCGGTGATGCGCTCTCCGTTCTTGATCGGGACCCGTGACCAGGAACGTCCGTTCCAGTGGATCAGGCCCTCCTTTCCGCTGGCCCACACATCGTCGCGTGCCGCCGCCCAGATCGTCCTTAGCTGGTCCTGCCTACCCTTCGGGCACGCCTTGCGAGTCCAACGACGGCCATTCCAATGTGCGATGAAGCAGACGGGAGGGACGTGGACGTCGGGGCCCTCCTGGGTTGCGATGACCGCCGGCCCTCGGCCGCCCACGATCCACGCATCAGCGGCGGCATGGACCGCGAGAGCCTTCAGCTCGACGTTGACCCTGTCCGCCTCGGGCAGGAGACGGCTCGGGGAGGTGACCTGCGACCAGAGGTCAGCTTTCCTGCGCAGCATGCCTGGCCCGTTCGTCGCGTTTTCCCCCAGCGCCCATAGGTCGTCCCGGGTGCCAGCCAGCGCGACGGTGGTTTCTCGCAACGTTGCCTTCGGCCAGTCGGACCAACGCCGGCCATCCCATCGAAGCATGCGCCCGTAGCCCGCGCTGGCCCACAGCCTGTCCGCGCTGGTCCCCCAGATGGTCAACGGGTTCACGCCGGGCCCGGGCCCGATCGTCATCCAGGATGCTCCGCTCCAGATCCGTATTCGATACGGATCGACAGATACGACCCGGCGGGGGCCCAGCACCACGGTGAAGCCACTGCGCTCCGGAAGCGATGCCCAATGATCATCCTGCCAATGAAGCAGAAAGCGTCCGGCCTCCAGCCACACGCCGCTCGCCTCGTTGCCCGACAGCCGGAGCCGACCGTCGTCCAGTCGCAATCCCGTCGGAGAGATCGACCATGTCTTCCCGTTCCAGTGTGCGGAGAAGACCGCTCCCTGGCAGCTACCGACCGCCCAGACATCATCAGGAAGACGGGCCCAGACGCTCTGCAGTCGCAGCGACTCGCCCTTGTGGACGACAGGCACTCTGTTCCAGCGGCCGCCATCCCAGCGGAACAGGTTCGCCCCGTCAGCGCCCCACACGTCGTTTCTGGCCGTTCCCGAAATGTCCGTGCCCTGGCGATCGGGGAGCGGGGGCATGGCTTCCCATCCAGCCCCGCGGGACAGGTGCAGGACGGTTCCGTCGGCGCCCACAGTCCACACATTCGTCGGCGTACCGCCGACGGCCAACAGGTTGGAACGGACGTCCTGTTCGGCCGCCCAGCGATCGCCGTTCCAGTGGAGCACGACGCTCTCCCCGACAGCCCAAGCGTCGCGTTCGTCGTCGCCCCAAATAGCGTTGATGTGTTCGCCCTGGGGCTGAGGATTCTCCCAGCACCAACCGCCGGCCGTGCAGACGCGCGGCGTATCGGTCTGTGAGACCTGAGCTCTACCCCGCGCCGGAAGCAACGCAGTCGCCGCGCACAATGCCGCGAACCAGAGCCGGCTGACAAGACGGCGAACGGCAGAATCGGAGACAAACCGCTTCGTCACTGGGGCGTTCCTTTCCGTGTGTCCGCCGCGCTCTGGTCATGGCGTCGGGCGGGCGCTCGGCGACAAATCGCACGACGAGTGGTTCAATGTCCACCCTTGTTGTCGTCCACCTGAGGGTCCGGGCGGCGCGACTGCGCCAGCACGGCTTGTCGCCGCCTCCCACCGGAATGCGCAGGAACCGGCCAGCATCTCGCTCAAAGCCGGCAGAACACCCCGTCTTCTCCAAGTGCCCCCAAAGCCTTCACTTGGGGCCGCGCCCGGCGCTGGCACCGTGCCGCCGCGGGGGAACGCGGTTGCCCTGCCCCGTGCGGTTCCTTTGCTATCAGCCGTCCACTTCGGCTCGCTTGCGGCACTCCATTGGGGACTCACTTTGTTCCCGTGGGCGCGAGCGCGGATGAACGGGGGTGCGGGACGGGGCTGCGAAGGCGGTCGTGAACCCGCGGCAGTCTTGGTGGAGCGGAAACATGTGGGAGTACTTCTCGCGCATGCTCCATGGCCCGGGGGCGTTCCGGATCCTGGTGCAGCCGTGCATCGCGGTCCTCATCGGTCTGCACGACGGGATCCGAGACAGCCGGCTCGGCCGCGATCCGTATTTTAAGCTGCTGTGCCTGCTGCGCGGGCCAAGCCGCTGGCGCGAGGTCCGCGGCGGAGCGCACGCCATCGCGGTGCCGCTCATTCTGGGCGTGAGCCTCTCGATCATCTTTCAGCACATCATCATGTCGCGCGTCCGCCTCCTGCCCGCGTTGGGTTTCGCCGTCTTCCTCGTGGCGTTCCCGTACGTGGCGGCGCGGGCGCTGGCCAACCGGGCTCTCTCGGCCTGGCGCCGCCGTCATCCCCGGGCGTCGCGCTGACGGCCTACCGTCCAGTGCCCGTTCGGCGCGCCTTTCCGTCGAGCGTCTTGCGCCCTTGGAAGAACCCGGGGACTAGGCCCTGGCCGAGCCGGAGCGCCACGAACAGGGGCAGGGCGCGCAGCGGATAGATCAACTTCGACCGCCGGGTCAGCGCGAACCGTGACACGGCCCGCACGGTACCGTCGAGAGAGGCGGAGAAGAGGCCCTTGCACCGGCCCATCCATGACGGAAGCCGATCCGCCATGGTGAAGATCGAGGTACGCACGGGCCCCAGCATGACCTGTTGAAAAACCAGGTCCGTGCCCGCGTACATTCTGGCCAGGACCTCGAAGCAGGCGGTCAGTGCCTTCTTGCTCGTGTAGTAGCCGAGGCCGTACGGGTTACCCGCGTAATTGACCATGGAACTGATGGCGACCACGTGACACTCGCCCGGCCTGGCCGAAAGCTGGGTCAGCGGCGCCACGAAGTTCAGAACCCCATAGAGGTTGGTATCGACCACCTCCTTGTAGGGCGGCAGCCGAAAAGCGTCGTCATTGTCCACGCGATTGATCCCGGCATTCAGAATGAAGACCTGCGGCAACTGCCCCGCCGCCGCCAGATCGCGCACGAGCCTCTCGACCTCGCCGGCGACGCGCACATCCAGGCATTCGAAGCGGGCCGACGGGTACTGCGATTCGAGCTCTGGAACGCGGCGGCGGTTCACGGAGACGACGTTCGCGCCGCTCTTGGCGTAATGCGCGAGAAGCGCCCGGCCGACTCCCGAGGTGGTACCCGTGATGAGAACGCGCTTGCCGTTCACCTCGGCCATGGTGGCCCTTCGTACCGGGCGACGCAAGGGACCGCTCGGCCGCCCTCCCTGCCACTCGGTGGATGCGAACGCCGGCGTGCTCCTCTAAGATGGCTGCATTTGCGACGCGTAGCAGGCCTTACAGAAAGGCTCAAATCCCTCCCCCTTCGGCCGAACCTGCAGGCCACCTACAGCGTGTCCGACCTGGCCGCGGTGGCGCTGATCGCGGCCGTGGTTGCCGTGTGGGCGGCCGTTGCCGGAGGCTCCTTCTCGCCCCTCGCCCTCGTCAGTTGCGAGGCGGCCTTTCTCGCGTTCTATCTGGTCGGCTCTCTGTGGTCCGGTTGGCCGTCGCTGGCGGGTGGCGTCCTCTTCGATCTTCCGCTCCGCCTGCTGGCAGGCTACGCCACCGTCAATACGGCGTTGTTCGTGCTGGCCTGGTTCTCGCCGCTGGGCATCGTTGCCAACTTCGGCATCGTGTTCGCGGTCGCGGTCGCCCTGTTCCTCGCCGCGCGACCAACGCGAAGCCAAGCACCGGGCGCCACGGTCACCTTCGTGGCCCTGGGCCTAGTGCTGGCCGCCACAACCCTGTGGTGCCAGGACTCGCTCCGCCCCGCATCGGAGCAGGCCGGCGCCGTGGTCTTCAAGCCGTGGATTGACGGTTTCTACCACGCGGTCCACCTGCGCATCTTCGGCAGCGGCCACGGCGCCGCGACCATCCAGGACTTCCGACTGGCGGGCGTGCCGGCCCGCCTTTACCACTACGGGGTCTACCTGACGCCGGCCTTCGTCCGGCAGGCCTCCGGGATTACTTCCTACGCGGCCTTCGCGGGAATCCTGGTGCCGGTGGGGGTCTTCTTCACCGGGCTCGGGGCCTACGCGCTGGTCGGGACCTTCTGGGGACGGTGGCCGGGTCTGGCGGCGGCCGCGGCGCTGCTCCTCTTGCCTGATGGCGCGCAACAAGGGATGCGCAACCCCTACCTGTCCTATCACTGGCTGACCCAGATCTCGCCCAGCGCAACCTACGGTCTGGCCCTGGTGGCCATGGCCTGGCTCTTGGTCATGCGCGGGTGCATCCAGGGCCGTGGGCTGCAGGTCGTCGCGGGCTGGCTGGTCGGGGGGCTCCTCCTCTTCTACAAGGCGCACTTCTTCATCGCGAGCGCCCTGCTGCTCCTGCTGGTCCCACCGGTGTTCTTCCGCGGGTCCCTGGGCCTCCGCAAGCGGCTTCTGTGGGCGGCTTCGGCGCTCACGGCCTACCTCGTGACCATCCTCTCCGTGCGCAACGTGTCCGGCGTTCCCCTGATTCGGCTCGACGGCTCGGGCGCCCGTCAGCTCCTCGGCTTGATCGGGGGCTTCACCGAGCCAGAGGCCCTACGCACCTTCATCACCCAGCGCGTGGGCACGGAGAGCTCGCAGCTCTCGAACCTCCTCGTCGGCACACCCTTCGTCCTCATCGCGGTCCTCGGGCTTTTCATCCCGCTGCTCGTCCTTCTGATCATCTATCTGCGCAAGCGCGCACCCGCCCCGCTCTGGCTCTTCCCCCTCATGGTCATCGCCAATTTCCTGACCATGTTCCTGGGCCTGGCGCTCGACTTGCGCAGCAGCACGCCCGACGAGTTGTCACACCGCCCGCTCATGGTGATGTACTTCATGGTCGCGGCATGGGTGGGCGGTGCGGCCGCGCTGGCGCTGCTCGAGTCCAGGCGTCTCGGCCGCTTGACCCGCCCGCTCCTCATCGGCCTGGGCGTCGTCCTCATGGCTGTGCCCACCTTCTTCGGAGCCGGCGTGCACCGGATGTGGGCTTTGCGTGGCATCACCCCGCCGCACTACGTGCCCGTGGGCCTGGTTCACGCGGCGTACTTCATACGCGACCACGGCGACGCACGCGATCTCATCCAGGATTCACAACTCGATCGCTTCTGCGTCCTGGCCGCGCTGTCCGAGCGACAGCCGTTCGTGGCCTACTCACAGACGCGCATCGCCCACAACGCCGACCTGGTCGGCGAGCGCGCGGAGGCCGTGTACGACCTCATGGACCTCCGCGACGCGAACGCGGTCAGGGCCACGGCTCGCAAGCTCGGCATCCGGTGGTTCCTGCTCACCCCGGGCAGCACCATCGACTGGCCAACCGAGATCGCCGACCAGCCGGCATTCCAGTTGGATGGATACAAGCTCTATCGTTTCTGAGCCGCGCAGGCCGCACGCATGACAAAGCCAACACTGGGGAAGATAGCTCTCGTCCTTCTGTCGACGGCGCTCCTGGCCTTTCTCGTGGTCAGCCTGGCCAAGACCAGTTCCACCCAGCCGCTCTTCATCCACACGACGTACTACCTCCTAATGGTCACGGTGCTGTGCTGGGCCGGGACCTACCTCCATGCCGCGCGCGACGTGCGCCCGGCCACGATCTTCGCTTGGCTGCGGGAGAACTGGCCCGGCCTCGTCATCGCCTTCGCCGTGACCCTCATCGCCGGGCTCGCCGTGCACCCCGCCCTACGCATTCTCTCCGACGAGGCGAACCTGGTGGGCACCTCGAAGAACCTCTTCACCTCGCAAACCGCCACCTTCACGATCTCCGGCAAGAACTACTACGACAGCTACTGGGACATCGATGTGGCCATCGACCAGCGGCCAGCCCTCTTCCCCTTCCTGGTCAGCCTGGTGCACGTCGTGTGCGGCTACAGCTACACGAACGCCTTCATCCTCAACCTGCTGGTGTTGCCGGTCTTCGTGCTCGTGTCCTACCGGCTGGCCAAGTCCCTGGCGGGCGAGACGTTCGCCGTGGTGGCCTCCCTGTTCGTGGTGGCTCACCCCATCACCCTGATCGCGGTTCGTTCGGGCGGCTTCGACTTCCTTGCCCTCTTCTTCACCCTGCTCGTGATGAAGAGCCTGTGGGACTACTCTCGCGAGCGCTCGCCCGCGCACCTGGCGATCGTCTGGATGAACCTGTGCATGTTCGCCGAGATCCGCTACGAGAGCGCGCTCTTTCTTCCGCTGGTGGTGGCGCTGCTGCTCGTCTTCCGCATGGTCACCTGGAGCACGCTGCGTCCCTACGCCTTCATCTACGCGCTGACCCCGGCGTATCTGTTGCCGCGCATCTGGCAATCCGTGTTGCGCGGGAACGTGCCCAGGCAGGAGCCCGGGACGATCACCTTCAGCGTCGGCAACTTCCTCAACAACACCTACGAATACTTCAAGCCGATCCTCTCCCCCTTCCATTCCTACCCCGCGCACTCGCGCGTGCTCATCGCCCTCGGCCTCGCGGGCTGCATCCTGTGGCTTCGTTGGCACTATCGCGAATTGCTCCCGCGGGAGGCAAAGGCGTCCAGATTCCCGGCGTTCGTCGTCGCGTGGATGCTGCTGCAAGTGGCCGTCGTCTTCACCTACGTGTGGGGACGTGCCCAGTCCCCCATCGCTGCACGCCTGGTCATCGCTATCGATACCTTCTTCTCGTTCACCGCCGCGTGGGCCCTAACGGTTTGGCTCAGGCGCTGGCGGCCCTTCGTCCCCGTCCTGCTTGCCGCCGCGCTCCTGGCCTCGCAGGTTCCAGGCGCCTCCCAGGCGCGCATGCTCAACCGGCTCACGCAGACGCGCGAGAGCGCCACCACCTGGCGCTTCTTCGCGAGCCTGCACGAGAAGCGCATCCTCATCGTCGCCGATCGTCCCAACCTCTTCACCATCATGGACTACGGTGCCATGGACTTCGAAACCGCCAAGCGTGACCCGTTCATCTTCGAGGCCCTGGCCCGTCGCCTGTTCTACGACGTCTACGTCGTGCAACAGATCAGCCTCTCCACGCGACAGCCTCTACCCGGCTACGAGATCTGGCCCACCCGCCTCGAGACGATGCTGGAATTCCAGAACGACGCGAACGTCCTCATCCGCATCGCGCGGCTCGCGCACTGACACAAGCGGACAAAGAGCATTCCTGGTGGTACCCTCCTGTCCCACTTGGGCTGGGGTTCGGAGCAATGAATCGGCAGCCGCGGTTGCTCTCGTTCTGACAGGAGGTTTCGTATGTTCTCTGCTTCCCCATTCGCGCGCTGCAAACGCCAAAGCCTCGCCCTGGTGCTTCTCACCGTCGGTTCCCTGGTCGCCTGCTACAAGGAGCCGCGGGTAGACGAGTCCAAACCTCGGGCCTGTCAAGGCGAGAGCAAGACCTGCCCTACCGGTTACGTGTGCGGGCCTGATGGCCGCTTCTGCTGCGCCTCCACGGATGGCAAGACATGCAGT
Source organism: Pseudomonadota bacterium (assembly GCA_023438785.1). Taxonomy (GTDB): domain Bacteria; phylum Myxococcota_A; class Polyangia; order Fen-1088; family Fen-1088; genus Fen-1137. The sequence goes on from JAEXQJ010000386.1 coordinate 14,105, forward strand.
GCCGGCACAGACGCTGGCCTCGACTCTTCAACTCCCGGTCCCAACATCGACGCCCCGGTCAGCGGCGCCGACGGCCCCGCCGAAAACGCAGACACGGCGACGGGCGACGACGGGGCCTCGATCACCGGCGGTGCAGGCGCGACAGCCGGCGCCTCAGGCACCGGC
>JAEXQJ010000240.1 GCA_023438785.1 Pseudomonadota bacterium
GGCGTCCCGCCGAAAACGCTGCGCGTCCGCCCGCGCGCCTCGCCTCGTAGGAGCCTCGCAATCCAGCCCCTACGATTTCAGACCCCGCCGCGATCGGCTGTCGCCGAATCGCGGTCGGTCATTTAGCTGCGCCAGCGTCACCTTCACCCCGACGGGCAAGGACATGAGCTGTCAGCTTGTGTACCAGGACACCACCGGCAAGATCCATTACGGCCAACCGGTGGCGAGCGGCCCCTGCTCGATCCCCGTGGCCAACGTAAAGAACAACGTGGTCGTCGCGGTGATCGCCAACACCACGTACATCTACGACGGCGGCACCACCAAATACGCCTACACCCTCGACCTGGGCACGGGGATCTCGGGCAAGGCCGACATCTATACCCAGTGGTACAAGTAGCGATTCCTCGCGCTCCCTGGGCGCTGCTGCTGGTCTTGTTGGGCGCGTGCGCCCGCGAGGCGCCGCTGGCCACCCTGGAGGGGCGCACCCTGACCGACGGCGATCTTCAGCGCCATCTGGCCTGCCTGTACTCCGCGGACGAAAGACGGGCAATTCGAGAAAACCCGGCGCGAAGGCAGGGCGCGCTCCACCAATGGCTCGACATGCTCGCGATCTCGGCCAAGGCCCGGAGGCTCGGCATCGACAGCGAGGCGCGTTTTGCCAAGGCCGTCGAGCTGATGGAGATGCGGACGCTGGGGCACCTCCTGACCGAGAAGAATCGCGCGCGCATCGAGAGCATCACGCGCATTTCGCCCGAGGAGGTGCGGCGGTTCTATGACGAGCACAAGGGCGAATACATCAGCGCGCCAGCCTTCACCATGCGCCAAATCCTGGTCTACGTGCGCGGCAATCCTGCTTTCCCCGAGCGCGGATGGGGGCCAGCTGAGGCACGCGTCCGAGCCCAGCGAGCGTCAAGGCAGCTTCGGGCCGGACAAAGCTGGGACGTGGTGGCGCGAAGGTTCTCGGACGATCTCTCGAACAACCAAAGAGGCGGCCTGATTCGCGAAGGACAGTTTGGTCTGTATGCTCCCGAGGTCGAGCGGGCCGTCCGGACCCAGGAGTTGGGCAGGCCAGGCGAACTGGTGAAGAGTATCTTTGGCTATCACGTCCTGCAGGTCGAGAGCCGCAGCCTCGAAGGGACGCCCAGGCCATACGCCCAGATCGAGCCCCTGCTGAGGGATCGGCTCGCGGCGATCCGTGCCGAGCAAGCCCACGGGCAGTTCGTGGATCCGATCGCCTTGGACATGGGATTGAAGGTCACCGAGGTGGGCGCGCGCGACGTATCGTTGCTCGATGAGGGCGCGGTGGCGGCCGGTGAGGTATTGGCCGAGATGGCCGGAAGAGAGATCCTCGAATCGGACTTTCGCTGGTTTCTCAAGGACGCCTTCCCGGCCAGCCAAAGGCAAGCGGTCTTCTCGCGTCCGGGCGCCCGCAAGAACCTGCTCGCGTCGTTTCTGGATGCTCTGGTCCTAGAGGCCAAAGCGCGGAAGGATGGCCTGGATAGGAGCCCGGAGTTTCAGCACCAGCACGCCATGATGAGGCAGAGTCTGCTGACGGAATTCGTGCAAGAGCACGACAAGACCGGTCCGTTCTGCCAATGCCAGCAGACCCCGGAAGAGCGGCGAACCGCGGATCGGCGCTACCTCGACCAGGTACGCGCGGAGGTGGGGCTCAGAGTCATCCAGCTCTAGCGAAGTGCCTTCCCCGAACAGCCAATCGAGATCGACGCACCTCGGCTAGAGACCTTGTTGCGCCATGGGTCGCGGGTGGTTGTCTCTCCATCCGCGACAGTCCGCCCCTTGCGGGGTTGCCGGGCTCACCCCCGGCGGTGCGTTTTTTTGGCGGGCGCATGATGCCCCACCCGGGCCATCGGATCAATCCATCCGCCGCATAGCTGGCGCTCTTCTCGACCTGAAGGTGCTCTTCGAGGGAAAGCCCCTCACCTCGACGGTGGTGTTCGACAGCCACGCCGGCTTCTCGGATGTCCCCGGAACCTTCGCCGACACGACCTCCACGAACAATCTCCCCAAGAGCGGCACTGGCTGCTCCTGGCGAAGCGCGAGCAGCCCTACGACGATCTCACCGCCTGCGACAAACACACCTTCGCCGGCTCGCTGACCTTCCGGAGCACGCAGCGCGGGCCGCCCGAGGGGGCGCTCGCCTTTCCAGGACACGGGGTAGGATGGCGGCCATGGCGACCTTGACCCTTGCCGCGACCGAAGAGGCGGCGCTGCTCGAACGGTTCCTGCGCTACGTGCAAGTCGACACCCAGAGCGACGAGAATTCGTCGCGCCAGCCCTCGACCGACAAACAGAAGAACTTGGCGCGCCTCCTGGTGGCCGAACTGGGCGAGCTGGGCCTGCGCGACGTGGTCCTGGCCGACTCTGGGCACGTGTACGCGACCTTGCCGGCCAACCTGCCGGCGGATCACCCCGCCCACGGCAAGGTGCCCGCCGTGGGCTTCCTGGCCCATCTGGATACGTACCCCGGCACACCCGGGGCGGAGGTGCGGCCGCAGGTCATCCGCTACGCGGGTGGCGACGTGATTCTGCCCGCCACGCACGAGCGCATTCCGGTGGGCAGCAACCCCAATCTCGCCCGCTGTGTGGGGCACACCATCGTACACACCGACGGGACCACTCTGCTGGGCGCGGACGACAAAGCGGGCATCGCCGAGGTCATGACCGTGCTGGCCTGGCTGCGCCTGCACCCCGAATTCGCGCACGGCGAGGTGCGCGTGGCCTTCACGCCCGACGAGGAGATCGGGCGGGGCGTGGATGCCTTCGACCTAGCCCGGTTCGGCGTGCGATATGCCTACACCCTGGACGGCGAGGCCTTGGGCGAGGTGCAGGACGAGACCTTCAGCGCCGATTCAGCCACCCTGATCATCACGGGGCACGACGTGCACCCGGGCCAGGCCAAGGGCGTGATGGTCAATGCCGTGCGCGTGGCCGCGGCCGTGGTCGAATCCCTGCCCGGCGATGGCCTGCCCGAGACCACCGAAGGTCGCGAGCCTTATCTGCACGCGCACGAGATCAGCGGCGACGTGTCCAGGGCGCAGATCAAGTTCCTGGTGCGCGCGTTCACCGACCAGGAGCTGCAGGAGCGCGAGGACGTGCTGCGCCGGATCGCGGGCCAGGCGGAGGCGCGTTTCCCGGGCGCGCACCTCAGCCTGGAATTCAAGGAATCGTATCGCAACATGGGCAAGCACATCGCTGCCGACGCCCGGGTCCTCGAGCACGCCCTGGAGGCCGTTCGCCGGCAGGGCATCGAACCCGTGCGCAAGGCCATCCGTGGCGGGACCGACGGCTCGCGCCTCTCGGCCATGGGTGTCCTTACGCCCAATCTCTTCGCCGGCACCCAGGGGGCCCACTCGGTGCGCGAGTGGGTCAGCCTGTCCTGGATGTCGGCCGCGGTGGGCGTGTGCCTGCAGCTTCTCGCGGAGTGGGTCGAGTCGAGCGGGAAATAGCCCCAGGGGCGCGCGGCCCCGTCGAGCCCGTGGTGCCCGTGTGCACTCCAGCGCTGCTGTTTGGAAGGTGCTGCAACTCCTTCGGCTGGCCTTCATGGCTCGGTCGATGCTGCCCTTTGCCGCCCCGTCGGCGCTGGTGCTGGCTGGGCCCCATCCACAGCGGAGACCACAAGTCCGAAGACACGCGTCGCAGCTGTGGCCGCGACTTCGATCCCCAGGCCGCCCAGCTCGGCTGCTTTGGCCTCGAGCGTGAAAGTGCCCGTGTCGTCCGGCACGAGCAATTGCCTGCCAACCAGAATGCTCGCGCTGACCGGGCCGTCCGCCAAGACTTGCACGGCCAGGCGACCGGCCGGCAGGTGCACATCACGCAGTATCGCCCGGTCCTCTGGCTTGAGCGAAACGTGGAGCCGCCCCCGATCGTCGAGGCGCACGACACCCTCGCCGCCCTCTAGAAGGTAGCCCGGCACCTCGATCCGATCGCCATGCGCCTGCACACCGAGGCGACCGTCCCGCCGCCGCAGCCAGAGCGTGGTTCGCGTGTGCGAGGCATCGTCAGTCTCGAACGTGACGGCTTGGTACAGGTGATAGAAGTCGGGCTCCGCCATCATCTCCTTGCCGCTGCGATACCGTGCGATCTCGCCACCGACCGGCGTCCAGAAGGCAATCAAGTCCGGCTTGCGCGCCAGCACGTAGCGCCCGTCGCCCAACTCGTGACCAATGAAGCCCGTGCCCATCCCGGAGGGCGGATGGTGGGCGAGGTAGCGATCATTCAGCCCCAGCATGTCGAGGCAAGGGAGCTCATAGAAGAATGGCAAGGCACCGGCGGCATCCACGGCGAGCAGGGGGCGCTGGTTTTCAAAGACCTTGCGCAGGAACAACCCAACCGGTCGCCCGCTCCAGTGTCCCGTGTCGAGGAGAGCCAAACGGCGGGCAAAATCCTTGCGCTGCCCGACGCAAAGCCACACGAGCAAGAGCGGTCCGACCACCCACGCCAAGAAGCGCACGGAGTGACGTCGTTGCCACAGCCATTGCAGGAGCGCCAACGTCAGATAGGCCGCCAGCGCGAGCACAAGGAGGAGCTGCCGGCGCTGTGGGAAGATGTCGCCGCCGATCCGGAAGAGGTACACGAGCCACAGGATCCACGCGAAAACCACAAACCCAATGCGACGGCGAAGCTCCCGACTGAAGGCCGCCACCACGACGGTCAGACCTCCCGCTACCCACAAGGCCGCCAGCGGCCGAAGGGAGAAGCGGATGTATCGCCAGCCCTGTTGCACACGCACCCAACTGAACGCGCCCTTGGCGTAATAGGTGTTTGGCCACAAGTCCCGATAGTAGATTGCGCGGAATGCCAGTTGGCCGAGCACGCAGACAATTGGGGGAAGCATCACCCACATGAGCAGCCGGCGGGTGGCCCCGCGTAGGCCCCGCCCGCACAGGACCGCAAGCACGGCCGCCGCGGTGAAGATGGCGCCATCGGGTCGCAGGAGACACAGCAATCCCAGCACCAGGCCCAGAGACAGACCTGAGGCGGGAGGCGGATCTGATTCGGCGGACACGATGGCCTCAGAGGAGAGCGCCGCTGCCAGGACCAGAGCCACGAATAGTGGCTGTTCCATTCCGGCGATGGACCAAGCCGCCACGGGTCCGCAGAAGGCGAGAGCGAGCGCGACGAACCCGGAGAAATACAAGCCAGCAAGCCCCGTCCGCCGCAGCCCACTGGCCAGCAGAACGGCAAAGCCCGCCAAGGTCGCCAGAAACGCCAACCCGCGTGCGACCCAGACGAGGTTCGACTGCACCAGGCCGCCGGCTGCAACCAGCAAGACCCAGAGCAGATTCGAATAGCCTTCGACCCGCTCGCCGTCGGTCCAGGTCAGGCCCAGCCCGCGCAGAAGCCGCCACGAATAACGAAGGGAAATGAAGGCGTCGTCCACCATGAACGGCATGTAGCTGCGCGCGTGAACCCAAAGCGCGACTCCGCTCAGGCCAAGAACGAGTAGCGCGAGGACACGTTGGATGGTCGGGGGCCGCTCCATGCCTCACGATAGCCGGCTCGAGACCCGCACGTCGCAACTTTCCATGCCGAACGATCCAGCGCCTTGCACATCGCGCCCCGCGTCTCCTTCCAGACCAGCCAGACGCGGCCTGGCCCTCGGTCGGCAGACCCCTCGGCACCTCTGCCTCGCTCTCAGAAAGGGATCCGAGTGCTCCGAGTCGTGGTCGCCTATTGGCAAGGAAACGAACCGTCACTCTTTGAACACCAAGCGACGCCAACGCCCGACGCTTGACATTGCGCACTGCCATGTGCAGTCTGCTGCGCGCCGCCAGAGACAGCGTGAGAGGGGAGACTGGAATGGCTTTGCCGTCGAGACCGCCTGTTGTGGAGACTGAATCGCGGACTGTTCGTAGGCATTGGCGAGCGACGCAAGGGTGGTCTTCCCTACGCCGCTGCAGTGGCCAGCTGACCTCGGCCCCCTAGCTCAGGAAGGCACATGTCTCGGAGAATCGGCTCAGGACCACAGGCCGACGTTGGTGGTGCCCTCGGCGTCGCGACCAAGGACTTCTTCCAGACAGCCGGCCTGAGTGTCCGCGAGCAGGAGATACTCGAGCTCGCAGCCCATGGCTTGGTGGACAAGGAGATCTCAGACCAACTGGGTCTCGCCTACACCACAATCAAGTCATACTGGTTTCGCATATGCTTCAAACTTAACGCCAAGAACCGACAGCTCGCCATCGGCAGGCTTATTGCTGATCTCGCAGAAAAGGCGCGGCAATTCATGAACGCGCATGCCGAATGCCCCGTCCCGGTGTCCACCCAGCGCGGTAGATTGAGCCCCGGTGTTGACAGAAACCCAAAGACAAGCCCGGGCCTCCCGAGGTGTCGGAGCCGCAAGCCCGCGTTGTTGCGATGACTGGCGCGTTCGGCTGCCCTCATGTGCGGGTTGACGTTCCCCTGCCGCTCGCTGCCGTGAGAAGGAGATCTACGCCCTGGTCTATGTCCCCTCATCGGGGCGTGGGTGCCCGCTGCGAAACATCCGATAGGTAACCGTCGCGCTGCCATCAGCGGCTCTCTCTGGTGTTCCGATGTCAAAGCTGCCCATCGCACCGATACGGCGCACAAGCTCCAGAGGGCTGCCGCGGAGCTGCTCCGGGCTAGACGCGCTCAGGACCAGCTCACAGACCGTCGTGAGGCACCGCAACGCCTTTATGGAGAATTGCGCCTTGCCTTCGCTAATCGCGGCGTCCACCGCGCCTCTGATTTGCCCTTCGCTCGCTGGCGCCCAGACTCCGTCTCTGGGCTCCGAATTCAATGCCGCCTCGATCGCCGAAGCCCGCTTTTGTTCTCGTTCTCTGCTCGCCGCGGGATCGAACGGTTCCGTCTTTGCTGCGGCGGGCACGCTGGTGGCCTGGGGAGTCGAGGCCTGTGCATGGAGCTGCCTGACCTCCAGAGCCGCGAGTCGGCGATCAAGCTGTCGAACCGCTTGGGCCAAGTCGGTGTCTCTGTCGGGGCCTTCGGTGTCAACCGTGCTCGCTGCCGAGATGGCCTCACCAGAAGGCCGTGGCGGGCGAGCCTGGCCAAGCTTGTAGGCGCCGATTCCGATGGCAGATGCTGCCAATAGAGACGTGATGATGAACGCGGTTTTTTTCATCGCAGAGCCTCAGATGCGGGACCAGAACTGGCAGGGTGGATGGCGCCTCCCTGCGCTTGACCGGAGTTGATGTGATTGAGAGCCATCCACCCTGCATGCCCCGGCCGTATGGCCGAAGGGAGAGGCAGCGGCTGACTAGCTCGCTTCAGAACGCCCAAATGAGACTAGTAATTCACCGTGAACCAGATCGAGTCTCCATTGGGGATATAGCACTGGATTTCCGCGCTGTACGAACCGGCGGTTAACGGAACGTAGAACGAGACCTGGTTGCCCGAGCGCGTCCCGGCCCACGCGCTGCTGGCGCCGCCGCTGCTTGAGGTGATCAGCCAGCAGGCCGCGCTCGTACTGCTGCCGCTGACCATGAAGTTATAGGACCCATCGTGCCAAGGAACAGGGCACATGGCCCAAGCGTAGCCGCCGGAGTAGTTCGTGAACATGCCGCCTCCACCACTGGCGCCAGAGATCTGGAGATATGGCGAACTCCCGGAGACCAACACGCAGGCATCGGGATTCATGGAGACCGTTGCGAAAGAATCCTGCGATGCCGCCAGTGCCCCTGCTGCAATGACGGCGGCGATCAGAGTTGAACATTTCATGGCCGATTCCTTTCTCTGTGGTGTTTGTTCGCAAGCGCAGTGTGTTGCGCCATACACGCTATTGGGCTGTCATCTCGCGGTCACGTGGTTGTATCGACGACATATCGATGGCGTCGCTGTGAAGAGGACGCGGGTCCGCGAGGGTTGGCGCGCGGCTGGCCTGAGTCGCTCGCCTCTGTCGCCAGGGGTGTCGCGCTCTCTGCCAGCCTCGGTGCGTGAGCGGGGAGCCTGTCTTGGATGTGGGCCGCGAAATAGCTCCCCGGGTTGCGGCCAGAGGTCCAAAATGGGCGCGTCATGACGCGACTGTGCGCGCTGCTGTGCTGTCTGGCCCTCGCCGGGTGCGTGAAGACGCATTGCTATCGCAACACCGACTGTCCCTCGCCCCAGATGTGCAGCGCACAGGGCGCTTGCGTGTTCGAGTGCTCGACCAGCCCGGAGTGTTCGAGCGGTTTCACCTGCGTGGGTCACCGCTGCCAGCCGCAGCCGACGGCGCAGGTCCAGTGCCCAGACGACATGACCGTGGTGGCGAACCTGTTCTGCATCGATCGCTACGAGGCCTCGCGCGAGGACGCCACCGGGACCAGCGCGGGGAGCCAGGAATCCCCGGCGCGCAGCCGGGCGGGCGTGCTGCCCTGGCAGGTGGCCAGCAACGCGCAGGCGGCCCGGGCCTGCGAGGCCGCGGGCAAGCGGCTGTGCGCCCCGGACGAGTGGCAGCTGGCCTGCGAGGGGCCCGCCGGCACCACCTACGGCTACGGTAGCAGCTACGATCCCGCGGTGTGCAACGGCATCGACACCTTCGGCCGCAGCGGCTTCCATCTGCTACCCACTGGGACGCTCGCCGGCTGCACCAACGGCTGGGGCGTGCTGGACATGAACGGCAACCTTTGGGAGCACGTGGCCGGCGGCTCGGACATGAGCGTGCGCGGCGGGGCCTTCAATTGCTCGGATTCGGCCACCCTCCACCGCTGCGACTACGTCCCCGGCAACTGGGCCCCCTCGGCACGCGGTTTCCGCTGCTGTTCGGGCGGGTGGGTCAGCGATGCGGGCGCGCCCGCGGCCCCGGAGGACGCCGGTAGCAAGGATGCGGCCCGCGAGGTCGGCTGCATCGACGACGCGGCCCAAGGTCCGGCCGTCGATACGCGGGGCGATGTCCCCGTCACTTCCCTTCCGGATGCCGCGCCCGAGGCTCCCCTTCCGGACGCCGCACCCGAGGCCCCCCTTGCCGACGCCGACGGCGGCGTTTGCCCACCCTTCATGGCACCGGTCGGGGACTTCTGCATCGACATGTACGAAGCCTCGCGCAGCGACGCCACCGCCACCTCCGGGGGCAGCGCCCTCACCGCCAGCACGCGGGCGGGCGTGTTGCCTTGGCAGCCGGTGACGCTGGCCCAGGCGCGGGCAGGGTGCGCGACCATGGGCAAGCGCCTGTGCCGTGCCGATGAATGGTTCGAGACCTGCAGTCAGGCCGGTCGCAATCCCTACGTCTACGGCCCCAGCTACGAGCCTGCCACATGCAACGGCATCGATACGTATTGCGACTGTGGCAATCCCGCGTGCGCGGGTCTAGCGGCTTGCCCGTACCCCCACTGCTTCACCCGGCCGGCCCCGGGGCAGGACAGCCTGTGCGGCGCCAGCCCCCACGTCATGCCGACCGGCAGCTTCGCGGGCTGCGCCAACGCTTACGGGGTCATGGATGTGAACGGCAATGTCTGGGAGCTGGTGGACAGTGACGACGGCCAGGAGCATTTTCGCGGCGGGGCCTTCAATTGCATCGACTCGGAGCTCCTGCACCGCTGCGACTACGACGCCACCTGGGATCCTTCAGCCAAGGGGTTCCGCTGCTGTGCCGATCGGGGGCAGCCGTGAGGCGGGCGCTCCTGTGCCTGCTGCTGCTGCTGCCCGCGCGCGTGCACGCCGAGAACTCGGCCGCGCTCTCCGCTCGCGCCCTGCTCGATCGGGGTGAGGCCGCGCGGGCCATCCCAGGGCTCAAGCAGGCCATCCAGGCCGAGCCGGGCGACAAGACCCTGCGCCTGCTGCTGGTCCGCGCCTATCTCGATGACCACAACGACTTCTGGGCCCTGCGCACCGCCGCGACGACCGCCCAGATGCATCCGGATGACTGCGATCTGCAGCTCTGGCTGGGCTGGATTCAGCTTCGGCTGGGCGCCCTGGACCAGGCCCGCGGGCTGCTCGACGGTGCCTGCGCGGGCTGGGAGCCGGACCAAGCGCGCCGCGATCTGCTCATGGCCATGCTCGACGAAACCGAGTCGCCCGAGCAGGCCCGCCAGCACCTGCAGCGTGCACGCGCGGCGCGGGTGGCCTACGCCGAGGATCGCGCCGCCCTGGCCCATTTGACGGCGCGCCTGGAGCCGGGCTACCTGCCGCCGGTCTCGGGGCGCGTGGAGGTGAGCCTGGGCTGGGCTTCCAACGCCCGGGCGGGCTCGCCGACCGATCCGGCCTCGCGGGGTGAGGGCGAGAGCAGTCCGCTGGCCCAGACCACGACCTGGGTGCGCCTGGTCGTGCCGACCCACGTCGCGATCCGGCCTTCGCTGGAGTTGGAGGCGCGCGCCTTGGGCTACGAGCAGGAGGCGGGCCGCGACTTCAGTTACCTGACCCTGGGCGGGCGCCCCGGCGTCCTGCTGGGCCGCCACACCCTGCTCGCCTATCGCTATGAGGCGATGCTGCTGGCGGGCGGCGATCGCTACGCCACTGGGCCCTTGTGGTTCTCCGAGGCCCATCGTGGCGAGCTGGAGTTGGAGCCCTTGGCCGGGCTGACCGTGTTCGGCGGCGTGGGCCACCGCGGGTATCGCGACATGGGCCGGAGTCGCCTGGAGATGGACGGCGGCCTGGGCGGGGGATTCGAGGTGAACGCGCGCGTGCGCCTGGTTGGTGCGCTCAGCGGCCGCTATCAGGACGCCAAATGGGACGCCTACGATCTGCGCGGGGCTACGTTGCTGACCTCGGCGGAGATGCGTTTGCCCCGGCGCTGGTCGCTGCGCGCCGGCGTGCTGGCCAGCGTGGACGTCTATCCCCGATCGGCAGGGGCCTTCGACGCGGCCAAGCCGACCACGGATCGGCGCGACCTGCTGCTCAAGGTGTCGGCCAGTGGGTTCACGCCGGTGGTCGACCCGTTCAAGCTGGGGCTGACGTACGAGCTTTCCCGACGCGAGAGCACGGCCGATCCGTACGACTACACGGATCACCGTCTGCTGGCCAAGCTCATCTGGACCTTCACCGCGGATCCCGGCTTGCCGGCTGGCGCCTCGCCGACCGATCACGTGGCCCTTCCGTACGGGTTTGGCAGCGCGGAGCTGGCCGAGCGTGTACAAGACCTGCTCCGCCAGGACGAGGCGGCGCAACGGAGCTCGTCATGCGTGGAGTGACCTCTCTGCGCACGGCGGTTCGAGATGCCCTCATCGTGCTCGCGGGCTGCACCGTGGTGGGCGTGGGCAGCAATGCCCTGCGCGCGGGCGGCATTCCGCTGGTCCAGCGCACGGAGTATCAGATCCTGGTCCCCTGTCCCGAGGGCTCGGATGCGCAGTCCATCCCTGCCGTCGATCCCCTCCTTTCCGACGCGCGCACTCTGCTGGTGGACGCCCGCGCGGCAGCCGACCATCAGCGCTGGCATCCTCCCCGCGCCATGAGTGTTCCGTTCGATTACCTCGAACCGACCTGTCCCGAGTTGCTGCGCCAGATCGCCGCGTCGCGGGCCGCGCGCGTGGTGGTCTTCGGCGACGGGGCCAGCCCCGATTCGGGCGAGCACCTGGCGCGCGAGATCGCGGGCCGCGGGATCCGCAACGTGCGTTTCGTGGAGGGCGGCGCGCCGGCGCTGCAGAAGATCGTGCGAGGTGGACTATGAGGCGCTGGCTGGACTGGCGTGGCCACGCCGTGCTGGGGCTGGGCGCGCGCCTCTACCTCGGCGTGATCTTCCTGCTGGCCTGCTGGCACAAGCTGCTCGATCCGGGAGCGTTTGCCATCGACATCGCGACCTACCAGATCCTGCCACTCGACCTCGTGAACCCGCTGGCCATCGTATTGCCCTGGGTGGAGTTGGCGTCGGCGCTCCTGCTGGTGTTGGGCCTGCGCAGCCGGGCCGCGGCGCTGCTGGTGGCCGGCATGATGACCATGTTCACGGTCGCCATCGTGGGCGCCATAGCGCACGGCTTGGATATGTCGTGCGGGTGCTTTGCCTCCCAGGGCGCCGCCGAGGATCCCATCTCGTGGCGGACCATCCTGCGCGACTTGAGTTGGCTGATGTTGGCCCTGTACGTTGTGCTTCTCGATCGCAGGCCGCTGGGTCTGGATCGTTGGCTGGCCAGGCGCGGCCTGGCCAAGGAGACCACCGCATGAAGATCGCCCTCGCTGCCCTGATTCTGTTCGGCTTGCTCACGGGGCGCGCGGCCCTGGCGCAGACCGCGCTCTGCGATTCGCTGCCGCCCGACAAGAAACCGGCGGTCCAGGAGCTGCTGGCGGCCCTGCACCCCTACGACGGCTGCGACGACACCTTCGCGCGCTGCCTGGCCAGCAAGCCCGTCAAGCCGGTCGTGGTGCGCCTGGCGAACGAGCTGTGCCGCCAGGTCAAGGCCGGAAAGACGCGTAGGGAGATCGAATCGCTGCTCGTCAAACGCGCCCAGACGCTGTTCCCCACCGGTCCTCGCGCCCCGATCGCGCTGGATGAGAGCGTGCGCGCCGGGGCTGCCAACGCCCCGGTGACCGTGGTGGTCTACGCCTGCGCCCGGTGCCCGTTCTGCAAGCTCATGGTTCCCGCCCTGCACGCGGCCGTCACCGACGGGCGACTCGCGGGGAAGGTCAGCCTGTACCTGCGTCCGTTCCCGCTGAAGAGCCATCCGGGCTCCACCGAGGGCGGTCTGGCCTTCCTGGCCGCTGCCAAGCTGGGGCGGTATTGGCCCTTCGTGTTGTTGTCGTACGCGCGTTTCGACGCCTTTGCCGCCACGGCGTTGCCCGAGTGGGCCGAGGCCGTGGGCATGGCGCGCCCCGCGTTCGAGCGCCTGACGGCAGATCCCAAGCTGCGCGATGAGCTGGTGGCGGCCAAACAAGAGGGCCTGCGCAACAAGGTCAACGCCACGCCCATGCTCTTCATCAACGGCCATCCTTATCTCTACGAGCTGACCCCTGAGGCCGTGCTCGACGTCCTGGAAGAGGCGCACGAGACTGCGACCGTGGCCCGGAAATGATGATGACCTCGTCGAATCGAGCTCGTGCCAAGCGTCTGTAGTGAGGAAGGAAGAAACGGGATGAGAAAAGTCGTGCTGCTCGCGGTGGTGTTCCTTTCCCTCGATCGTTCGCCATCCAGGGCGGAGACGCCGGCGCAACCGACCGAGACGGCCCCGGCCGTGACATCCGCGCTCTCGCGGCCGGCCGAGAAAGCCGCTCCCGCTGCGGCCCAGGCGGAACCGGCGGCCACGGAGCCGGAAGCTCAGGCTGCGCCCGCGGTTGCCTCGCCGGCGGTTGTCTCCCCGGAGGCCGCGCCGTCCAGCGCGGGAGCTCCGGACTCCGCTTCTCAGGCCGCGGATCTGGCCCTGAAAGCCCTGGGCGCCAAGGTGCGCGGCGAGCGGGTGGCGCGGGCCGAGGCGGAGGGCAGGGCCGCGGCATTCCTGCAGGCGCTCGCTGAATCCAACCAGAGGGCGGCCGGCCTGGAACGAAGGCTGGAGGAGCAAGGTGGGAGGCTGGCCACGGCTGCGGCCAACGAGCAGCAGGCCAGCCAGGCCGAGGCACGCGCCACAGCCGAAGCCACCGCCGTTCGTCGCGCCCTGGCCGACACGAATTCGCGCCTGGTCGTCATCCTCGCCTTGAGCGGCACGGCCTTCTTGCTCGTCGCGCTTGGGCTGACCTTCGTCTTGCTCTCGCAACGGAGGCTCCTCGCCCGGACGGCCCAGAAGGATGACTACCTGGCCGCCAAGGAGAGCGCGCGGCAACTGCAGAACGAGAACTCCGAGCTTCGTGAAGAGCTGAACCGGAAGAGCGCCGAGCCCGAGCCTGCGACAGAGGCGAAGAAGGACACCCTCAGACAACAGCTCAAGCTCTTGCAGACGCAGTTGGGAGAGGCGCAGGAGGAGGTGCGGCGCCTCAGGGAACAGCGCGCGAGCGGTGGTGAGGACGCGAAGGTGGCCAGCGAGGAGCCGGCGGCTGCCGGCCCGACCTCCACCCGGGGCGCGATCAAGGTGAACCCCGGCGACAGGCCGAGGGCCGGCTACACCCTGCCCGGAATGGTGCCGCGCAAGGGCGGCTAGAGCACCGAACGGTCTGCGCAAAGACGCCGAGATGCGAGCAGCCCGAGGCGCGACTCGGGAGAAGACTCGACGTATTTGATCGACGAGCAACGAAGGGATGCGACGCAGATCCGCGTCTTCGCGACCGATTTGAGCCGTCGAGGCTCTAGCTCCCACCGCGACCGGCTGTCGCCGAATCACGGTCGAACACTCAGAGCACGAGCTGGGGCGGGATCTGGCAGTCGACGGTGCAGAACACCTGACCCTTGGGGTCGTCGGGATCGCTGAGGGGCTGCTGGTCGCGATCGAGCCGAAGGCCGTTCCGGTCACCCAGATCGCATTGTTCGCCCAGATCGCTATCCAGGTCGCCGTCGCCGCAGGAACGAGGCTTGCGGCACGCGAGACTGCACTGCTCGCTGCCCAGGCTGGGGTCGCCGTTGCTCTTGCCCTTATCGCACTCCTCGGGCCCGTTCGGGGCCGACTGCACGAAGCCGTCGCCGCAGAAGGGGCCCCACTTGCACTGGGTGGAGCACCCGCCGTAGGTCGTGTCGCTGTTGGGACCGGGGCAGCCCGCGGGTGTGGGCCCCGAGCCGTCACCGCAGTCGCATTCCTCGTCGCCCACGGTCACGCCATCTCCGCAGGTGGGAACGCACTGGTTCCGGCCGCCGATGAAGTTCGCCAGGGTGAGCATGTAATTCGAGCCGCAGCACCATCGTTCCGCCTGAAACACGACGACCTCATAGACGCTGCCGATGGTCATCTGCAGATCCACCGTCGTGTACGAAGAAGGTCGCTCGCCGTAGCCCACCTGAGCCGTTCCGTTCGCCGCGTCGAGGATGGCCGTGCCCACCGAGCGATTGTGTATGCCCGGCATCTCGACGGTGAGGACGCCGTTGATGAACACCCACACGTCGTCGTCGCCGGTGAACTTCAGGGTTTCGGTGCCCTGATACTGGAACCAGTAGCGCAGCTCGGTGGTGAAACTGAAGTTGTGATCCGCCCAGCCGTTGCCGAACCCCAGTCCTTGATAGGCGTGACACATGCGGCCGTCGGGCTTGGATGAGTCATAGGGGTAGGTCTTGGGCTCTTTCGTGTTCTGGTCGAGTATCGGCTTGTCGGGATCGTCGAGCGGGAAGAATCCGCAGCGATCGTAGAAGGGCTCGTCGGTGTCGCTGTTCATCGAATAGGTGGTCTTGCTGGTCGCGTTCTGCAGCAGGGTGAGGCTCTGATAGAAGGTCTGGTTGACGCCGTCGACGTCGCGGTACCACTGATCGAAAGCGGCCTTGCCGGTGAAAAGGATCTGCGTCGGATCCGGAACGAGCTCCGGCCCTGCCCAAACCGGCTTGTGGTCCGTGTCCAACGTGGAGCGCAGGAGTCCCTTGCCCTTTTGCAGGCTGTCGTCGCAGCAGTAGTGTCCGAAATCGATGTGTCCGCTGGGCGGATTGCCAGCCGAGTAGGACTCGAAATCGCGGGCGATGATCGGAATCTCCAGCTTCGGCGGAGGATCGTCGAAGAAGGACTTGCAGGTGAATCCCGCCTCGACCTTGCAGTCGTGCGCGCAGCCGTCGCCGTCTGACACGTTGCCATCGTCGCAGTCCTCGATGCCGCGCCAGAGGATCCCGTCTCCACACGTGCTCTTGCAGGCGCCCACCGCGCTGGTGTCCGTGCCGCACTTGGGCTCGCTCTGGCACTTCGAGGAACAACCATCGTAGGGCAGGGTGTTGCCGTCGTCGCAGGTCTCGCCAGCCTCTTTGTTCCCGTCTCCACACACCGTCGATTTGCACGTGCTGGGACTGCCGCTGCAGTCGAAGCCCGGCTCGATCTTGCAAGTCGCGGAGCAGCCGTCGCCACCGGCGGTGTTGCCGTCGTCGCAGGTCTCGAAGCTCCGGACCAGCCCGTCTCCACAGCGTGTGGTGCAGGGCTTGCCAGGCACGCGGCAGATGTAGCCGGTCTCGACGGTCTGGCAATCGGCGGAGCAGCCATCACCGCTCTGGGTGTTGCCGTCGTCGCAGGTCTTGTTCGATGTCAAATGGCCGTTCCCACACACCCCGAGGTACTCACAGGGCCTTCCCTCCGTGGGGCAATCCCAGTTGGCTTCCAGTTGGCAGATTCGATTGCAGCCCTCGCCGCTGACGTTGTTGCCGTCGTCGCACTGTTCGTTGACCTGGAGGATGCCGTCGCCGCACCGGCCGCCGGTGGGGCGATCCGCGGCCTGGCCGCCGTCGGGCAGAGGCGAACCGGGAAGCAGTCCTCCTCCGGTTCCGGCGGAGCCTCCCCCCTTCCCGCCCGCGCTGGAGCTGATGGCAGGATTCGAACAGGCAACGGCCACCAGCGCCGTAAGGGGGGCCAGGTGGAGAAGCCATGAACGAACCGTCGGTACGCCGCCACGACCTGAGAGCCAAAGTCTTGTCATGGGAGATGCCTCGTGGTTGGGAACGGGTCAGGTGAACGCCGGCGCCCCGGGACAACTCAGTATACCGACTTCTCCTGGCCCCGGGGCTGCAGGGGCGCGGTGTGGGTCGACGTCTCCCTCCCAGCTTGATGTGCGCCACACGATGAGCGTGGCCGCAGCGGAAGCCTGGTCACCTGAGGAGCGAAGCCTGCGCTGGCGCGCGCAAGCTGTTGCTGCGAAGACGGGGTCCAGCCGTCCCTCGCCCAGACTCCTGCCTGCCCGCCACCGGCCCACGCCCACCGAACCGCCTTCGTCGTCGGCCCCAAGTCGCCCCACGTTGAGGGAACAGGGCCCGCCATCCCAGCGGTCCGTTCTCCCTTGGCCCAAGGTGCCTCCCCGCCGCGGGGAGAGCTGGCTGCTGGCTCGGGGCGGCAAGGGTGATAGATTGAAAGTGCAGGTGGGGAACGATCGGGCAGGTGGTGCGTTGATCCACACAGGAGGTGACCACCATGACCATCCAGGGAGGCCAAGCGCTCCTACGACACGGTCATTTGCTGGCTCGCCGACATGCCGCTCGCCTGGGGGTCGAGACGGCCCGCGACCTGGGCGCCGAGGCGGTGCTGCGGGCCGTGCGCAAACCGGCACCTGATGGCCGCGTCGAGCCCTGGCTGGAGCGCATCTTCCGCAACCTGTCCGTGGACCTATGGCGCAGGCGGGGGCCGGTCGTGGTGGCCATGGATGCGTGTCCGGAGCCGCACGCCGCGGCACGCCCGAGGAGGACTTGCTGTCCGGTGAGTGTCGGCGTGTGCTTCGGCGCTCGCTATCCCGGCTGCCGCGCGATCAGCGGCGCGCCCTGCTCCTGCGCTACTGGGCCGGCATGAGCGACGAGGCCGCCGCGGCGCGCGTGGGGGTGGCGCCGGCCACGATCCGCACGCGCATCCACCGTAGCCTGCAGCGCCTGCGCGAGGTGCTCGGTGGGTTGCGCGCCCTCTTTCCGCCCCTCCTCGGCAGCGCCAAGACCAGCCTTGCCCTCGCGCCTGTCCTGGCTGCCGCGGTCATTGTGGCGGTCGAGCCGCAGGCGCCTGCGCTGCAGACCGCGTCCCCCGCGCTGGTGACCGCGAAACCCGAACGTCAGCCGAGTCGCCACCTGTCCATCATGGCGAAGGAGGAGCTGAGCGAACCCGCGCCTGCCGCCGCCTCGCCGCGCCTCCGCCCGCGTCCGGCGTCCCGGCCCGCCGCTGCTGTGCTCGGCTCGGCCGCCACCCCGGCTCAGGTGATGGCCGCTGCCCCCCAAATCGTGGGCGTCATCGAGGAGCCCGGCTTCGAGCTGATTCAGGCAACCCCGCCGCCGGCCCGCCACCGCTGCCTGATCGAAGCTCCGCACGACTTCGAGGACTCCGTCCGCAAAATGATTGAAGACGCGCTGTAGGCGGCTGCGAGGCGGCCGTCACTCGCGGGAGAGGAATCCTTCCATATCTCGGACGATTCTCCGAGTGCCTCTTTCGATGGCACGCGGTGCCGCTCCCCGTGCTGGCCTTGTCCAGCATCCAGTGCTTCGTCTGGATCTGCTTACCCTGCCAACCAACCATCACCACCTCAAGCCGCTCTCTGTCGACGAAGCCATCGAATTGCTCAGGAAGATTGCCCAGCTCAACAGTGACACGGAGTTGGAGGCCTACCTCGGGACGCCGCGCGGTCGGGCGCGGATCCACGCCATTCACCACCTGGCCGGCGGCAACCATCGACTGTTTATCGTGCTCTCGGAGCTGCTCTCGAAGGAGCCACTCGATCAACTCGTGCAGCCCTTCGAGAAGATGGTTGACGAGCAACTGACGCCCTACTACCAGGAACGCCTGCGCTGGCTCTCGCCGCTGCAGCGCCGGATCGTCGAGCTGCTCTGCCAGGTGGGTCAGCCCATCCCCGTCAAACAGATCGCCGAACGCCTCTTCGTTGCCCACACCACCGCCACGCCCCAACTCAAACAACTCCGCGAAATGGGCTACGTGGTCAGCACCCAGCGCGGCCGCGAAGCCCTCTACGAATTGGCCGAACCGCTCATGCGCTTGAGCATGCAAGTCAAGGAGACGGGCCGCGCCGAGCCGCTAGGCGTGATCGTGGACTTCCTGCGGGTTTGGTACGACCGAGAGGAGTTGGCCGGGCGCGTGGAGGAGGCTCTTGCCGACTACACCAGCGCCTCCGAGTCCGCCGAAGCGTCCTCCACCCGCCTCCAGGCCCTTCGGCTCCGCGCGGAAGGCTGTGCCCACCTGGGCAAGACAGCAGAAGCCATCGAGGACCTGCGGAGAGTAATCGAGGATCCCGAAGCCACCGAGGGCGACGTCGCGGCAGCACTCACGCTCAGAGGAGAGCTCCGTGCGACGGCCAACAGTGCGGAGGCCGCGCTCGCCGATTTGACACGTGCACTCGGTCTAGCAGCCCTCAGCGCGGAAGACAGGGCTCGAGCCTTCACAGCCAGAGCCTATTCCCTTGCCCGAGAAGGCCGGATTGATGAAGCCATTCGTGACTATGAGCAGGCGGCCGAGCTGCCGCAGGGCTCCGCGCCCTGGAGCACGATGGCGAAGTACATGCTGACAATCCTGCACCTCGGTGCAGACCGCCTGCAGGACGCTGTCCGATGGCTCGCCTCAGCGCTGGGGGACGACGTCGAAAAGGATTCCATACTGCCGATTCTGACGGAGACGGTTCTCTGGACACCTTTCCTGCATTTCGGATCGCCCGAAGTCTGGCGGCCCCGCGTAGCCGAGATAGTCACCCTCTACGCACGCCACGGCGTCTTGAGTTTCCTGGGCAATGCCCTCGTTTCGCAGTTGTCGAGGCTGCAGACGTCTTCGCTTGCTCCGGACGTCTTCAGGCAGTGGCTGACCGCGTGGCAGGCCGCTGCCGCCGACCAACCCGCCCTGGCGCTTCCCCTGCGCCTCCTTCGCGCCGGCATCGATTACCTGACCGGCGAGCCGCGCGACCAGGGCGTCCTCCTGCAACTGCCATCCGAAGAGCGTGCCCTCGTCCGCCAAGCGCTCGGCCTTCCGCCATAGATGGGCCCCTCCCTCGGTGCATCCTCGCTCCCCTCCGCGCGCTCCGCCGTTCCGTCCTGGCCGCGAGAGTTGAACTTGGCCGGCACGGTCATGCCGAAGCACCCCACGCAGCTTCTGGGACCTGATTGGCGGGCCCGAGCCGCGGCGGGGGCGGCGTGACTATCGCGGCCCGCGCGGCCGCGGCGTCAGCTACGGATACGCTTCAGGAACGAGCAGGCGTTCGACGGCCTCGCGGGCCGGGGCCGCAGCGCGTTCGTTGCGACGCTGGGCCAGATCGGCCGCGTTCAGGATGTTGCCCACGTAGAACACCGAGGCTGCCGTTCCTGCTGCGGCCGCGCTGAAATAGAGACGGTGGTAGGCCAGCTCGGCCGTGGCTCCGATGAGGGCGGCGTTGAGAACGAGCGCCACGGCGGCGCCCTGCCACGAGCCCGCATAGGCTTGCCCGGCGCCGGGTACGAGCGCGCTCAACGCGCCCGCCAGCCACGGACGACGTGCGTGCGCCCGTCGGTATTCGGCAGACCACACCGCCACCTGGTCTCGTTGGGGATTCGGAAGCAGGGCCAGGCGCCGTGCGAATCCACGCTCATCGGCGAGGGCGGCCAGGGCCGCGAGGCGAGTCGCGTCCGCTCCTGTGAGGTGGGAGCGACTCGCCTCGAATGCCGCCTCGTCACCGTGGCGCAGGTGGCCCAGAGCGAGCAGAACCGCAGCTCGAGCGCGCTCGGGCGCTGGTCCTGTGATCAACACCTCGTGCAACGCCGCCTGCGCGCGCAGGGGCTCGTCCAACTCTTCGAGAGCCAGGGCGTCCCAGATAGACCAGGCGAAGCGATCGGGCGAGTCGGGGCATATGCTCTGGGCCACTTGGACCAGCCCGTGCACATCGAGCAGATGGCGCGACCGCAGCTTGTCCAGCATGGTCCGGCTGAATTGCCCTGAGTTGCAGGGGTCGAATCGGGGGCAACCCGCGTCTTGTGGTTGTCCCCGCGCCGGGATCGACAGCAGAAGCAGGGCGAGGGCACCCAGTCCCCCTATCGCTTTCATGGCGCGCACTGATCTGCGCTCGGAATGTCGAGCCAGCGCACGCGACCCTCGACGAGGGTGGCAGGCAGTGTTTGCGGTCCGGCCTCCTCCTCTAGGAAAAGGCGGGAGATGGCCAGTATCGATGACGACAATGGTCCGCAGTGGGCGGCACGCAGATCGAACGCCTGTGAGTCCGATGGATACATCTTGCAGCGTGAATAGAGGCTGCGAGATAGCGCGCCCCGGTAGAGCGCCGTCGCCACGCCGGCTTCGCGCGCCCGCGCGGCGGCCACCGCGCGAGCCTCAAGTCCGCCCAGCGAGCGGATCCGGTGACGGCCCAGACAGGCCCCCGAACCCAGCAGCAGGCACAACGGGTAAAGCAGATAGGCTCTCAAGCTGCAGACTGCGTGTTACGGCGAAGGGGGGATCTGCCGTGGCG
>JAEXQJ010000397.1 GCA_023438785.1 Pseudomonadota bacterium
TCCGGTGACCCCTCACCCGCATCTTCTGACCCCACCCCCGCATGGTTTTGTACTGTCACGCACCATTTTTCGCCATTTCCCGCAATGTAAAGGGCCGCGGGGCGCAAGCAGACGCCGTTCTGTCCGGAAATCCACCGGCGGCTCAAGGAGCCGCCCGAGGGAGCGAGCATCAGTGTCCCTGGGCAATTCGGCGAAGCCTTTCGGCGACCTCGTCCTTGCTGATCCTGCCCGACGCCACGCCCATCGTGAGCTCGTACAGGGCAGGGAGTCATGCTCAACCGTGATGCCGTTGAGGTCTAGAAACACCAGTGCAGCGACGAGGCCCGTGTGTTTGTTGCCGTCGACAAAGGGAGGTTTCGCACGACGTGGAAAAGGTAAGCGGTCGCCATGGCGAAGACGTCGCTGTGAACGAACTGCCCATCGAAAGAAGCCTGCGACTGGGCCACCGCTGATTCCAGGAGACCGCGCTGCCGTACGCCGACTCCACCGCCGTAACGCGCGAGTTGCATGGCGTGCAGTTCGAGAACGTCTTCGGCCGAGAGAAAGTCGGGCGACTCAGTCGTCACTTGGCCAGCTTCCTCAGCGCCTCGTCATGGGCCTTCATCATGCGGTCGGCCGCGTTCCTGATGCGTGAGGACCGCCCTTTGCGCGATGGGCGAATTATCAGCGCCTCGCCATCGGTGCGGACCTCGAGGGGCGTGTCCTTGTCGATGTCGAGAAGGTCCAGAATCGGGCGCTCAATGATGAGGCCTAGGCTGTTTCCAACTGCTGTGAGCTTCTTGATCATGGTGGCTCTCGGCGTACGTACGATGTTCGACCGAAGTATGACCGGCGCGGATGCGATGGACAAACCGCATTCCGGCGCTGAGCCCCTTCGCTTCAACCCGCTCGCCGAGGCGGAGCTGCAGGACGCGGCTTCCTGGTACGACCATCGCGTGACCGGAATGGGGGCGCGCTTCGTCGCAGCCATCCGCCACCGCACCGGTGAGGTCATCGATCTGGCCTCTCATCAGAGGCGTCCGCCGTGTCCTCGTGGGCGCCTATCCGTACGCCATCGTCTACCGCGAGTTCTCCAACCAAGAGATCGAGGTGTCGCTGCCGGCGGGTGTGTGCGTCGCGAGCGCATCTGGTAACCTTGGGACATGCGGGCGCACAGGACGACCGTGACAGTGCGCGCGGACCGTGAGGTGGTGGTGCAGCTTCCCGATGATTTCCCGCCGGGTGAGGCGGATGTGATCGTGTTGCCGCATTCGGGCGCAGGCCAGCCGTTCGAGGCTGCGGCGGCCTTCGACCGCTTCCTCGCCGAGCTGCCGAGCGCGCCCGTTATCCCGCTCGCGGCACTGGATCGAGACGAGCTGTATCGGTGAGCACGTACCTGCTGGACACGAACGTCGTAGTGCGGCTGATGGAGCCCGCCGCACCTGAACACGGGCGGTGAAAGAGGCGATACGCCGCCTGCTTTCGGCCGGCCACTCTCTTGTGCTGGCGCCCCAGGTGCTGGTGGAACTCTGGGTTGTGGCGACACGACCCGCCGAGGTCAACGGCTTCGGCTGGCCTCCAGCCAAGGCGATGGCCGTGATCGCCCGTTTGCGCGGTCAGTTCCGGTTGCTCGACGAAGGGCCGATCGCGTTCGAGCACTGGCTCGCCCTGGTAGGAGGGACGCAAGTCCGTGGCAAGCGCGCGCATGATGCTCGCCGCGGTGATGCCCAGCCATGGTGTGGCCCACGTCATCACGTTGAACACCGCTGACTTCGACGGACTGCCTGGAATCACAGCGGTTCATCCGTCCGCCGCGTGAGCCGTTGCCGGGGGTAAGGGGCAGAGTCGTCAGTGGGTGATCGTACGGGACAGCGGCGTGACCGGGATCTTCGCTGATTAGGACGATCCGTGATGACAGGACGTTGGGTCTGGCTCGCTCTGTTGCGGCGTCATGGTGAACGCGGTCAGCCGAGACACGTGCAGGCCGCCCCTATTCGGATGCTGTATAATCACCTTTAAATGAACCTCATTGCTATCAAGGACCTCAAGCAGCCTCGACGCCTGAAGGAGCGACTGGCGGAGGAGAGAGAGCTCCTGCTGACCAGCGACGGGCGGCCCGTCGCGGTGTTGATTGATGTCGGTCCGACGGATGACCCCGATGTGGTTATCCAGGCTGTCCGTGATTCGCGCAGCCGGATGGCGCTTGCCCGCGCGCGCGAATCGGCCCGCAAGGCCGGCACGAACACGATGGCGATGGGCGACATCGAGCGAGAAATTGCGGCTGCGCGCAAGGAACGCAAGAGCCGGCGATGATCCGGGCCGTCATCGACACCAATGTGCTGGTGGCCGGGTTCCTCTCGCCCTCAGGGACTCCGGGGCGAATCGTGGATTGGTTGCGCGCCGGCTCTGTGATCGCGGTAATCGATGACCGGATCATTTCCGAATATGCAGAGGTCTTGGTTCGCCCAACCTTCGGCCTGGCGCCCGCTGACGTGAGCGAGGTGCTGAATGCCATCCGGTGCCGCGCCGTCTGGGCAGAAGCTGGGCCGCGAGAAACGCTGAGACTCCCTGACCCCGATGACGCGGCCTTCGCCGAATGCGCACTCGCCGCATCCGTTCCCCTCGTCACCGGCAACCTGCGCCACTTCCCCAAGTCAGCCTGCCGTGGGGTGGAGGTCCTGACGCCGGCACAGTTCCTGGCTATTGCGGCTGGCACACAGGATTGATCGGCGAGGCGAGGGGGCGACGGGCTCGGGCGTGGGTTCCAGGTTCCAGGAGGTGGAAGAGGATAAAGACCTACTTTGCCCCGCGCACGCAACGGAACCCCAGGAAGTTGGCGCGGTCTGCAGGCACGCCCCAGAAGCGGATGGCCGCGCGCCCACGACGAAACGTCGCCGTCCCAACCACGCGCATCATCGAGAGCCTCTGATCAACTCGACGAGGCGATTCGCTCGACCGATGCCGATAGCGCGGGCGAGCGGAGCCGTGCTCAAGTTGCGGCGAAGTGTCCGCCTTTGCCCTACGATGCAGGGCGACTGCGCGCCCGGACGCGCGACTCTTGGCGAAGGTGAAGATGAGGCCAGCACGAGCTCCTTTCGGCTGTCTGACACTGACCGGGCTGCTGATGGTCGGGGCTTGTTCGAGCAGCGACGGCTTGCCTGCGACAGATGCCCGTACGGCCACCGGGACGAGCACGACCAGGGCATCGAGGCCAGCTAGCGGCACCGCGACCAGCTCGATCAGCACCACAGCGACTGCCGCGCCGACGAGCAGCACCGGAACAAGCTCTGCCGCGTCCACGGTCACGACGACCGCATCAGGAGACACTGTACCGGCAACAAGCACGACGAACACCGCGTCCGCGACAGCCACGACACGGACGGCCACCGCGTCCGCGACAGGCGCGACGAAAACCGCCACCGCGTCCTCGACAGCCACGACGGGAACCGCCACCGCGTCCTCGACAGGCGCGACGAGAACCGCCACCGCCTCCTCGACGGGCGCGACGAGAACCGCCACCGCGTCCTCGACGGGCGCGACGGGAACCGCCACCGCGTCCTCGACAGGCGCGACGAGAACCGCCACCGCGCTGCAAACCGCGTCGGCAACGGGCTCCGTTACCGATGCCCTGATGGGGACTGTGACCTTCAACGACGGGATGGCGGAAGGCGCGATGAGCGGTTGGGCGTGGGTCCTCGTTGGTTCTGGGGCCAGCATTTCCTCCCCCACCTGCGAGGGCGAGCCCATCACCTACGACTCCTTCTGCACAAGGACGACTATTTGGTCCAGCAACACCGCCCTGTGCGCTACGGGAACGGTTCGTCCCGCGACGGGGGACTATTCCGACCTAGGAATCGAGATCGCTGTGAACGCCACCCCTGACGAGCCCCCGCACGTCATCGGCAGGAATTTCACCTCTGTCTCGTTCACGTTCTCCGGCGCACCCACCAAGGGCGTACGCGCCGTGCTCCGCTTCGTGGGTGGGTTCGTCGCGGAGTACGGCCTCGATGACATCTCCTCCGGTCAAATCCTGGACATCACCAAGTTCACCACGGCCGACGCGGGTACCACGGTCAAGAGTCTGACCATCTCGGATACCCCTTATATCGACGCAGTCGGTGTGCGCATCCCGTCCGGGTCGGCAGAGATTCCCGTGAAGGACTTCTGCCTGTCCGGCGTCGATTTCGGCATGACGGGACCGGCTGCCCTCACCTTCGACCCCCCAAGTCTGGATTTGGGACCGGTTGCGGACGGCGAAACCAGAGCGGTTCAATTCACCCTGCACAACGGCGGCCCCGGCCCCGCGGCCCCGTTGACCATTACCATAGATGATCCCTGGGCCTACACCCGCAACCCGGCTGCCACGACCTGCAAGACGATGTTGGCTGCCGGGGATTCTTGCGTAATCGGTTACACCTTCACGCCGACTAGGGCCGGGCAGTTGTGTCGGGTCGCGGCGATCTCACCGGGTGGCTCAGCGGAGGCCTTTATTCTTCGTTATTGAAGCCGAGCGGTGATGAAGGCTGCGTGAGCTTCCGCGGGTAGCCACTGCCGCGAACGGGGATACGCCGCACAACGGTGCGCGCAAGGCCGGCAGGCTGAACGGGTGGGTCTCGGCAATCGCTGCCCGACCGCTTCTTGGGGTGGAGTGTGGGCTTGACCCTCGGTCAGGCGGGGGCCACAATATCGATATTTCGATGCCAACATCGGCATAGCGATATGGCAACAAGCTCACTCACGGCGACGCGAAAACGCATCGCAGAGGTGGTTCGCACCCTGCGGCGCGAACGCGCATGGACCCAGGCTGAGCTGGCCAAGAGGTTGGGGCTGTCGCAGAGCCGGCTTAGCGAGATCGAGAATGGCGGTGGTTCGTTCACGGCAGAGCAGTACCTGCTCATCTTGAAGCTGTTCAACGTCACCGCCGCTCGGTTCATAGACGACGCCCACGACCACGAATCGCAGATCCAGAACGCGCTCGCTCGCCTAGGCGCCCATCATCTCCGGGAAGCTGAACACGTCCTGCCGAGCGATGACCTCGATGACGTGGTCACCGCCGTGGAGGAGACCCTCTGCGAGGGAGATCCCCGCCACACGACGGCGCTGGCGCCCGTCCTGGTCTCAAACGCGGATCGAATCCGGCTGCCAAGAATCTACCAGGACCTATCGCGCATCGGCTTCGAACGACGGCTCGGATGGCTTTGCGAGAACACCGTAGAGGCAATCTCCCGCGAGGTGCGGACAGAGGCGCCGCGGGCCTGGGCGCAGGCGTCCAACCGCGCAGCCCTGGTTCTCGAGCTTTTCGTCAAGACCGCCAGCAGGGCCTTGAAGTCGAGCGGCTCACCATCAGACGTGGATCTTCTTGACCCGAGCGTGCGGAGCGAAGAGACACTCGACCAAATCAGGAAGGCCCAGTCCGCCATTTCACGGAAGTGGCGCATCCTCAGCGAGCTTCAGCCAGAGGATTTCGCCCAGGCACTGAGAGCCGCACGTGTCGGTCATTCATGACTTCTTTAGGGACCTCGACCACGGCTGGAAACTCCCAGCCAAGGAGAAGGTCCGCCTTCATCTGATCGGATCGACGGCGCTGATGCTTCAGGTCGACTACACGCGCGGTACGAAGGACAGTGATGTCCTGGAGACCGCGGACATGTATCCCGACGCGAGCGCGGCTTGAGGCGCACGCCGGGCCCAACACGAATTGAGTCAGAGGCACAGGCTGTACCTCGAGGTCGTCGGGAACGGTCTGCCGCTCCTGCCCCAGTGCCCGCAGTGGGTGGCGGTGCCTGACCTGAACCGCGGGCTCGCCCACTTCCACATCAACGTCCTCTCGGTTGTCGACGTGGTCCTGAGCAAACTGAAACGGTTCAACGGGAGTGACGTGCGGGACATCGAGGCCATGGTGGACCGCGGACTTGTGCCGCATGCCGAGCTCGTTGAGCGCTTCCGCTCCGCCGTCGAAGGCTACGTGCACGACTCTCGCGCAGATCATCTGCCGAGGTACATCGCCAACCTTCACCGGGTCGAACGCGACCTTCTTGGGAAGGGCGAAACCGAAATCGAGCTGCCGGACTGGGTTGGCGGGTAGCTCTCGGGGCGTGATAGCGGCCAATCACGGCGGTAGTCGTGCTGGCTACTGTGATGCTGGCGAGAAGGCTTACGAGCTGCAGTTCGAAGAGCGTCGCCTGGCCGGCATCACGGAGGCCGCGAACTCGCTGCGATTCACCCTCGTCCCCGACCAGACCACACCCTCCACCTCGCCAGCGTAGTCTCAGGTCAGGTAAGAACGTCTTCCTTCACTGCGCGACCGCGGGATTCACGCCGCCTGAGCTTTGACCATCGAGGCTTGTCGGTCATCTGCCCGCTCGCCCCGTTCGGCGTCGCCTTCTATCCGGTTCTTGTCCATCGGCCCGCGGCTTCGCTCCCTGCTTCCTCCCCACGGTCGGTCGCCCTTCCGCAGTTGCAGTTCGCTTCGTTCGGGATGGTCTCCTTCCCGGCGGACTCTCACCGCCAAGACGACGTTCATGCTAGGCGCACATAGAAAAAGGGCCCCGAGGCCGAAGCCCCGGGGCCCTTCTAGGTACTAAGTACCGGTACTAGTTACTAGTCGTCCAGCGTGGCCGGGCCCGTGGCGGTGAAGCTCACGGCTTGCGTAGCGCTGTTGCCCGGCGTTGCGCTCGCCGTCACACTGCCGGCTGCGGCGCCTGCAGCGATGGCCCCCACCGTCACCTCGCACGTCCCGCCACCGACCAGCGTGGTACCCACGCACGTGTTCTTCACGATGCGCAGGTTCGAAGCACCCGTCAGGGTCGTACCGACTAGGCCGGTCTGGGGAGCACCGGTCGCGTTAGTGAAGGTGATCTTGTCCTTGTTGTTCGCGGGGGCGG
>JAEXQJ010000404.1 GCA_023438785.1 Pseudomonadota bacterium
CCCAAGAAGTGCCTCTGCAGACCGCCCACGAAGAAGGCCCCCTCCTCGCCCGCTGCATCAGCGGCGAGGATCAGGCGTGGCGCGCTCTGCACCGCGATTACTACCCGGTGGCCTCGCGTTTCTTGCGGCGCCTGGGTGTCACGGCGGGCGAGTTGGACGACGCCTGCCAAGAGGTGTTCGTTCAGGTCTTTCGCTACTTGGCGCGCTTTCAGCAGCGGGCCGAGTTTCAGACCTGGCTTTACAAGCTGTGCCTCAGCCAGGCGGGCCGGGTCCGCCGTCGCCGGCGCATGCACGTGACCCTGGATTGGCTGCTGGGGCGCGGGGCCACGACAGGCGACGACGAGCCCGAATGGAGCGCCTCTGAGACAGCGCGGCGGGTGCGGCAGGTGTTGGAGCGGATGAAACCGATGCACAAGGAGGTCTTCGTGCTGTTCGAGTTGGAGGGCATCGAGGGCCAGGAGCTCGCCCGCATCTTGCGCTGCCGGCCTGCCACGGTTCGACGGCGCTTGCACTACGCCCGCCGGGAATTCGAAACCCTGCTGCGCGCGGGAGCCGCGGAGGAGGACAACCCATGACGTCGAAAGATCGGACGAGCTGGCCGATTCCTCTGAAGAGGCGGGACACCGGTCTCGGGGAAGCCGTGCGCGAATACGCGCGCAGCACGGAGGCAAGCGGCGACGAGACGGCGGCCTACGCCCGGGTGCTCGGTCGCGTGGCGGGGCGTCCGCGACGGACCCTCTGGCTGGCCGCGGGTTTCGCGATGGCCGCCGCGGCGGTGGTGGCCATGGTCGCGGCTTCTCGAAGCGCCGTGCCTCCCACCCCAAAGGTCGCGTCCCCACAGGCGCTGCCGCCGGTTCAGGCGCCGCGGCCGGTCTTACCGAGGCAGCAACCGCCCGCGGCCCTTGTCCGTCTCGCGGCCGCGCCCTCCGCGCTGCCCGCGGGCCAGGTCGAGTTGGGCGACGAGGCCAGGGCGGTGTTGTCCGCCGACACCGTGGCCAGCGGCCGCACGCACGCGGGGCGCACCGAGATCGCCTTGGATAAGGGCAGCATCGAGCTGCACGTCCTGCCCCGCGCCCCTGGGCACGACTTCGCGGTGAGCGCGGGCGGCTACCAATTCGTGGTGGTGGGGACCGCGTTCAGCGTGTCGCGAACTGAGGCTCGGCTCGAGCTTTCCGTCAGTGAAGGCAAAGTGGCGGTGTGGCACGGAGCGGAGCGCCTGGTCACGGTCGGGGCCGGCGGGCAGTGGGCGGTGCCGTTGGCGCCGGCAGCACACCAGCGCGCCCGCGGCCCGGTGAAGCCGATACCGGCGTTGGCGTTGAGGGCGCCCGTGCAGCCGGTTGCCCCCGCGCCATCGCCACCGACGGCGGCAACCGTGGCCCAGACAGAGCCAACCGTCCCGCCCACCGAGGCACCAGCGGCCCCCGAGCCCAATCCTCCTCAAGCCGCGGTCCCCATGCGCCGCGACTGCGGACAGATCGCGGTCGGCGGCAATCCGCAGGAGGCCATGGCCTGCTATGGGCAGCAAGCGGCCAAGGGCGGCTTGGCCGGCGAGGCGGCCCAGTACGAGATCGCCCGTCTGTGGCGTGACGCATTTCACGATCCGGCCCGCGCGCTTGCGGGCTTCCGGGAACAGCGATCGCGTTTCCCGCGCGGCGTCCTGACCATCGAGGCGGACCTGTCAATCATCGAGCTTCTGCCACGCCTGGACCGCCACGCCGAGGCGCTGGCCGAGAGCGAGCGATTCTTGAAGGAACACCCTGGCGCCGAACGACGAGGCGAGATCCACCTTCTGCGCGGGAACATCTATCGCGAGGCCTTGCGTGACTTCGAGCACGCCGAGCGCGAGTACGCCTGGGGGGCCGAGGCACGCGGACAGGTCGGCGACGAGAGCCGATTCCTGCGGGCCGTGTGCCTTGAGGCGTTGGGGCGAACGCGGGAGGCACGCGTGGCCTACGAGGCCTACCTGTCGCAACCGAAGGGCGCGCACGCCGCGGACGCGAGAAGGCGCCTCGAACGGTTGGGCCCGTGAACATCCGAGACCCAGGCGGCTCTAACAGAACAGATACCGAACATCTCTTGCCGGAGGTCCCACCATGACCAGAGCTTCATTCCTACTCATCGCGCTGTCTCTCGCTTTGCCGTCGTGCGATCCCGTGTCGCTCGGAGGCAGCCAAGGCGATTCCGTGTCGCTCGGAGGCAGCCAAGACGATGGTGGAACGCAACCGGTTGGCGCCGGCGGTAACGGAGGAACAGGAGCGATCGACACCTCAGCGCCAGGCCAGGGTGGTGGTGCGGGCGATGCAGAGTGGTGCCAGCCGCGGACCTTCGATGTCGACTGTGCCTTTGGGCTGGCCACATACACCTGCGTGCAGCGCGGAGGTCAATGGGTTTGGGACCATTCTTGCCCCGATGCGCCCTCTGATGGCGGCTCTGCCCTGTCTGTGGACGCTGCCGTCGCCCTTGGCTGCGATCCTGCCAAGGCGGCCCAGGCCGTATCGGCCGCTGGGCTGACCATCAGCGGCGAGGCACAGACTATGAGTGTGGACCTGCCATCCAGTCTCTCGGCGAGCGCCAACTGGGGCGTGAAGGAGTCCGCGTGCCGCGCAGGAGGCTACGACCTCTCGGCCGTGGCTGGAGAATCTGTCTGCCTGGTTTCGTTCGCCTCCACAGAGCTGTGCCAGGATGTCCCGACCGACGCCTGGGTCGTGATGTCGGACGATATCGTTCGCTGCATCTACCTGGCGGTGCGGCCCGGCTCGCCCATGACCCCCGGCGTGTACTCCGTCCACGACTCCACTTGCAGCACTGCCGATGCCGCCGTTCCCAGTTGCCCCGGCTCGAACCCCGCCGCGCGGACCTGCCGCACCACGAGCGAGGAGTGCATTCCGTCGAGCTGCTCCTGCGGAGCCAGTGGAACCTGGAGCTGCACCACCGATTGCCTCGCGCTTCCCTTGTGCAGCGACGCGGGCACCGACGCGGGCACCTGCCCCGGCTCGAACCCCGCCGCGCGGACCTGCCGCATCACGAGCACGGAGTGCATCCCGTCGAGTTGCTCCTGCGGAGCCAGTGGAACCTGGGCCTGCACCACCGATTGCCTCGCGCTCCCCCTGTGCAGCGACGGCGACGCGAGTCCCAGCGGCTCGGTATGAATCACAAGCTCCCTTGCAGTCAGTGCGACCGACGACTGCCCGATCGGTTCCACGACGTGGACAAGCGAGAGCCTGAAACCTCTACAATGGGAGGAGTCCCATGCGCTCCTCCTCGATTCTTCTCGGTTGCGCCCTTGCAACGCTGGCGGCCTGCGGACCCGGCGAACAGGGCCGCGATGACGCAGGCTCTTTGACGGGTGAGGGGGACGCGGCCGCGATCGACAGCCGACCTCAGGACAACGCCGCGGATCGGCCGGGGCTCGATGCTGGCGGATCGAGTCGTGAGGGCTGCAAGCGCGGGGTCGCGTACACCTTCCTGTCGGAGTCCGACATGCGGGCGCTGGCCGGCGCGGTCTCGTGGTGGTACCGCTGGGCGCCCGGGCCGGAGGCGCCGCTGGCCTCGGGCGCTTACCGCGATATGAGCGTGGAGTTCGTGCCCATGATCTGGGGCGGCACCTTCGAGGTGGCGAAGGTGCTGGGACAGATCCCGGGCGATGCCCGCTTCCTGCTGGGCTTCAACGAGCCGAACTTCTACAGCCAGGCCAACCTGGCGGCGGCGGAGGCGGCCGCGCGCTGGCCGGCAGTGCAGGACATCGCCACGCGGCGAGGGCTGGTCCTGGTGTCGCCCGCGGTGAATTACTGCGGCGGCGGCTGCCACGACACCGATCCCTTCAGCTACCTGCAGGCCTTCCTCGCCGCGTGCACGGATTGCCGGGTGGACGCGGTGGCCTTCCATGTCTACGTGGGGGTGAATCGCAACGGCGGCAACAAGGCGCAGTGGCTGATCAACCACGTCGAGAAGTACAAGGCGACCTTCACGCAGCCTTTGTGGCTGACCGAATTCGCCGCCGACGATGCGACGAGCCTGGAGGAACAGCGCCAGTTCATGCTGGATGCGGTGGCGTACCTGGAGGCCGAGCCGCGCGTCGCGCGTTACGCCTGGTTCTCCGGTCGCGCCGACAACATGAAGAACGTCGATCTCCTGGCCAAGGATGGCGCGCTATCGACCCTGGGCGCCGCCTACGTGCAGGCCCCGCAGCCGGCGAGCTGCCTTCGCTGAAGTCTTGCCCGCGCTCTCAGCGCCGCGCCACTCGCCCGGCCGTCGCGGGCGGCCTCCGCCGCCCGGGGTCGCCATGACCTCACTGGGCTATCGACATGGCCGCTCGACGGGCACGCGCTACGGCTTTCTTCTGACGGCCGTGATGACCTGCTCTTCCGAAATGGCCCGCGTGCAGAAGAACCAGTCGTAGCACTTCATGTCCGACTTGGTCTCCATGCGCTGCTTGGCCACGCCACAGGAGCCTGCGGTGGGGACGATGACCTCGTCGCCCGGGCGCCAGTCTGCCGGGGTCGCCACCGAGAAGGCGTCCGCGGTCTTCAGGGCCGTGACGATGCGCAGAAGCTCGTCGAAATTGCGTCCCAAGCTGAGCGGATAGTAGAGGACGGTGCGGATGATTCCCTTGGGGTCGATGACGAAGACGGCACGCACGGCCTTGGTGCTGCTCTCGCCAGGCTGAATCATGCCGTACTTGTGGGCGACCTCCATGGTGATGTCCTCGATGAGAGGAAACGTCACCTCGACGTTCTTCATGCCCTTGTACTCAATCTTTTCCTTGATGGTTCGCAGCCAGGCGATGTGGCTGTAGAGCCCGTCGACGGAGAGCCCCACCAGCTTGCAGTTCAGCTCCTCGAACCGCTCCTCCAGGGTGGCGAAGGTCATGAACTCCGAGGTGCAGACGGGCGTGAAATCCGCGGGGTGACTGAAGAGGATGACCCAGCTTCCGGCGAATTGGTCGGGGAACTGGATGTCACCTTGGGTGGTCACGGCTTTGAACGAGGGAGCCTTCTCGCCGATGCGGGGCATGGCGACGACTTGCGCGGTGCTCTCCATGTGCTCATCTCCTTTCTTCAGACGGATAACTCTGGCCGCATCTTCCCGAGGTGCCACGGACGACCAGCCGCCGTGCGGCTGCCGCTGACGTCCTGATGGCCCCCTTCTGTGCCAAGGTGTACAAAACGCCGTAACGACGCCGCGCTCCTCGACATCGGAGGCGGATTGTCGTTGGATGGGCAGCCCATGCCCGATCGTCCGCGGCGCGCTTGGCCTGCCCTGGATCCGGCGCTCTTCGCGTCGACGCTGGTCGTGTACGCGGCGGGCCTGCCGCTGGGGCTGGATCGCGTGGCGGCGGCTCCCAAGGTGGCCGCCGGCTTGGCCCTCGACACCACGGGGCTGGCCCAGGGGACGCCGTTGGATGTGCTGGCCGCGCGGGTGATCGCGTATTTGCCGCTGGGGGATGCGGCCACGCGCGCCAATCTGGCCGCCGCCCTCTTGGGCGCGCTGGCCGTGACGCTGGTGGGACGATTGTGCGTGAACCTCTTGGCGCTCTTCCGGCCCACGCCGCACGCGCGCCTGGGCCCGCACCACTTTGCCTACGAGCCCCTGGTGGCCGCGGGCGCGGCGCTGACCACGGGTTTGTCCTTGGCGGTCTATCAGGCGGTGACCAGCGCGGGCGCGGCGGCGGCCACTCTGGTCCTGCTGGCCGCGGCCTGGCTGGCGGCGGTGCGCCTTCTGTCCGGCTCGGGGCGGCCCGGGCACGGGCTTGCCTTGGCTTTGCTCGCGGGGTTGGCCGCAGGTGTCGATCCCATTGCAGGGCCGCTCCTTTGGCCCTTGGCCCTGGGCCTGTGGATCTGGGAGTTGCGTCGGGGCGAGCGCTGGCCGCTGTGGGCCCCCCTGCTCTTCGTGGCGGGCCTGGGGGCCACCGTGCTGGCGACGACGGCCGCCAGCCAAACGCCCCTGAACCTGACTGGCGTGCTACGCAGCTCGTGGCCCTCGGGCACGCACGGGGGCGCCGCCTTGACCGCCAACGCCCTCGAGCTCTGCGACGAGGTGGGTGTGGTGGCCCTGCTACTCGGCGGCCTGGGCGTGCTCAAGCTGCTGGTGCGGGCGCCTCTGGTGGCCATCTGGTGCGGCTTCACCGTGCTCACCGCTCTGTTGCTCGGGCATGGGCCTCAGCACACCGACCGGGCCTTCGAGCCCGCCCGCGGCGCCCTGCCCGCCGCCGTGTTGGCGGCGGCGCTCCCGATTGGCGCGGGAATCGTGCACCTGGCGGGGCGTTTGGGGCGCGCGCGGCCGCCGGTGGCCATGGTGCTGGCGGTGCTGAGCCTGATTTCGCCCACCCTGGACGGCGGCACCCAACGCTGGGTGCGTGACACCCGGAGACCGCACCGCTTGCTCGAACACGGCCTGGCGCGTGCCCCCGTGAGCGCTCGCGTGGAGCCAGGCTCGCGCGAGATGTCGGGGCTATTCCACTACGCGCAAACCTTGGGTTGGCGTCCCGATCTGGAGATCGCCGCGGGGCCGCTGCCGCCCCCGCGCGAGCGTGACGCGGCGACAGTCCGGCGCTGATTCAGACCAGCGGCCCCCGCGGCCCCGTGACCTGGTACAGGGCCCGGTTGCGCAGCAGGTAGTAGAGGGGCGCCACCATGATGCCGGGATAGCGGGCCTGCAGGCGGCGGGCTTCGTTCCACACGAAGATGGGGCCGCTGGGCACCGCGAATTCGGGGGCGTGGCGGTCGAAGTGGGCTTCGGCTGCCTGGCGCGTCCAGCCGCCTCGTTCCATCAGACCTGTCACGAACTCGTCGCGGCGCACGGACAGGCTGGCCATGCCGCATTGGTCGTGGCCGATGAGGGCCAGGGCGCGCACGCCGCCCACGGCCACGGCGAAGGAGATCTTGAACTCGATGGGCCGCATGTTGGCGCCGCCCACGCGCAGCACATAGGCGAAGTTGTCGGGCAGACGCAGGACCTTGCGGTTGTCCATGCACATGCCGATGAGCAACTGGGCCCCCGTGTACGCGCGCGGAGGCTGGCCCAAGTTGTGGTAGCGCAGCAGCTCGCCAATGGCGTTGCGACGGTAGGCGGGCAGGATGGCGTCCTCGTCCTTCACGGCCAAGAGCCGCAGCGGCGAGTCGGGAAGCCGCAGCTCCCGGTTGCAGGGCAGCGTGCCCAAGCTA
The DNA here is from genome assembly GCA_023438785.1 of Pseudomonadota bacterium. Classification (GTDB taxonomy): domain Bacteria; phylum Myxococcota_A; class Polyangia; order Fen-1088; family Fen-1088; genus Fen-1137. The sequence continues at coordinate 7,164 of JAEXQJ010000404.1, forward strand.
CTCGTCCACCACCACCGGCGTGCCCGGGATGAGCGCGGCGTAGTCGGCCACCGGTGCACCGACCATGCAGGCCTCGATGATCCTTCGGCCAAGCTCGTCCAAATCAGCGCACAGGTACGGGCGAAGCTCGTTGTGGAAGAACTCCCGCAACAGCGAGGCACCAGCGTCGTAGGCCGCCTCGCCCACCTCGGGCTGGCGCTCCACCGCGAAGAAGGGCTCGTCCAGCTCCTGGCCCTCCACCATGATGTGGCGAATGGAGTAGCCGAGCAGGCTGCAGCGGGCGGGAGCGATCTGGCCGGCGTGGAACCAGACACCGCCCCGCCGCGCCAGGTACTCGCGCATGATCCACTGGGGCATGAAGCCCACCTGCCAAGCGCCCACGTGCTGGTTGGGGCACAGCAGGTACTGCACCTTCGGGGTGGCCACGATCTGGCGCAGGATCAGGTTGGCCTGGGTCACCCTGCGACCCGTGGCAAAGGGCCAATACGAACCCACGCCCTCCGAGCTCATGCGATCGCTGTCCGTGATGCTGGGGTTGTCGTGTCCGCGCGGCGCCACCAGCCGCCACAGCCAGGCCAGCGCGGGCGGCAGCACGTGAAAGAGGCCCAAGATGCCGTAGGTCGGGTTGTCGCGTGTGCAGGGCGGGGTGCGCACGCCGAAGGTGCGCACATCGATGCTGGTAGGCCGCGTCTGCACATACGGAACCTGGGCGCGCGGAATGATCACGCGCGGATTGGGGCAAGGACGCCCCGGCTCGTCCTCCATGTGTTCCCACAGCAGCGCGGTGCTGCCCGGCTGGGCGTCGATGTTGAGGAAGAGCAGCGGCGTCTTGGGATGAACGGTCAGCGACTCGATGTCCGGGTCGGTGCCGTAGCTGGTGATGTGATTGACCCGAATGAACCACCCCGCCTCTGCGTCGGCCACGGTCAGCTTGCCGTTGTCCCGCTGCAGGGCCGGCGTGCAGAGGGCCATGTCGTCGCTGACCGGGCGCAGGCGACAGCCGCGCGGGAGCAGCATGTGGCGTCGCTCGCCCGTCACCAGGTTCTTGCCCAGGAGCAGACTGCCGTCGTCCTCGCGGTGCACGTGTTCGAGCATCTCGCTCTTGCCGCTGCCGCTGGCACCCTCATGCATGATGGCGAGGTGATTGTCGTAGGGGGTGACGGCGACGACGGTGGAGCAGTGGGCCGTGATCCAGCCTTCGGGCTCGCCGTGGTGAATGAGCACGCCGTAGATGCCCTTCTTGGCGCTCGGCCCCGGGTAAAGGTTGTAGCTGAACACCTCGTGCGACTCGTCGCTGCGGTTGTGCACCACCGCTTGCCGTCCCGCGAAGTGCGTGTGACGGAAGGGCGGGGCCACGTAAAGGATGGCGCGCGGGCGGAAGTCCGCGCGAATCTCCCCGTACATGCCCTGCAGCAGGGCCAGGCCCAGGGCAAAGAAGCCCGCGTTGGCCGGAACCACGGCCAGGGCATCCACCTCCGCGGCCGGGCCTCCAGCGGCGAAGGCGAACACGGCCAGCTCCTGACGGCCGAGCCAATCCAGCGTGGCCGCGCGCAGGGGCGCGAAATCCGTGCCGAAGCGCTCCTTGAAGCGCGGCTTGTCGGTGGGCAGTTGGTCGCCGATGATCAGGCAGTCGGGATCGCGCCGCCGCATGTAGGGCTCGAAGTAATTCACCGCCACGCCGTTCTTCACCCGGCAGGCGCGCGCCTCCGGCACCAGGCCGCGGCCAGGCACGTCGTAGGCCACGTCGTGCCAGCCGTGCGGGGCCGCGTCGCGACAGGCCAGCAGCTCCAAATCCTGCACCGAAGTGGCCAGACTCACGCTGGGAGCTTTGCGCAGAACGGCCGTCAAATCAGCGGGGAGGTGAAAGGGCAAATCATCGGACGGGAGGCGAAGCATGACCTCGGTTCATCGCGCACCCCGCGCCATGTGTAAAATAGATAATATCTGAAGGTCCGATAGGATTTGCCTATGGCCGGCGTGGAGCTCAACTTCAACCACTTGCATTATTTCTGGATGGTGGCGCAGGCGGGCGGGGTCACCCAGGCTTCACGCCAGCTACGGGTGGCCCAACCCACCATCAGCGCCCAGGTCATCGCCCTGGAGCGCGCCCTCGGTCGTGCGTTGTTTCTGCGCAAGAACCAGCGCCTCACGCTCACCGAGGACGGCGAGGTGGTGCTCGACTACGCCAACCAGGTCTTCGGCTCGGCGCAGGAGCTGCTGGAGGTTCTGCGCGGCCGCCCTGTGGAGGCGCGCACCGTGACCCGCGTGGGCGTGGTGGACCAGGTCTCCAAGCAAATCGCCCTGGCGCTCGTGAAGCAGATTCAGGACTTTCGCCCACAAACCCAGATCACGCTCCACGAGGGCAGCCTGACCCACATCCTAGACGAGCTGCGCATTCACACCTTGGATCTCATCCTGTCGAACATCGACGTGCCCGCCGAGGAGACCGGCGACTTCGCCAAGGCCCAGGTGGGCCGCCTGCCCGTGCTTTTCGTGGCGTCGCCGGCCGTGGCTCGGCGTGCGGGGCCGTTTCCCGCATGTCTGTCCAAGGTGCCGCTGCTGCTGCCCACGCGCGCCAGTCCCACCTGGACCGGCGTGGAGCACTTTCTCAATCGGCACCACATCACGCCGCACATCCTGGCCGAAGTCCAGGGGGTGGAGCTGCTGCGCCTCATGGCCTGCGAAGGCATGGGCGTGGCGCCGCTCAATCCCATCGCCGTGGCTGCCGACCTGCGCGCGCGTCGGCTGGTGCGCCTCAACCCGCGCCCCACCGGCATTCACAAGACCGTGTGGCTCATCGCGAAGAAGCGCCGCCGACCCAATCCGCTCATGGAGCACCTGGCGGGCCACTTCCGCATCCCTAAGACAAGCTGAGAGCCGAGCTGAGCCGAGCTGACCGGCAACCCGCCAGCCTCAGTCGTCGTCGCGGACGTGTCTCAGTTCTATGAGATCGGGCGTGAGCGAGGAATCCTGGGCCAAGGCAAGCAGGCGACTTCTGAGCGCATCGTCGGCCTTGCGGCCCGGCTTCAATGAGACGTGGACGGCGCGATCGCGACCGCTCTGCTTGGCGACGTACATCGCGTAGTCGCTAAGTCGGATGGTCTGCTCGAGCGTCAGGAGCTCGGGCGCCTCCTGGCAGAAGGGTACCTGCGTGTAGCCGATGGAGCAGGTCCTGCGTATGACGCGGCCTTCGTCCAGCGAAATCGCATTCTCCCTGACCGACCGGAGGGCCTTGCGCGCGAACCGGTCGAGATAGGCGGGGCTGGTGTCGTTGAGGATGACCAGGAATTCCTCGCCGCCCCAGCGGACGATGAAATCCTCCGCGCGCACGATGGACCTCAGGGTCTGCGATATGGCCATGAGGACGGTGTCGCCCGCCGCGTGTCCCCAGGTGTCGTTCACCTCCTTGAAGCGATCGATGTCGACGAGGAACACCCCCATCACGCCGTCCGCCTCCGTTCGCTCGTGGGCCGCACAGCCCAAGCCACGCACGTAGTTCTCCGTGGTGTGGGCAATGTGCTCGTGGAAGTAGCGCCGGTTGTTCAACCTGGTCAGGGGGTCGATGAGCGTGAGCTGCTTCAGCCTGTCATTGGCCTGATGGAGCAGTCTGGTTCGTTCACGAACCTTGCTCTCCATCTCTTCGTAGAGCCGAGCGTTCTCGATCGAAATCGACGCCTGCGAGGCGAGGATGCTCAGCGTCTTCAGGCGTTCGGTCGTGAAGACATGGTCGGAGAGGCTGTTCTCCAAATAGACCATACCCTTCAGGGTCTGCTGGTGAATGACCGGCATGCACAAGACGGATTTGATCCCGCGGGCGCGGATGTGAGGGTTCGTCCGAAAGCTCCCCTCCGCGGCCGCATGGTTCAGCACGACGCTTTCGCGCGTGCGCTCGACGTATTCAATAATCTCCGAGCAGAGATTGTCGCTTGCCGTGTAGGGGCGTGAATCGACGAGCTCGACGGTGTCTGAACCGGATTCCTTGGACGCCACGATGCTCAGCCGGGCGGGCGAGCCGCCCGACAGGAGGAGGCAACCACTCTGCGCGCCCGCGTTTTCGATGATGGTGTGCAGCAGGGTTCGCAGAAGGTTCTCGGTCCGGATCTCGCCGGAGATCGCCTGCGTGGACTTGATGATCGAGCTCATGTCGAGCGCGGCATTCGAGACGGAGTGGCCCGGCCGGTGGCTTCGGCGATCATCCCCGTTGCTGGCCGGCGTCTCGTCGCGCAGGACGAAATAGTCCCGGTACTGATGTTCCAGGACGGCCACTTTGCGGAGCGAGCCCCACTGCCCGTACTGGTAGTGGGCCTCGCGCAGGAAGGCTTTGGCCAGGGTGTCGTTGTGGCGTGCGATCCAGAATGCCCCTTGCCGTTCGTTGATGAGGCCCACCATCTGCGGGAAGTCACCCTTGCCGATCGAGGCCACGGCCTGCTCGTACAGCGCGATGGTCACTTCCAGCGGGTCGCCCCGGAAGGCCGAGAGCTCGGCCGAAAGCAGGTGGAACTTGTGCGCGAAATTCTCGGGACAGTTGTTGGCCAGGCATTCCAGTTTGGCGAGGTTGGCCGACACCCTGGCGAGCGTCGCCTCGCGATCGGGGACAGCGCCCGTCCTCAGCCTCGCGAGGCCAAGCAGAGACTGCACGAGGAAGTGGTCGGCCAGGGGGAAGTCCGTCCCCGCGGCGAAGACCACGCTCTCGGCGATGTCATTCCACCGTTGCGCGGCCTGCAAATCTCCGAGCACGTAGTGAACGAACGCGTTGTACTGCGAGAAGCGCCCCAGGAGGACCACGTTCTTGCTCTGCCCGACCGCCGCCATGATTTCGTCGTCTACGCGGGCCAGCTCCTCCTCCTGCGCCCTGTCGGGCGTTGCCTCGAGCTTCCTGATCGTGTGGAGCACGATGTTGGCCAGCATGAGCTGGACCAGGGCCTGCGATTCCTTCAGGAAGGAGATGGTGGCCTCTGTCTCTCGGCGGCACTCGCGCAGGTTGGCGCCGACCCACATCATGAGGTGAGCCTTGTGCGCCCGCGCGTAGGCGGCGTGCTGCGTGTCACCCACCGCCATGCCGGATTGGTAGGACATCTCGTAGTGGTCCAGGCCCTCCCGGAAGTGTTTGCGCATGTGCGAGACATAGGTGAAGGAGAAGCAGACCGCGGGCTTCTGCCATTCGGTCTTGAGCCGGTCGATGAGCGCGAAAGCGGCCTTTCCGAGTCGGTACCCGGTGTCGTGGTCTCCGAGGACGGCGCTGTAGATGATCCCCGAATCCGCGATGCACTTACAGGATTCGGCCGTCAGCCCCTCGGTCAAGGTCAGCTCGACCATCATCATGGTGGTGACCATGTACAGGGCGTAGTTGCTTTGGATGGCCGCAGGCACCACCTGCGCCAGGAGCCGCATGGCCACCACCTTCTCGGCGTCCTTCATCTCGCCCAGATGGACGAGGGCGTCGATGGGCACGCGCGCGAAGCCCTGCTGCATCTTCCCCAACCCTTCACCCACGCGTTGTTCGATCTCGGGCTGGGTCTCCGGCAGGCACAGGCCGAAGGGTCGGAGGCTCTTGCGAATCTCGTCGATGGCCCCGTTCAGGTCGCCCTGGGATTCGAGGATCCGCGACTTCAGGTGGCATACGGCCGCTCGCTCCATCTTCCCGGAGGCCATCTCGAACAAGGCTAGGGTGAGCCGATCCGCGGCGCGCGGATCCCCGCCGAGGAACACGGACTCGGCGTGCTGGAGCGACAGGGAGAAGCGCTTGCCCGGCGTGTCTTCCCAGTCTCCGCTCGACAAGAGGGAGCGAGCGGTCTCGAAGTAGGCAGCGGCCGTCTTGAAGGCGGTGGACGCCATGGCCTTGCGGCCCGCGGTGGCGTTCAGCTCGGCAAGCTCCAGGCGTTCCTCCCGGCCGGCCACGTGCGCCCGTCCGATGTTCAGGTGGTTGACGAGGGCGAAGAGGGAGGCACCGGCCTCCGTGTTGCGGGCTGCCTGCAGCATGGCGCGCCCGATGCGATGGTGAATGGCCGTCTTCTCTTCCTCCGAGATCATGGCGTGCATGGCCTGCAGCAGCCGGTCATGCTGGAACTTGAAGACGACCTCGATCTCCGTCGCGGCGCCGTCGCCTTGCTCGACGGAGAGCAACCTGTAGTTGCGGTTCAGAGGAACGATGACTTCCTTGGCGATCGCCTGCCACAGGCCCCTGTTCAACTGGATCCGGCTGTGACTGTAGAGCGCCGAGAGGGTTTTCAGGTCGAACTCGCTGCCGATGCATGCCGCGAGTTTCAGAATGGCTTTGGTGGGCGGCGGAAGCGATTGCAGCTCGCGCACCAGGAAGTCCACGATGTTGTCGCTGAGCTCCGCATCCACGACCTGATTCCGGTCCCATGTCCAGCGGTTCTCGGTCGTGCTGTACGAGAACGCGCCCTGGGCATAGAGCGAGGTCAGCATCTGGTTCGTGAAGAAGGGATTGCCGCCCGTCTTGCCGTGCACGATGGCGGTCAGGCCGCGCGTCGCTTCCGGGGCGGAGCGGAGCGTGTCGGCCAGTAGCTGGTTGACGGCATCGATTCCGAGCGGCTCCAGGAAGAGTTTGCGGCAGGGCAGTCCCGGGTCTTGCGCGTGGTCCTCCAGGGACTTCAACAGGACGTGAAGCGGGTGACCCTCGCGCACCTCGTTGTTGCGGTAGGCCCCGACGAGGAGCAAGCGCGGGATGCCACCGGCCGCCCGCAGGTAGGTGATGAGCTCGACCGTGGGGGGATCGCTCCACTGCAAGTCGTCCAGGAAGAGGACGAGGGGCCGCCCCTCGCTGACGAACGCCTGGATGAAGC
>JAEXQJ010000021.1 GCA_023438785.1 Pseudomonadota bacterium
GCCGGTAGCCGTGCCGCCCGTGGCGCCGCCGCCCGTGCCACCGCTTGCGCCTCCGCCGCCCGTGCCTCCCGTGCCTCCTGCCTTCTGGAGCACAATTGTGCCCGTGATCGGCAGAATCGTACGCTTCGGAATCAGGGTCAGCTTGTCTCCTGACGCGCAGTACGAGTAGTCCACGTTGTCCTCGACGTTGAGCCCGTCGCCCGAGGTGCTGTAGCTCCCGTTCGTGAACGCCCAAGGGGATACGACACCAATGCCCCCCTTCTGGTCGGCCGTCAGGGTGCAGGTACACTCGCCACCTGCATCCTTCGAGCACGTGCCCGTCTTCCACCCCAAGGCTGTGAAGATGCTCCCGATGTTCTCGCAAGGCACGTCGACGGACGAGATCGACAAGCACGACTCACTCAAGGGGAACGTGATGGCTCCCGTCGTAGTGGTGTTGTCCTTGTACGCCCCCTTGCCATCAGCGGTCCAGGTTCCCTTCACCTCGAGGGAGCCGGTGACCGGAACGGTGGGGCACCCCAAGCTGGCGAACGTGCCGTCCATGTCGCCCGTCACGTTCAGGCACGAGGACTTCACCTCCCAGGTCCCCGTGAGGTCGCCACCGCAGGCAGATGCGGTCTCGCACTCGATCGGGCCAGCCGTGCCGCCGCCGCCGCCGCTACCGCCTTTGCCTGCTCCTCCGCCGGCGCTGCCGGCTTTGCCGCCTGCACCTCCGCTGCCGGCCTTGCCTGCACCTCCGCTGGCGCTGCCGCCTTTGCCCGCGCCTCCATTCGAGCTTCCGCCGCTGGAGCCGCCGCAGCCATAGGTCGTCGCCATCGCCGAGGCGACGGCTAGTGCACTAAAGAGTCCGATGAGTCGGTTTCGCATGGAGCCTCTCGGGAGTTTGTCCGTTCACAGGCATTATTGTCACAGAAGGATGTTCCCGGTGTGCGAAGTGGGATCGATCTGTTGCTTGAGCCGTCCTCGATCGCGGTTCGTCGACGCGCGCGGTCTTAGCCGGGCATGGCGCCTGCCGCTGCTCGTCACGCGCGTGCCCGAGGGACCATGCTAGAGTCGTCCGACTTCGGAGCCGGAAGCGAGCAGCGCGTGACCGATAGTCGCCCCAGCCGACGCATGAACCGGAATGACCGCACGGCCGAGGCCGTGAGCCTTGCGGACCGTGTCTTCTCCGTCAAGAAGCGCTTCCTGGCCATGTACAAGAAGGCGCACGCGGGGCACATCGGCAGCTCGCTGTCGTGCGCCGAGGTGCTGGTCTTCTTGCGATTCGCCTGGATGCGGGACGAGGACACGTTCCTCCTGTCCAAAGGCCACGCGGCCGCCGCGCTGTATGCGCTTCTGGCGGAGACCAACGCCCTGACTTCCAGTCAGATCGAGTCCTTTTACGAGGAGGGGACGGAGCTCCCCGCCCTGCCACCCGCGGGGACTATCCGGGACATCCCCTTTGCCACGGGGAGTCTTGGCCACGGACTCTCGCTGTGTGCCGGCATGGCGATGGGTGCGCGGCTCAAGCGCCAGGATCGGCGCTTCTTCTGCCTCACCTCCGACGGCGAGCTCGACGAGGGCAGCGTCTGGGAGGCTGCCCTCTTCATCGCCCACCACAAGCTGACCAACCTCGTATGGCTCGTGGATCGCAATCATCTCCAGGGCATCGGCCGAACCGAGGACGTGCTCGCCCTCGAGCCCCTCGACACCAAGCTGCGTGCCTGCGGCTTTCACGTGGTCACCGCCGACGGACACGACTTCGTATCGCTGCTGGCTGCGCGCGACGAATGCACGCGGGTGCTTGCGGACGGAAGCGCGCCGGTGGCCATCATCGCCCGGACCATCAAGGGGCACGGCCTGCGCAGCACGCAGGACACGGTGGACTCCCACTACCTGCCCATGGACGATGCGCAATACGAGCAGGCGCTCGAGGATCTGGCGCGCGCGCACGCGGCAGCGCTGGGGCGGTGCGGCGATGCGGACTGAACTCGCCCAGGCGATGCGGGCGCTCTTCCAAAAGCGGCGCGATCTCGTCTTCATCACGGGCGATCTCGGCTACATGGCCCTGGAGGGCGTCGCCAGCACGTACGGTGAGCGCTTCATCAATGTCGGCGTCGCCGAGCAGAACGCCGTGTCCATCGCCGCCGGCTTGGCGCGCGAAGGGTTTCTGCCTTGGGTTTACAGCACCGCGCCTTTCGTGGCCTTCCGTCCCTACGAACAGATCCGCGATGATTTGTGCCTGCACAGACTCCCGGCCAAGCTGGTCGGCAACGGGGGTGGCTACGGCCACGGCATCATGGGGCCGACCCACCACGCCCTGGAGGACCTCGGGGCCATGCGCGTTCTGCCCAACATGCGGGTCTATGTGCCCCTCACCGCCGACGACGTCGGGACCGTTGTGGCCCTGATGGCCGAGGATCCCCGGCCCAACTACCTGCGCCTGAACCGGCCCGCCCAAATCCCGGGTGACGTGCCGACCTTCGCCCCCTGGCGCCGCATCAAGGCCGGTCGACGATGCCTCGTCATCGGCACGGGGCCCGTTCTGGGCAATCTGTACGACATGGGCGATGAGGCCTTGCTCGACGATCTCGAAATATGGAGCGTCGGAGCCTTCCCCATCGAGGACATTCCGCCAGATCTCATCGCGGGCATCGAGGAGCGGCCGGTCGTGACCATCGAGGAGCACTATGGCGCGTGCGGGCTGGGCGAGGCGCTCAGCCACCTGTTCATGACCCGCGCCGTGTTCCCGAGATCCTTCACCTCTCTTGCCGCCCTCGGGTATCCGAGCCGCCGCTACGGCAGCCAACGCTGGCATCAGGAAGAAAGCGGGTTGGCTGGCCCCGGGCTGCTCGCACGACTGCGACAGGTCATCCGTGGCTGAAGTCCGCCCGCGCGTCTCGGCCGTCGTCGCCTGCTACAGGGATTCGCAGGCCATTCCGCTCCTGCACAGACGGCTCAGCGACGTGTTCGCCGCCTTGTCCGTCGACTACGAGATCATCTTCGTCAACGACGGGAGCCCGGATGACACGGATTCGGTGTTGAGCGAGCTGGCGGACCAGGACCATCACGTCGTCGCTATCGAGCATTCGCGCAACTTCGGGTCGCAGAACGCGTTCCTCAGTGGAATGCAAGTCGCCACCGGCGACGCGGTGGTTCTCCTCGACGGCGATCTGCAGGATCCCCCCGAGGTCATCCCCGCGCTCTATGAAAAGTGGCGCCAAGGGAACGACGTCGTCTACGGTCGCCGCGCCGAGCGCGACACGTCAGCGCTGCTGGGGCTGTGCTACAAAGCCTTCTACAGGCTCTTCCGCCGCCTCTCCTCCGTCCCCATGCCCCTCGACGCGGGCGACTTCTCGCTCATGGACCGGCGGGTCGTGGACGAGCTGCTGGCCCTTCCCGAGACCGACCAATTTCTGCGCGGGCTGCGGGCCTTCGTCGGTTTCAAGCAGACCGGAGTCGACTATCACCGCCCCGCACGGGCCTTCGGCCGCTCCAACAACAACTGGCGCACGAACATCTGGTGGGCCAAGAAGGGCATCTTCTCATTCAGCTTCGCGCCCATCGAGCTGCTCGGATATGGCGGTGCCGCGCTGACCGGGCTCGCCTTCTTGGCCCTCGTTTACCAGCTCGTCGACTGGCTTCGGCACCCGGCCATCCCGCACGGCATCGGCATCCTCATCACGCTCGTCCTGCTCTTCGGAGGCATCAACCTGCTCGCGCTTGGCGTCCTGGGTGAGTATCTGATCAAGGTCGTCGACGAGGCCAAGCGACGACCCAGGTTCATCAGGAAGGCGATCCGCCAGGGCGGAAATCACTTCCGAACCGCGCGGGAAGTCGAGCTGTTCCTGCGCACCAGACGCCCGTAGGCGCCCGCCGGCGCGCTACTTGACGTTGATGTCGGGCGTGGGCGGGTTGGCCATGCCGGCGCCAATGTGGAAGCCCACGTGCGGCGGCTGGTTGTAGGACGACTGCTCGAATGAGACCTGTGCCCGATAGGTCGGATCGTGCATCAGCGTGTAGATACGCCGTTTGGTCACCGCCGTCGTCGTGTACAGGCGCAGGCCCGTGTTGTCCGACTCGCGCCAGATGATCTCTTCTCGCCAATCGCCCAGCAGATCGGCGGTGAGCGTGGGCGTGGACTTGGTGCCGTTGTTCGAGGCGCAGCCGCTGGCGCTGAGCAGCGAGCCGCCGCCTGCCTTGGTGATGGAGGTCCCGTCCTCTAGCTCGCGCAATTCGTCCGCGTCCCAATAGATGAGGAAGTTGCTGCCCGCCGATGTCGCGCCGGCTGAGCCGTCCGCGCAATTCACGCTGCCCGCGCCGCTGGAGCACGAGGCGCTCTTGGTGTTGCCCGAGCTCACGTAATCGGCCACGCCGCGACCGTTGTCGTCGCCGCCCGTAACGTTGAAGTAGGACTTGCACGTCATCACATCGTGGCAGTCGTGCCCGCCGGCGCCCTCGTGGACCGTGAACACGGCCAAAGGCTTGCCCACGATCAGCTCGCCCACGTGCATGGCATCGCCGTGGCCAATGCCCGTCGTGCACAGGAGGGTGCCGTTGCTGCCGATGGTGGCCGGGCCGGTGATGATCTCCTGCGCGCCGTCACCGTCGGCGTCGCCCGCCATGAGCGCGTGATCGCCCTGCCCCGCCGCATTGGAGTTGCCGCTGCCGTTGCTGTCGAACGTCCACACCTTGGACAGCTTGCCGTCGCGCCAATTGAGCGCCGAAATCGTCAGGCGCGTGTAGTAGCCACGCTGGGTCATGATGCTGGGTCGGCCCGTGGCGGTCTTGCCCGAGCCGGTGTCGCTGACGAAGGCCACGCCGCCATTGAAGCGATCCACGCGGTTGCCGTAGCTGTCGCCCCACGAGTTCACCGTCCCGCGCGGCACCGGATAGTCCACGGTGGCCAACTCTTTGCCGGTCGAGCCCTCGAACACGGTCAGGTATTCGGGCCCGCTGAGAATGTAGCCGTCCGAGTTGCGATACACCTGCTTGTCATCATCGTTGGCGGCCGGGCCCGTGTGCAGGGTGGTGCCCGTGCCGTCCTTGCTTCCGGGCGCCGTCTTGCACGCGACCTCCGCCTTGCCATCACCGTCGAAGTCGTAGACCGACAACTGTGTGTAGTGGGCGCCCGCACGAATATTGGGTCCGAGGTCGATGCGCCACAGGCGCTTGCCCGTCAAGGTGTAGCCGTCCAGGTAGACGTTGTCCGTGACGCCGGCCTGAGAATTGTCCTTGGCGTTGGACGGATCCCACTTGAGGACGATGTCGTATTGGCCGTCTCCATCCAGGTCGCCGGGGCTGGCATCGTTGGCGCTGTACGTGCCGCCGTTCGGGCCCTTGGCTGGCGGCGAGAGGGGAATGCGCAGATAGTTCTGGGCCCAGACGGTGGCCGCGGGCGAGGCCTCCCCTTCCTCACCCTTGATGACCGCGCTGACCGTGTACTTGGAGTTCGCCGAGCCAGAGGCATCCAGGTAGTTGGTGCTGTCGGTGACGGTGGCGAGCTTGGTCCCGTCTCGATACACGTTGTAGGCCACGTTGCTGGCCGTGGGGTCGTGCTCGTAGCCAAACATGCGCCAGCCAACGTAGACCCCACCCGAGACCTTGACCGCCACCACGCCGCGATCGACGTCCTCCATCTGGAAGTGCCCGGTGGGTTTGGCGGCGGTCTTGGTTGCCGTGGCGGAGGCGCTGGCGCTCCCCGTGCCGCTGGCGCTCCCCGTGCCGCTTCCCGTGTGCGTCGAGCTTCCAGCACCACCGGCGTCCGCCCCCGCGTCGCGCCGCGTTTCCGTGCTGCTATCGGTGATCGTCTTCGTGGCGACCGCGCTCTTGGTGTCCGTCTCTGTTCCTGTCCGCGTATTGACGGCAGACCCTGTCCCTGTGCCCGTTCCGCCGTCTGTCCGTTGGGAGCCGGTGGCCGTAACGGTCAGCGTCGAGCTCGCGGAGCGAGTCGCGGTCGCCGAGGTCGAGCCCGTCTGGGTCGGCTCCCCGGCAGAACTCCCCGATCCCCCGCACCCGGCGATCAGAAGGCCCAGACACAGGCTCGCCGCCAGGGGTGTTCGACCAGCTCTCAGCGCTGAAGGCATGTGTTCTCTCCTCCGCATGATGCGATTCGGTTCATATCGACGACGGCAGTGACCTGAGACGACTTGATAGCTCATCCCGGGGTCGGGGGTCGCATGGCAAGGGTGACGGGTGCCCTGACCATTCGTCAACAGGATCCAGGCCGGGATCACCGAGCACGACCGTCGACCACTGGACGCCGCGTTCGAGGAGCCTCCTGGCCGTGGCAGCACGCCAGGCACACTCGGGCGGCCCGCGTATCTAAGCCGGGGAGCAGAGGTGAGCGAACAGCCCCGGCTCATGCTCCACGCAAGCCTCTACCTTCTGCTGCCCAGCCCGTGATTGCCCCGAAGCGTGACGCGTGGCCAGGAGCCGGGGGACCGGGGGGCCACGGGAAGCGGAGAGTGCACGGGTGGAGGACAGTGATGAGCGAACCAGGGGGCGCCCGTCTTCTCCATCGGAGGCGCGGGGACCTTCGACGGCGTCTTCGTCACCGGCATCGTGGCCGTGCTCCTGGCGGCCTTCTTCGCGCGACGCTCGCGCCCGCGCCGAGAGCGCGACTCCACCGCCTGATTCCGGCCTCTCCGGAGATTTCACGAGGCGCGGTTCTGGGCGCTACTTGGCAGGGTCCGTGGTGCCAGGCACGGGAGCAGCGCGGACCGGCCACGGCTTGCCGGCCAGCGAATCACAGGTGGTCCCGGGCGCCACGCGCTGATAGGCGATGCTTCCTGATTGCACCTCTTCGCTGTTGCCCACCATGGTGCGCAGGCAGAGGCCGCTGGCACCAAGCACCGTCTGTCGCACCAGACTGCTCACCAACCCCTCCAGGTGGCTGTCCGTCAACGTCCCCCACGTCAGAGCCGTGCGCGTCTGGTTCGATATGTAAAGGTCACAACGTCAGCAAAAACAGCGTACTCACGTCCTTAGTGTGGCTCGCGAGCGGAACACCTTCCGCGGCGGGGCGCATCTCGTGGACCGGGATGGACGACCACCGCAAAGGACGCGCGCGTGGGCGTCATCAGGGCTGTTTCTTTCGGGTAGGCCCACCCGACGGCGCGAAGGAAAACGACTGCCCGCCAACCGCCACCGAGGCCAACACGCCACGAATCGGCTGCACGAACACGGCAACGCCGTTGCGGAACGGTGTTCTCGCCGCGGACTCCGGTTCGACCAACACCGCGGATGCGTCTGCGCCGAGTCTCAATTGGCTCTTGAGCAACTCGGTGAAGGACTCCTCCGTGCCGAAGACGAGCAACTCGCGGATTGTCTCGCCTCCAGCCAACACGCCCACTTGTGTCCCGCGGACGTCAGCATAGCCGACGAGTTGATTCTGCCTGTACACGACGCCGCGACCGTATCCGCCCTCAACGATGAAGCCGTCCTTGCCGACGGCAGGAAAGATGGCATAGGCGTGCGAACTGCCCACCACCCCAGCCAACGACGGGTCGGCGCGATACATGTCATGCAGCGCCTGATCGGCCGCGCTCTGGAGATCTCCACGCTGTCCACCGATCTTCGACGTGCGGGCACAGGCGACGAGTCCAATCGCAGCAAGGCCAACGAGCGTACAAAGGCGCATTGTTTTCTCCCTATGTCTCCTTCCTGCCGCGCAGGCCATGCGCGCGGGGCGCTCGGCTACGGTCGGCGAGGTGCGGCCACGCCGACCGCCAGCCGGATTCTCTTGCGACTAATGCGCGCCGGGTTGTGGCTGGCAGATGTCGCCGAGCACGTCGGTCACCTCCTCGGGCGGGACGTCTCTGCGCCCTTGGCTGCGTTCGCGCTCGGCCTCGCGGGCGATGTCGGCCAAAGACAAGATCCCGACGAGGCGCTTCTGCCCGTCGAGCACAGGGATGCGACGGACGCGATTGGAGCGCATCACTTGCTCGGCGTCAGCCACGCTGCTGTCCGGCGAGCACCAGAAGAGATCGTGAGACATGGCTTCCGCGACAGAGATGCCGCTCGGGGCCTTATCGCGTGTGAAGCAGGCCATGCAGATGTCGCGATCGGTGATCATGCCCTTGATCTGGCCGTCGGCACCGAAAGCCGGGATGGCGCCGCAATCGCAGTCCCACATCAGCTTCGCCGCCACGTTGAGGCTGTCGTCGATCTTGCAGCATGCCGGGTTCTTGGTCATCAGCTCGAACACTTGCATGGAACTCCTCCCTTCCGATATCCCTCGCGGACCAGCCCCAATATGGGCACACCCGGAACGGGTGCCATCGGCCGGCGCGGCACCGGCCTCGGCCAGTCGCCGTGGCGCAGGGGTCGTTCTGCCGCTGGCGCTCAAGCCCTTGCGAGGGCGGCACTCCCATACCACCGTCGAAAAGGGAGACCTAGATGAACACGGTTGGTCGGGCGGGTGCGATGGCGGACACGCCGGGCGTTGCGTCTGGATGTCGGCGCGGCCCTTGGACCCTCGCGCCCGCGGGGCCAGCCTCGGTAGTCCGCCGCGGAGTCGCCCCGACCGGGGCCCGCGGTGATCCTCAAGCGGAGGTGCAACCATGGCTGGAGAATCCACTCTGAGCGATGTCCAGGCCGGACGAATACGACGAGCTGAACGAACTGTCGCGAGTACATCAACGTTGGAAGGGATTGCCGGCGCGGCAGGCGTGATCTTGCCGATTCTTGGCTTGGTCGGCGTGGCTCCCGTTTGGATGGTGGGCATCTCCCTCATCGTCGTAGGCGGCGGTCTGTTGCTCGAGGGCGGGGCCCTCATCGCGGGATACGGCGCCCTCACGGGTTCCGAGAGCGGCACCATAGGACGCCCGGCTACCGGGAGCGCGAGTGCCCAGCTTCTGGGCGGTGCGGCGGCTGTCACACTCGGCATCATCGCACTCGCCGCAAACGCCTCGATCTCACTCTTCGCCGTGGCGGTGCTTGCCCTCGGCGGGGCCACGCTGCTCGGTGCAGGTGCGACGGCTCGCATGTCCGGGCTGTCCCTGTCCACTCGGGACGAGCGCTTCCAACGTGCCGTCTCCGAGAGCATTCGAGCCTCGGCCGCGGCCGAAGTCCTCACGGGGGCGGGCGCCGTGGTGCTGGCCATTATCGTGTTGGCCGGCGTGGCACCCGCAACGCAGGTGACCTTGCTGCTCGTGGCAATTCTGGCCGTGGGAGCTTCTGTCTTTCTGGCGGGTTCCAGTCTAGGCGCCCGGATGGAGAGGGCCCTGAAGGCCTGACACAGGGAGGACGGGCCTCGATCGCGCCCCCGGCCGAGGCCCGTGTCGCACCTGGCGGTCAGCGCGTCCAATACCCGGTCCATGGGGACCTAGGTGTTCTCGTCAGTGGTGCCAGAGGATCCGAGTCACTTCGAGTTCCAGCGCGTCCGGGTGGGAGGGAACGACGCGTGGGGTGTAGTCCTCGGCGGAACGCGTGCGAGGGACACGACCCGAGAAGACGTACCCGCTCTCACCTGCCAGGGGCCCGGAGGCGCTCATCCGCGTCTTCTCAGGTGCTCCGCCCGGCAGCGCATCGGCATAGAGCTCGACGGCGCTCGCCGACGGATCCATGCCTCCCAGGTGCAGCTCCACCTCGAACACGTGCTCGTCCCCGCGGGACGCCACCCGCAGAGCGCCGAAGCGCAGCCCTCGCCACCGACGCTCGCGAGCTTGCCCGGCGAGTGGCCGCGAGCCAGGATGGAAGAGAGGACGATGAGCGCGGGTCGCTGGGTCAATCTGACGTTGGGCGTTTGGTTGTTTATCTCAGCGTTCCTCTGGCCACACGGCCACGCGCAGTTCAGCAACACCTGGCTCTTGGGGATCATCATCGCCGGGCTGGCTTTCGTCGCCGCAACCTACCCTGCCATTCGCTTTCTCAATGCGCTGGCGGCGGCGTGGCTCTTCTCCTCGACGCTGTTACTGCCCGAGGCGAGCGCCCTGACGGTTGTGCACAATTGCGCGCTGGCCGTTGCCGTATTCGCAGCCTCCTTGGTCCCGGGCCGTTTCGGCCACATCCAGCACGCCGGCCGACACGCCTGACGTCCCGGACGCTGGTGGCGAGGCGCACGCAGTAGGCTTCACCGCGGGCGTACTAAATGACCGACCGTGATCCGAGATCACGGCGTAAGTGGTTGAAAATGTGGGGGCAATTCCTGATTGTGAAGTTGCAAGACAACAGCAATCCGGAGGAAGCCCCCACATGGCGAGAGTACCGCGAA
>JAEXQJ010000137.1 GCA_023438785.1 Pseudomonadota bacterium
ACGCCCTAGAGCGCCGAACGGTTTGAAGACCGAGCGAGAACGCGGAGATGCGAGCAGCCCGAGGCGCGAGGAGGGAGAATACTTGACGTATTTGACCGACGAGCAACGAAGGGATGCGACGCAGAACCGCGTTTTCGCGACCGATTCAAACCGTTCGGCGCTCTAGCCCCCTCGACCGCGCCTCGGAGAAAGCGTCCTAACCGATGCCCTCGAAGAGGACGGTGGAGAGGTATCTCTCACCCGAGTCGGGCAGGATGACCACCACGGTCTTGCCCGCGAGCTCGGGCTGGTGAGCCAGGCGCAGGGCAGCGGCGGTCGCGGCTCCGCTGGAGATGCCGCATAGGATGCCTTCCTCGCGGGCCAGGCGGCGGGCCGTGTGGATGGCCTCGTCGTCGGTGACCTGCTCCACGCGATCGACGAGGCCCAGGTCCAGCGTGTCGGGCACGAAGCCCGCGCCGATGCCCTGGATCTTGTGCTTGCCGGGCTGCGGCGGCTGACCCGCGCGGACTTGGCTGAGGACCGGGCTGGCCGTGGGCTCGACGGCCACCGAGGTGATGGCCTTGCCTTGGGTCCCCTTGATGAAACGCGACACGCCCGTGATGGTGCCGCCCGTGCCCACCCCGGCCACCAGCACGTCGACGGCCCCGTCGGTGTCGTTCCAGATCTCCGGCCCCGTGGTCTGTTCATGAATACGCGGGTTGGCCGGGTTCTTGAACTGCTGAGGCAGGAAGTAGCGCTCCGGCTCGGCGGCAGCCGCGGCCTCGGCGCGGGCGATGGCGCCCTTCATGCCCTCGGCCCCAGGCGTGAGGACCAGTTTGGCCCCGAACGCGGCCAGTACGCGCCGGCGCTCCAGGCTCATGGTCTCGGGCATGGTCAGGGTGATGGGATAGCCCCGTGCGGCCGCCACGAAGGCCAGCGCGATGCCCGTGTTGCCGCTCGTGGGCTCGATAATCTCCTGGCCCGGCCGGAGCAGCCCGCGTTCCTCCGCGTCCCGAATCATGGACACACCAATGCGGCACTTGACCGAGTAGGCGGGGTTGCGTCCCTCGATCTTGGCCAGAACCGTGGCCTTGGCGCCGGCCGTGAGTCGGTTGAGGCGCACGAGCGGCGTGCGGCCAACCGAGAGGGAGTTGTTTGCAAAGACGTTGGGCATGGGACCTCCTGTGGGGTTACGTGAGGGCCAGGGCCTCGTCGAGCGAGGCGATGATGTCGTCGGGGTGCTCGAGACCGATGGACAGCCGGATGAGATCGGGCGTGAGTCCGCCTTCCTTCTGCTGCTCCGCCGAGAGTTGGGAATGGGAGGTGCTCGCCGGGTGCAAGATCAGGCTCTTCGCATCGCCCACGTTGGCCACATGGGAGAACAATTTGATGCGGTCGATGACCTTGACGGCACTCGCGAAGCCGCCCTTGGGGCCGAACACGACCATGCCGCCAAACCCGTTGCGCAGATAGCGGCTGGCCTTGGCGTGGGCCGGGTCCTCGGCTAGGCCGGGGTAGCGCACCCAGGCCACTTTGGGATGCCCTCGCAGGAATGTGGCGACCCTGAGGGCGTTCTCACTGTGGCGGGTCATGCGCAGGGGCAAGGTTTCCACCCCCTGAAGGATGGCCCACGCGTTGTCGGGGGAGAGGGCCGCGCCCAGGTTGCGCAGGGGCACGGTGCGCAGGCGCAGGGCGAAGGCGATGGGCGCGAGGGCGGCGGGCAGGTCGTGAGCCCAGCGCAGCCCGTGGTAGTTGGAGTCGGGCTGATTGAAGAGCGGAAAGCGCGGGTTGTCCCTCCACACGAAGCGCCCCGCGTCGGTGACGAGACCGCCCAAGGACGTGCCGTGCCCGCCCAGCCACTTGGTGAGCGAGTTGACCACGATGTCCGCGCCATGCTCGATCGTGCGCAGCAGATACGGCGTGGTGAACGTGGCATCCACGATGAGCGGCAGCCCGTGTCCGTGCGCCACGTCTGCCACCGCGGACACGTCGGTGAAATCGAGGACGGGATTGCCGATGGTCTCGATGAAGATGGCGCGCGTCCTGGGCGTGATGGCCTTCTCGAAATTCTCGGCACGGCTGGGATCAACGAAGCGTGTGGTGATGCCGAACTGGGGCAGGATGGCCTCGAACTGGGTGTAGGTCCCGCCGTACAGGTTGTTGGCCGCGACGATCTCGTCGCCCGCTCCGGCCAGCGTGATGATGGCGTAGAAGATGGCCGACGTTCCCGAGGCCACGGCCACGGAGGCTGCTCCCCCTTCGAGCTGGGACAGGCGCTGCTCCAGGACGTCTGTCGTTGGATTCATCAGCCGCGTGTAGATGTTGCCCAGTTCCCTGAGGGCGAACAGGTTGGCGGCGTGTTCCGTGTTCTTGAACACGTACGACGTGGTCCGGTACACGGGGACCCCGCGTGACAGGGTCGCGTCGGGGACTTGTCCCGCGTGCAGGGCCAGGGTCTCGAATCGGTAGGGCTTGGCGTCCATCGGCCGTCCTTTCGTTCTGTCCTCGTTCTTTGCGCTCAGCGCATCTGGTTGTCTCGATTCCAGTGTGGCGGGGGCTGCGTTTGTGGTCAAGGAGGAATTCGCTAAACGGGACGGCTGTCCGTTGAGGGCGTCCAATGTGATGCGGCGCTCGCGAGGGCCGCATCCAGGGTTGGCGCGGCTCGCCGCGGCGTCGCAGAATGAGCGCCCATGGAACGTGCAGAAGGCTTAGGGGGCCTCGGGCGGGTGTGCTGCTCCGGGGTGGTGTTCTTCCTCTTCTTCGCCATCCGGCCCGCGGCTGCGGTGGAGCGGGGGCACGAGAAGATCAGCAACGAGAAGGTCATCGTCAGTGAGGTTCGCTTGGAGCCCGGGCAGGAGCTGGTCGTGCGCGGGGACCGGGCCAGCGCCATCGTTCATCTGGAGGCCGGAACGCTGGAGTTCCGCCCCCAGAAGGGGCCGGCCATTCGCATGTTCACCGAGCGCGGTCACACGTCTTTCGAGCCCGCCGCGGCGGGAGTGCTGCGGAACGCGGGCAGGAAGGTGGTGGCCTTCGTGCGGATCGAATTCGTGGGCGTGGGTTCTCACGAGAAATGGGCGACCAAAGGGCTGGCCGCCCAGGACAAACTCCTGTTCGAGAATGCTTACGCCCGCGCCTACACCATTCGGCTCGCCGCCGGCAGCAGCGAGCCCGAGCAGAGGCTCAAGCGTCGCGTGGTCGTGTGCTTGAGCGGTGCCAAGCTGGCCTACCGGTTGCCCGATGGCCAGCAGGTGATGTCGAGCTCGCGCCCCGGCGACGTCAGCTGGCGTGAGCCCGCCTCTCGCACGCCGCACAACGTGGGCCGGACGGAGTTCTGGGCTGTCGCCATCGAGCCCAAGTAGACCCAGCGACGCTTCGGGTGAAGCCAGGGGCAGGGCTGTGCGCCGGCCTGGGCGCCGCCGTGGCTACGAGGCCCGATGCTGTCCGCGGCCGCCCGGGCCTGTGCCGATGTGGCGACCGAGGGACTCGATGCGCCGGTGCATGCACTTGTTGCAGACCTCGGCGGTCTCATTCACGCAGGCCTTGCCGGGGTAGATCTCGTAAAGGACGCGGTATTGGGGCGGCGTCAGGTTGGGCATCACGACGTTCGCTCCACGGGACAGGCCGAGCTCGCGGCCGGTCTTGGGATCGAGGGTGGCGAGCGCGGTGGTGCTGGGGATGTTGGCCTCGGGGCAGACCAGGCGGGCGAGGGCGACCACCTTGAGGGTGGTCAGCTCGTCGTTGGGCACCTGCTCCCCCTCGGGTGCAAGGAAGCGGGCGGCCTCGGGGCCACCCAGCGGCGTGCGGGGGCTGGGCAGGAAGGGCCCCGCGCCGATCATGTCCAGATCGAGCCCGGCGAAGGTCTCGATGTCGCGCGCCAGGATGTCCCAGGTTTGGCCGGGGATGCCGACCATGACGCCGGAACCGATTTCGTAGCCCATCTCGCGCAGGGCGCGCAGATCGGCCAGGCGATCCGAGGGGCGGCCGGGCAGGGCGGGGTGAATGCGCGCGTACAGGGTCGGGTCGGACGTCTCGAATCGTAGGAGGTAGCGGTCGGCGCCGGCTTGCTTCCAGGCCTGCCAGTCGTCGGGATTGCGCTCGCCCAGGCTCAGCGTCACGGCCAAGCCCGTGTCTCGTTTGATGGCGCGGATCCACTCGGCCACCGTCTCGCGCTCCAGGCCCGGATCCTCGCCGGCCTGCAGGACCACGGTACCGTAACCGAACTCGCGGGCTTGCCGCGCGCAGGTCAGCACCTCGTCGCAGTTCATGCGGTAGCGCGTGGGCCCCTCTGTCCCCGCGCGCACGCCACAGTACAGACACTGGCGGATGCAGATATTCGAGACCTCGATGAGGCCGCGCAGATGAACGGCATCGCCCACGTGTTTGTGGCGGGTGGCGTCCGCCGCGGCCCACAGAGGCAAGAGCGCCTCTTCCCTGGTCTGCCTGAGCCAGCGCAGAATTTCCGGGTACTGCATGCCGGGCATTATGTCATTCGGAATCAGGCCGCGCCTTCGAAGAGAACCGTCGACACGTAGCGCTCCCCCGAGTCGGGCAGGATGGCCACAATGGTTCGACCGGCGAATTCGGCTCGCCGGGCTAGGCGCAGGGCCACGGCGGCTGCGGCGCCGCTGGAGATGCCGCTCAGGATTCCCTCCTCGTGGGCCAGGCGCCGCGCGGTCTCGATGGCTTCGTCGTCGCCAACCTGTTCCACCCGATCGACCAGCGACAGATCCAGATTGAGCGGAACGAAATTGGCGCCGATGCCCTGAATGCCATGTGCGGCCGGTGTCAGTGATTGGCCGGCCAGCCTCTGCGTGATGAGCGGGCTGCGCGCGGGCTCGACGGCGACCGTGTGCAGGGGAGCGTGCTTGCGCTGCTTCCAGAAGCGGGCGATGCCGCTCAAGGTTCCACCCGTGCCCACGCCAGCCACCAGCACGTCCACCTTGCCATCGCTGTCGTTCCAGATCTCGGGGCCCGTGGTCTCCTCGTGGATGCGCGGGTTGGCGGGATTGCTGAACTGCTGGGGCAGGAAGTAGTGCTGAGGATCCCCGGCGATCAGGGCCTCGGCGCGGGCGATGGCGCCGGCCATGCCCTCGGCCGCGGGGGTCAGCAGGAGGTTGGCGCCGAAGATGGCCATCAGACGGCGGCGCTCCAGGCTGAAGCTCTCGGGCATGGCCAGGGTCAGCTTGTAGCCGCGGGCCGCGCAGACGTAGGCCAGGGCGATGCCGGTGTTGCCGCTGGTGGGCTCGACGACCTCCATCCCCGGTTTGAGCACGCCGCGCCTCTCCGCGTCCCAGATCATGGACGCGCCCACGCGACACTTGACCGAGTAGGACGGATTGCGTCCCTCGACCTTGACCAACACCGTGGCCTTGGCGTCGGCAGCCATGCGGTTGAGGCGCACCAGCGGGGTGCGGCCAATCGATTGCGGATTGTCCGGAAAAACAGAGGCCATGGCCTTTCCTCAGACCAGAGCCAGGGCGTCGTCCAGGGCGGTCAGCAGATCGTCCGCGTGCTCCAGGCCGATGGACAAGCGGATGAGATCGGGATGCAGGCCCGCGGCGCGCTGCTGCTCCTCGGAGAGTTGGGAGTGCGACGTGCTGGCCGGGTGAAGGATGAGGCTCTTGGCGTCGCCCACGTTGGCCAGATGTGAGAACAGCTTGATGTTGTCGATGACCCTGATGGCCGCGTTGTAGCCGCCCTTGAGGCCGCACACCACCATGCCGCCGAAGCCCTCCAGGTACTTGGAGGCGGTGGCGTGCGCCGGATCCTCGGGCAGCCCCGGATAGCGCACCCAGGCCACCTTGGCGTGCTTGTGCAGATGGCGTGCGACCTTCGTGGCGTTCTCACAGTGGCGCGCCATGCGCACGGGCAAGGTCTCCATGCCCTGCAGGATCATCCACGAATTGTCGGGAGAGATGCAGCCACCCAGGTTGCGCAAGGGCACCAGACGCACGCGCAGGGCGAACACCATGCGAGCCAGGTGCTCAGGCAGATCGTGCGCCCAACGCATGCCGTGGTAGTTGGGATCGGGCTCGTTGAAGAGTCTGAAGCGCGGGCTCCGCCAATTGAATCTGCCGGCGTCGGTCACGCTTCCGCCCAGCGCGGCGCCGTGACCGCCTAACCACTTGGTCAGTGAATTGACCACGACGTCCGCGCCGTGCTCGATGGTGCGCAGCAGGCAGGGCGTGGTGAAGGTGCCGTCGACGACCAAGGGCAAGCCGTGTCGGTGCGCGATCTCGGCCACCGCGGCCACGTCGGTGAAATCCAGCACCGGGTTGCCGATGGTCTCGATGTACAGGGCGCGCGTCTTGTCCGTGATGGCGCGCTCGAAGTTCTTGGGATCGGTGGGGTCGACGAAGCGCGTTTTGATGCCGAACCCGGGCAGGATGGCGTCGAACTGGGTGTAGGTGCCGCCATAGAGGTTGTTGGCAGAGACGATCTCGTCGCCCGCCTCGGCCAAGGTGACGATGGCCGCAAAGATGGCCGCCGTGCCCGAGGCGAACGCCACCGAGGCCACGCCGCCCTCAAGCTGCGAGATGCGTTGCTCGAGGATGTCCGTGGTGGGGTTCTGCAGGCGCGTGTAGATGTTGCCCAACTCCTTCAAGCTGAAGAGGTTGGCCGCGTGTTCGGCGCTTCGGAATAGGTACGAGCTGGAGCGATGCACGGGAACGCCGCGCGCCAGGGTGGCGTCGGGGACCTGCCCCGCGTGCACGGCCAGGGTGTCGAAATGGTAGGGGCGAGAGGTCATGGGGTCCTTTCAGCGGGCGTAGACAATGATGTCGTGGCAGCGGATCTCGGAGCCGCTCGGGTTTTCGTAGACGTGGGGTTGGTCGGCCAGGAACGCGACGGAGTCGCCGGCCATCAAGTCGTGGACTTCGCTGCCCACGCGCATGCGCAGTTGGCCGTTGAGTACGATGACCACCTCGCGGGTGCCCGAGGCGTGCGGGTCGGAGGCGTGGGTGGCGCGGGCGGCCAAGTGCAACTCGTAGGCCTCGACCCACGGGCACGCGCCCGCGGGGGTCAGGGGACGGCTCTCCATGCGCCCGTCCGCGGAACGCAGGACTTGGGCATCCGATCGTCGCAGCAGGGACACGCTCTGGGAGTTCCCACCCAGCAACTCGGCGAACGGGACGCCCAGGCCGACTGCGATCTTCCACAGCACACCCAAGGAGGGATTGCTCTTCTGGGTTTCGATCTGCGACAGGGCGGCCCGGCTGACGCCTGACGCGACGGCCAGTTGATCGAGCGACAGTCCGCGCGCCTTGCGCTTCTCGCGCAGATTGCTGGCCACGCGGCGGCCCAACTCGGCCGCACCCAGGTCATCGCCGGGCGGCAGCGGCGTTTCGCGGAGCGCGGTGGCCGTGGGGCGCCTCTCGACCTTGTCCTTTTTGATGACCATTCCGCCACAATAGCAGAAATGGTCAGCGGGGGCGCACGGCGACGGGGAGCCGGGCCGTTCGGGCTCACTCGGGCGCGGCGAGCGGATCAGGGACGAAGTTGCGGATGGCGGGCAGCGACTGGAGGTAGGCGAAGATCGAGGAGAGATCCTCGTCGTTGAACTGGCCGATGGCCTGCACGGGCATGGGCGGGAGAATGAGGCGCCCCTGGCCCATGTGACGGCCCGTGCGCATGGCGTCGATGAAGAGGCGGTCTATCCACCTTCCCATCCCCGTGTCTTTGTCGGGCGTCAGATTGGAGCTGAAGCTGGTGCCCCAAGGACCGGCCCAGGCCGTTCCGGTGGCCAGGCCCACCACGATCCAGGGTCCACCGTCGATGCGCGGGGCGGGCGGCAGGCGGGGGAGCGAGGGATGGCCAGAGAGCAGTCGAGTGCTGTCGGGGACGAGGCCGACCTCGCTCGGAATCTTGGGTGAGTGGCAATCGCCGCAGCCGCCTGCCTTGACCAGGTAGCCGCCGCGTTCCACGGCCTTGCTAAGCTGCCCGGATGTGGAGGTCGCGGTCGACGTGGACGTAGAGGGCGCCGCTCGGGAAAGGCCCAGCGCGCCAAGCGTGGCGGCCGCGAGGACCAGCAGCGTCCAGGTGCGCAATCGCTGTCGTGGCATGGGATTCCCGTCTCAATCAAGGGCGCCGCTGCGCCGTCGGGTTTTCGTTCTTGGGCAGCTCGGCCCCGATCCAGGCGCGCATCAGGGTCAGGGCCCGCTCGTCGGGCAGGTTGGTGCCCAAGGGCGGCATCTGTGCGATCCGATTGCGGGTGCCCATCCGGTACACCACAGAGCCATAGGTGGGATCGCCCACGCGGATGTGCAGGGTCTGGCCCGGCGGGGTGCCCGGGATTTGGTAGTGGCTGCGTTGTCCCACGGCAGCCAGGGCGGGCTCGCGTGCCATGCCCTCGCGGTGGCGCAGGTTGAGTCCCAGAATGCCCAAATTGTCCTTCGAATCGTGGCAGCCGCCGCAGTTGCCGTGCACGTAGCCGAGCGCCGCCCGTTCCTGCGGTCCGCGGGCGGCGACGCGCGGAGGCTGCTTGGTCCAACCGGCCGGCGCCCCGCGCAGACGACCTGTGGCCATCAGCTTGGCCAGGTCCAAGTCATCAGGCTCGCGCGCGTCGGCGAGGCTGCCCGGGTCCACATCGGGCGACAGCTGCAAAGCGGAGAAGCCCAGCACCTCGGGTTGGTGCAGCCCGTGGCAGGTCAGGCAATCACCGCTAGACGGAATGTCGTAGCCCTTGCCGGGACCTGTCTCGACCACGTGACGCAGACCCGCGGCCGGGGCCAGGGGCGCGTCGGTGCCATCGCCCGCCCAGGCGTAGGTGACGAACAGCCACTTGCCCGTGGACAGCGCCTCCATGAGGCGCGTCTCCACCGGGTGTCCACCAATCGAGAATTCCTTCCAAATGCGCGTGCCCACGGGGAAGACCCAACGGTTCGGGTTGCGGACGTCGACGGTCTTGCCCGCTGGCAAGCGAATCCAGCGCCGTGTGACCGCTCCGTCGGACCACAACGGGTACTGGGGCGAGTAGGGCAGGTAGTCGGCGGCGATCTGGCGCTTTTCGAAGTTGGTGTACAGACCCGCATCGCGCAGCGACCGCGGCGGCCATTGGGCACTCTGACCGCTGCGCCAGGCGGTGAGGCCGATCAACAACACCAATGCGGCGGGCGCCAGCGCCCTGTGCAGTCCCCTCGCCAATTGCCCCATGCGCACCTCCCGCCTGGGGCATTGGATGCCGGCGTCCGGAAGGGCGTGTCGGGGGGCCAGGGGGCGAAGGACGTTTCAATCGGTGGCCGCGCGGTCACCCGATTCGCGGCGCCTCAGTGCAATTTTCGGACACGCTCTTAGTGTCCGTGAACGAGAAGTCGCATGGCGCCCACCCCGGCCGCGAGCAGGGCCACCTCGGCCACGGCCTCGGGGAGGGCCCGCCGTCCGCGCTGCCCAGGAATCAGGTCCGCCAGCGCAACGTAGAGGAATCCCGAGGCAGACAGGGCCATCACGGCGGGGGCGATCTGGCGATGCGGTGCGAGGAGCAGGACGCCGACCAAGGCGCCCACCAGGGTGGCAAGGCCGGTGAGCAGATTGAGCCAGAAAGCCCGCCATCGCGAGTAGCCGTGGTGGAGGTAGACCACGATCTCGCCCAGCTCCTTGGGCAGCTCGTGGGCGACGGTGGAGAGGGCTGCCACAATGCCCAAGGTCGTAGAGGAAACGAACGCCGCCGCGATCACGATCCCATCGCCGAAGTTGTGAAGCGAGTCCCCGACCAGAAGCAAGGGGCCGGAGGTGGCGTGAACGCTGCAATCGTGCTTGTGGCAGTGCCGCCACAGGAGCAGTTTCTCGAGCAGGAAGAAGCCGAAGAGACCGGCGAGGACGAGACCGAACAGGTCCGGAGAGCTGAGTGAGTGGGCCGCGTGGGGCAGGAGCCCGAATAAGGCGGCGCCGAGCAGGGCTCCGGCCGAGAAGTGGATGAGGCGTGGCACCAGCTTGCTGACCGTGCCATCGCGAAAAAACAGAAGGAGGCCCGAGGCCGCGACCACGGCCATGCAGCGGAGGAGCGAGAACCCAACGACGAGAAGGATGGTCACTCGTCCCTCTTCTGGGTGTCGGCGCCGATGGCCCAGCCGCGGTCGACGAATTTGGCCTGTGCTCGGGCCAAGACGGCGCCATCCTGGCGCAATTCACCCGCCAAGTGGAACAGGGGCCATTTCGCCGTCTCCACCAGACCCACCACCTCGGCCGGGCGGTCGAGTTTGGTGGGCCGCAGATAGCGGATCGTCAGCTCGGCCGTGACGCCGGTTTCGCCGAGTGAGAACAGGCAGTTGGTCATGGCCGCGTCGAGGAGCGCGGAGATGACGCCCCCGTGCAGGGTCTGCGGGTAGCTTTGGAAGACGCGGCTGCAAGGGAAGCTCGCGCTCACCACGCCGGGCTTCACCACGCCAAAGCTCAGCTTGAACCCGATGGGGTTGTCTTTGCCGCAGAGCAGGCAGTAGGCGTGCTCTGTGGCCCTCTTCGCGTCGAGCAAGGTCTGGGCCGCGGAGCGCGCCTTCTCATCGATCGGGGAATCGGGAGCGTCAGTCATTGAGCAGTTCCATCTGACTTCGAGGTTGTCCCGACAAGGGACCGGCCTCCAGAGATCGTCGGCTGCGCTCAGCCGTGGTTTCCACACCCGTGCCCGTGGCCATTCCCGTGCTGAGAGCAAGCCCGGTCGAGGGTCAGCAGGGGAAGCTGTCCCGCCTTGAAAGCCGCGATGTTCTCCTCGACGGTGACGTGCTGGGCGCTGAATACCTGGATGCCTACCGCGGCCAGGTTGTTGATGGCCCCCATGCCGATGCCACCCACGATCAGGGCTTGCACCTTCTCGTGCTGCAACGTCGAGATGGCGCCGCACATATGCCCGCCCTCGGTGACCACCGATTTGTACGAATTGGCCTCGGTGTCGACGACCACGAAGGCCGGCGCGGAGCCGAAGTGGGCGCACACGGAGCTTTGTCCATCCCTGAGCTCGTTGACGGGTACACAGATGTTCATGTCTTGGTCTTCCTTTCCTTGGTGGGAGCCTCGCCTCTGGGGTGCGCCTCTTTGCCGCCATCGTGCAGCTCGCAGCAACGTCGCCCGGCCCGCTTGACCGCGCCGCCCTCGATGCGTAGTGACTTTCCGTGAACCAGCGCGTCGGCCAGCTTCCGATGTGCGAGCTCGATGATCCGACTGAAGGTCGGACGCGAGATGCCCATCTGCTTGGCCGCCTCGTCCTGGTACAGCCCCGACAGGTCGGCCAATCGAATGGCCTCGAACTCGTCGAGGGTCATCACCACTTCCTCCGTTCCGCGCAGGGGCGTGCCGGCGGGCTTAAACAGGTCCGCGGGCGGCTGACCGAAGATGCGGCGACAGCAGAACGGTCGAGGCATGAGGCTTGTCGGCAGTTATGAACATATGCTCATTCACTGTCAAGGCCGCGTCGGGTCACGTGCGCGCGATGAGCCTCTCGCTTTCCGCCCACAGGCGCCGCGCCAGCTCGGGATCCCGGGCCGCGCGCGACGGTGTGACGGGGTGGCAGCGCTGGAAGTACTGGCCGTTGACGCCGGCCACGCCAGGCGAGCTGGCCAGGAAGACGATGGTGTGCGCCCCTTGCTCGGGCGAGATCATGAAGAGGCCGCCTACCTTCCACACCCATTTCATGAGGCCGTTGTACTGGCGCGCGAAGCCGGTACGCACGACCCCCGGGTGCAGGCAGTTGGCCGTCACGCCTGTGTCTCGCAGGCGGCGGGCCAACTCGGCGGTGAAGAGCACATTGGCCAGCTTGGAGTTGGAGTAGACGCGGAACGAGCGATAGCGCTTCTCAGCCTGCAGATCCCCCAGGTCGATGCGGCCGCGGCGATGGGCATCCGAGGCCACGTTCACGATGCGCGCCGGGGCGTTCGCCTTCAGCGTGGGCAAGAGGAGCTGGCTGAGCAGGAAGTAGCCCAGATGGTTGGTGGCGAAGGTGGCCTCGATGCCGTCCACCGTCAGTTGGCGCGTGGGGAAGACGGCCCCCGCGTTGTTGATGAGGACATGAATGGGACGCCCCCGTAGGCGCGCGGCCAGGTCGTGGATCTGAGCCTGCGACGAGAGATCGGCCCACTCGACATCGGCATGTCCCGCCGCGGCCACGTCGCGGTACGCGGCCTCGGCCCAGGGGCTTGGCCGCGCCACCATGATGACGTGCGCGCCCGCTCCCGCCAACTCGCGCGCCGCCACCTTGCCGATCCCCGAGCTGGCCCCCGTGATGAGCACGGTCTTGCCGTGCATAGGCCACGCTTGTCCGCAGGTGTTCATGACTCAACTATGTCACGGGTCGCGGCGCGCCCTCTGCTCTCCTGGTCTCGTCGCGCAGCACGCGGACGGCGCTGCCCCGCGGGGTGGCGCGGCCTGAATCAAACGGGGTAGAAGCCGGACCCTTCATGGCTCCCAAGCCGTCACTCACCGTCGCGCCCGCCGACCAGCCCTGGGCTGGCGATGCTATGGCCGTGCGTTACGATTCCGCGGGTAACCGCACCTTCTATCAGGCCGTGCTGGCCCGTTTGCTCGACGGCGCGCCTGAGCTGCGCGAGGGACGGGCCCTGGACCTGGGCTGCGGCACCGGGTTCTCCACCGAAGTGCTGCTGCACAGGTTCGCGGGTCTGCACTGGGAGGGCGTGGACGTCTCGGCGGCAGTCACTGCACGGGCCCAGGGCAAGCCCTCCCTGGCGCGGGCGCGGTTTCACCAAGCGGCGGCGGAGGCGCTGCCCTTCGAGGACGGCCGCTTCGATTTGGTCGTGTCCAACTTCGCCTGGCACTGGTTCGGCGCGGCCGCAGGGGGCGAAGTCCTGCGCGTGCTGCGGCCGGGCGGCTGGTTGCTGCTCAGTGCGCCGTTGCGCCAATTGAGCCGAGCGGCGGGCAATCGGTGGCTGGCGCGCGCCTTGTTGGCCGGTCGCCGTCATCTGGTCCGGGCCCAGAGTCAGGGTTTTCGGTTCGACGACCTGCCGCGCTGTCTGCCCGCCGGCCTGCACGTGCGGCGCCTGGACACCGCCGTGGTGGAGGAGACTTTCGCGGGCGCCACCGAGCTGCTGCGCACACTCGACAGCCGCGGTTCGCTCCACGCCATCTTCGGCAACCGTCCTCCGCTCGGCCCCGCGCCCGCCACGCCCCTGGCCTTCGAGTGGCACGTGGGCCTGGTCCACGCCCGCCGCCCCGAGAGCTGAGTCGATGGACGGGGATCGGGTCCGCCCGGCTCCCGCCGCCGACGGTCCCGCCCGCCGTGGCCGTTCGTGACCGACGGGGTAGGATTGCGGAATGCAGGCCTGGCTTCTCGATCGATTCGCGGGCGTGGAGGCGCTGCGCCTCGCCAACGTGGCGGAGCCCGACGCGGGGCCTGGCGAGGTGGTGCTGCAGATCCACTACGCCGCGCTTAATCCCGCGGATCGCTACTTGGCCGAGCGCCAATACCCCGCCCGGCCGTCCCTGCCGCACATCCTTGGCCGCGACGGGATCGGCACGGTCGTCAGGCTTGGCCCCGGCGTCAGCGGTATTGCCATTGGCGACCGGCGGGTCATCCTGCGGGGGGAGATTGGCGTCGTGCGCCCAGGCTCGTTTGCCCAACGGGTCGCGGTTCCCGTGCAGAACCTGGCCGAGATTCCCTCCGGCTGGGACGATAGGGAAGCAGCCGCGGCGCCGCTCGTCTATCTCACCGCGTATCAGGCGCTGTCCATGTGGGGGCCCCTCGCGGCCGGGGCCCCGGTCCTCATCACGGGCGCGTCGGGCGGGGTGGGCGTGGCAGCCGTGCAGCTCGCGCATGCCCTGGGCCACGAGGTTCTGGCGCTATCGCGGAGCCAGGAGAAGTGCGAGCGTCTTCGTCAAATGGGTGCGGCCGCGTGCTTCGACCCCCTCGATCCCGCCTGGCTGCAGGATCTCAAGCACACCATCGCTCCGCGAAGGGTCGGGCTGGCCATCGACAACGTGGGCGGACTGCTTCTGCCCGAGGTCATCGATGTGCTCGGCGATCAGGGCAAGGTGAGTCTGGTGGGTCGATTGGCCGGGCCGGTTCCCAGTTTCAACACGGCGACGCTGTTCTTTCGGCGCATCCGCATGGGCGGCGTGGCCGTGGGCGCCTACACGCCTGCCGAGGCCCATGCTGCCTGGCAAGACGTGCTCAGCTTGCTCGGCCGCACGAACGCTCGCCCGCTCATCGACTCCGTGGTGCCATTTGAGCGTCTACCCGACGGCTTTGCGCGGCTGGCCGAAGGGCCCATGGGCAAGGTCCTGCTCGCGGTAGAGGATTCCTGAAGACAGGGCTCGCCGCGTCCAAAGCGAGCCGCCCGGCGTGAGGCCGCTTGTGCTCACCTTCGCCGCCCTCGACGCCGGAAAAAACTCCTAAACGTGTGGAGAGCTTCTGGCGATAGACGGGATGGGCAATGGGACAGGCGTCACTCTGGGAAGGAAGGTTGATTGCTGCGGGATAAAGACTTTCGCGCCATCGCGGAACAGTGCCCGATGGGCATCATCATCCAGCAGGACGAACGGGTGGTGTATGTCAATCGAGCGGGCCGTGGGTGGCTGGAACTGGAGTCCGCGGAGACCTTCGACCTTCCGTTGGCCGAATTCCTGGATCCGAGCAGCTACTCTACGCTGCTGCCCAATTTGCGCAGGCTCGGCCCGGTCGACGACCAGCTCTTCATGGGCGCGCTGGTGCTGCGATCCCGATCGGGACGTCTCATCAACGCGGAGGTGCACCACGAAGCCCTGGCGGGCGCCGACGCGGGCGCGACCATGCTCACCTTCAACGACGTGACGGTGAGCAGGCGGTTGGAGATGGAGCTGCGTAACGCCCAGAAGCTCGAATCGGTCGGGCGTTTGGCCTCGGGCATCGCCCACGAAATCAACACCCCGGCCCAATTCGTTGGCGACAGCGTGCAGTTCTTGGCCGACAGCATTCCTGCCCTGACGGACCTCATCAACAGGTACCGCCAGGCGGTCGCCGGGCTGGGACACATCCAGGAGTGCGCTCCTATCCTCGCGGACCTCAGGAGCGCCGAGGAGGTGGGCGACGTTGCCTACGTCGAGGAGAACGCACCGGGGGCTCTGGAA
>JAEXQJ010000204.1 GCA_023438785.1 Pseudomonadota bacterium
CCGCCACCCACCGCCCCACCTGCGGCCCCGGCGGCATCGCCGGCCAAGCAGGCTGCGCCGAGCGATGAGGCGCTCATGGCGGCCGCGCCCGATCTCGAACAAGCCCCCGCGAGGGTCCGCATCGAAGAGCAAGAGCAAGCCAAAAGCGCGCCCTCGCGCGACGACAGCGCCGATCTGGAGGCCGATCTGGATGAGGACATGCACGCCGCCGAACGGCTGTTCTCCGAGAAGCGCTGGGGCGAGGCCGCGGTGGCCTTCCGGGCCCTGCTGCAGCGGGCACCACACCACCCCCTGGCGCGGACCTGGAGGGAGCGCGTCAGGGTGGCTGAACGCGCCCACGCCGAGGCCGCCAAGCCCAGGGTGCCCCCCGCCTCGCCGCCACACTAACCGCGCCGCTTGACCCGCGGAGAGGCCGGCGCTATCGAACCTGGACCGTGGTTTCCCCTCGCGTCGTCGCCCATGGTGTCCTGTCCATTGCCGCCTGGTCTCGGGCGGCCCTAGCCTGGGAGGCGGTGCCCACCGCCGCCAGTGTCATCGAAGTGCGAGAGGCCGGCAAGCTGGCCGGCTCGTTCTCGCCCAAGACGCCTGCTGATCAGCGCGGCCCTGCCTCCGTCCGGCAGGTCGCCGTGACTGGGCACCAGGTGATCGAGGTGCGCATCCCGCTGCGCGGCGAGGGCCCGCCACGCGAGGAGGTCTGGCTGGCCGAGTGGCCCTCACGCCAGGTCATCTGGTGGGACGTGGCCGGAGCCCAAGATGTAGACGGCGAGACCTGCCGCACCATCGCGGTGAGTGAGCGCGCCATCGAGGAGTACCAAAGCGCGGCGCGGCTCTACCGCTGCGACGGCGCGCCGGCCCAGCTCTTCCGGCGGGTGTGGGACTTCTCGGCGCGGCGCTTTCGCCCCCAGGACGCGCCCCTGCCTGGCCCCGCACCGATCACCGTACAGGCCCGCCGGGGCGACACGCGGATGCCCACCGGGCGCCCCCTGGGCGGCTTCAATTTCAACGTGGCCAGCGCGTCGGCCCAGGCCAAGAACGCGGCAGAGCTGGGCGCGCCCGTGGCGCTCAATGATGGCCAGCCGAACACGGCGTGGAGCGTGGACGGCGATGCCCGGGGCGCCTGGCTGTCGGCCCGTTCGAGCGCCGGCTTTCCCGTTATCGGGTTGCGGCTCCTGCCCGGCAACGCGAGCAGCCCCGCGGCCTATCGGGGCTCGGGGCGACCGCGCAAGCTGACTCTCATCCTGGGCCCCGGCGCGGACCAGACCGTGGACGTGGAACTGCGCGAGGACGCGGACGGGGGCGTGCGCCGTCTGCAGGATCCGTTCTGGATTGCCCTGCCCCATCCCGTGGCCACCAACTGCGTGAGCGTGGTGGTGCGGGAGGCGGGGCGCGGTCCCGTGACCATCGCCGATGTAGACGTGATCACCGAGGTGGACGGCCCGCAGGCCGTGGAGCGCCTGGTCAGCGACATGGCCCAGGGCGTGGCCTGCGAGACGCGTCGGCCGTTGCTCAGGCAAGCAGGCGGCGGGGCGCTCGACAAACTCACGGCAGCCATCACGGCAGCCAAGGCGGGGCCCGCGCGGGACTGCCTGGTGCAGGGACTGAGCGATCTGGTGACCAAGCCCGAAGGGGCGAGTCGGCTCGCCGCGCCCGGTGTGGCCCAGGCCCTGGCCCAGGTGCTCGCAGACGCCAATCCCGACGAAGAAAAGGTGGCCCTCACCATCCTGCCCTGGCTGGCCGAGCCGCCCATCGAGGCCCTGGCTGCCCTGCTCATGGATGAGCACCGGCCCGACGAAGTCCGGGCTCGCACGGCTCGCGCGCTCATGGCCACGGGCCGCGCGGATGCCGCGGGCCGGGTTCTGGCCGCGGTCGGCCCCGGCAGCCCCGCCCTGCGCGACCGGCTCCGTCAACTGGTGGCCAGCACGCCCTGGCCGACCGATGGAACAACTGCCACGCCTGGGGCCACGCGCCAGATCGGGCAGGCCGTCGAGAGCGCTGCCGTGAACGCGGGCCACCGCCGCGCCGATCTCCTCTTTCTGCTCGGCCCCACCGCCCTGCGCGAACGGCAAGGAGAGGCCGCCCTGCCCGTGCTCAAGACGGCGCTGGCCTCGGGCTCGTTCGAGGAAAAGGTGCGTGCCCTGAGCAGCGTCGGAATGATCGCCGGATCGACGGACCCCGCGGCTACCGAGGCACGCGCGTTGCTCGCCGAGACGGGGAGCAAGTCCCCCGACGGCGTCTTGCGCACCTTCGCGGTGACCGAGTGGACGCACCTGCCGGCGGAGGCCTTCGACTGGAGCGCCGCTCTTCGCGACACGGATCCGCGCGTGCGCGAGATGGCCGCGGCTGCCTTGGGCCGCAGCAAGCGCCCGCAAGCCGCAGCCGAGCTCATCGCGGGCGCCCAGCAAGAGCCGTGGCCCCGGGTGCGACGCGCCGAGATCGCGGCGCTGGGCGAGCTTTGCACCCCCGAGGGCAACGAGCTTGCGCTGCGCGCTTATGAGCGAGACCAGACCGAGGTGCGCATGGCCGCCCTGGAGTCGCTGACCCGTTGCCGCGAGCCGCGCGCCCCGAGTCTGCTGATCCGCGTGCTGGGCCGCCTGCCGGAGTCGGCGGATCTGCGTTCGTTCGCCGCGCGTTTGCTCGTGGAGCTGAAGGATCCGCGCACCATCAAGCCCATGGCGGAGGCCCTGGCCCGACTGCAGACGGAATCACAAGCTGATCTGGCGCTGGAGGGGACAGCCACCGAAACCGTGTTGGCCCTGGCCCGCATGGGAGGCCCCGAGGCGGTCAAGGCGGCGGTCAAGCTGCTCGACGACGAGCGCCCGGCCCTCAAACGCGCGGCCGTCGAGGCCCTGGGCATGATGTGCGATGCGGGCGCCGGCGCGGCGGCGCTGCGCGCGGCCTCGGGCAGCAAAGACGAATCCGTTTCGCTTCCCGCGGCTGCCGCCCAAAAGCGCTGCACCGAGAAGGCCGGCAAGTGAACGGCCTGGAGTCGCTGCTCGCCGAGCTGCGCCAGTTCGTGGCCGAGCGCGACTGGCAGCAATTCCACGATCCGAAAAACCTGGCCATGCTCCTCGCCTCCGAGGCCGGCGAGCTGGTCGCCGAGTATCGCTGGGTCAAGAACCAGGACGCGGACGCCCTGTCGCACGAGGAGGAGAAGCGACAGCGCATCCTGGCCGAGATCGGCGACGTGGGCATCGCCCTTTTGCTCCTGTGCGATCGGATCAACGCTGATCCCGTCGAGGCCATGCGCTCGAAACTGAAGCTCAACCGCGAGCGCTACCCGGCCCATCTCGTGCGCGGCACGTCCGAACGTCCTCGCCGCTGAGCGCGATCCGTCACGCCCCGTCGAGTTGACCCGGGCGCTCCGAACGTGCAAGAACCGATGCTCGATGATCAAGTACACGCACGTCCAGGAATGGGTCCAAGAGATGGCGGCCATGTGCCAGCCGGATCACATCCACTGGTGCAACGGTTCCGAAGAAGAGAAGAAGCAGCTCACCGCCGAGGCGCTCAAGACCGGCGAGCTCCTCGAGCTGAACCAGAGCAAGATGCCCGGCTGCTGCCTGCACCGCACCGCCACCAACGATGTGGCGCGCACCGAGCACCTCACGTACATCTGCACCAGCTTTCAGGGCGACGCCGGTCCCACCAACAACTGGATGAGCCCGCGCGAGGCCTACCGCAAGGCCCGTGAGTATTTCACCGGCGCCATGAAGGGTCGCACCATGTACGTGGTGCCCTTCTGCATGGGCCCCATCGGCTCGCCCTTCTCGAAGATCGGCATCGAGCTGACCGACAGCATCTACGTCGTGCTCAACATGCGCATCATGACCCGCATGGGCGAGTCCGTCCTGGACGCCCTGGGCCCCGCCGGCGAGTTCACCAGGTGTCTGCACAGCAAGGCCGACCTCGACGTGAACAAGCGCCTCATCCTCCATTTCCCCGAGGACAACGCCATCTGGTCGGTGGGCTCGGGCTACGGCGGCAACGTGTTGCTGGGCAAGAAGTGTCTGGCCCTGCGCATCGCCACCGTGCTCGCTCAGCGCGAGAAGTGGCTGGCCGAGCACATGCTCATCCTGGGCATCGAAGAGCCGAACGGCCACATCCAGTACGTGGCGGCGGCCTTCCCCAGCGCATGCGGCAAGACCAACCTGGCCATGCTGCTTCCTCCCGAGGGACTCAAAGCCAAGGGCTATCGGATCTGGACGGTCGGCGACGACATCGCCTGGATGAAGGTCGACACGGACGGTCGTCTGTGGGCCATCAATCCCGAGATGGGCTTCTTCGGCGTGGTGCCCGGCACCAACTCCAAGAGCAACTACAACGCCATGGCCACCATCCGGCGTGACACCATCTACACCAACGTGGCGCTCAAGCCCGACGGGACCGTGTGGTGGGAGGGGCACGACGATCCGGCGCCCGCCGAGGCCATCGACTGGCAGGGCAAGCCTTGGAAGCCAGGCCAGACGGGCAAGGACGGCGCGAAGGCGCTCTCCAGCCATCCCAACAGCCGCTTCACGGCCCCCTTCACCAACTGTCCCACGCACACCTTCCGCTTCGACCACCACCACGGTGTGCCCATCGACGCCATCATCTTCGGCGGCCGTCGCGCCACGCTGGCCCCGCTGGTATACGAGGCGCTCGACTGGAACCATGGCGTGTACATGGGCGCCAGCATGGCCAGCGAGCGAACCGCGGCCCAGGTCGGCGCCGTCGGTGAGGTCCGTCGCGACCCCATGGCCATGCTGCCGTTCTGTGGCTACAACATGGCCGACTACTTCGGGCACTGGCTGGACATGGGGACGCGGATCCGCCGCCAGCCGCGCATCTTCCACGTGAACTGGTTCCGCACCGACGAAGACGGCAAGTTCCTGTGGCCCGGATTTGGCGAGAACCTGCGCATCATCGAGTGGATCCTGGCCCGTTGTCGGGGCGAGGTGGACGCGCACCAGTCGGCCATCGGCTACCTGCCCCAATCGGGCGACATCGACATGAGTGGGCTGCAGTTGCCTGACGGCGCCATGCAGAAGCTGTTGGCCGTGAACCACAAGGACTGGCTGACCGAGGTCGATGCGGTGGGACAGTTCCTGGAGACCTTCGGAACGCGTATGCCCGATGAGATGTGGGCGGAGCACGAGGCGCTCCGCCAGCGCCTGCTCGACGGGAACAAGTAACCCTCCCCTCAGAAACGACGAGCCCCCCGTCAGGATCCCTGGCGGGGGGTTCTTCGTTTCAGCAGACTTGCGAGCCGGATGCGGCTGCTACTTCTTCTTGCCCTTGGCGGGCGCGGCAGCGGCAGCGGCCTCAGCGGCGGAGGCAGCAACCGCCGCCTTGGCGGCCTCGGCCTCGCTCTTCAGCTTCGCGACCTCGCCCTCGGCCGCAGCCAGCCTGCCCTTGATCCCGTCCAGTTCAGACTGCTTGGCCGCCAGAGCCTTCTGAGCCTCCGTGACCTGAGCCTGCGTGGCGGACAGATCGGCCTTGCACTGCTTGTCCTCGCAGCCAGCGCTGACCATGAGCACGGCGCCGAGCACCAGAGACGAGACGATGGAGAGCTTGCGGATCATCTTTCTTACCTTGCCTTTCTTGAATGCGGGGCTCCGGAACCGACGGTTCCAGGCTACCCCGGCGCATATCTACGTACGGGGACGAGAACTGTCAAACCCCAGCCGACGCCCGCGTCCGCCAGGGCCACTGCTCACCACCGTCACGCGGGCGCCCCGCTTCACACGGGACGCCTGTCTGCGCGCGGGTGTCTCTACTTGGGCGTCGCGGCCAGCGCTTCGAGCAGGGCCTGGTTCTTCGGTTCGAGTTCGAGGCCGCGCTCGAACATGTTGCGCGCCTTGGGCGTCTCGCCAGCGTCCAAGTGCAGCCGTCCCAGGGCCAGGTAGATCTCAGCTTTGCTCAGTCCGACCGTCTTCTCGTCGAAGCTCTGCAGGAGCAGCGTGCGGTAGTACTTCCGGGCCGCCTCGCCGTCGCTCTGGCGAACCGAGAGCCGAGCCAGGGCCGCCAAGGTCTGCGGCTGGGTCGGATCGATTTGGTAGGCCGCCAAGAAGCGCTGCCGAGCCGCCGCCAGATCGCCACGCGTCTCCGCGAAGCCGCCCAACATGACCTGCAGCCGGGCCACGTTCTTGGGCTGCCGGTTCTTGCTGAACACCTCAAGGAGTTGCAGGAAGACGTACTCTCCCTCGTCGATGCGTCCCGACGCCAACAGCGCGCGCCCCAGACTCTCCTGGCTGGCCACGTCGGCGGGCGACAGCTTCACCAACTTCTCCAAAGGCGCGACGGCATCGGCCGGTTTGCCCAACGGGCCCAGGTACAAGGCAGCGATCTCCGAGAGCAGGGCCTTGCGCCGGTCTTCGCCATTGGCCAGAGGCTCTTGCACCTCCAGCCAGTGCACGAGGCGCGCGTTGTTGCCGCTGGCGCGGGCGCTCTCCTGCAAGGCCTGCATGGCCGTCAGGCAACTGGCATCATTGTCCAGGGCCGCCTGATAGAGCGACTCCACCTGCTCCGCTGCCGCGCCGGTGGCGGCCTGGATCTTGGCCCGCCGACACAGCAGCTCGGCGCGGTCCTTGGGCGCGGTGGCCAAAGTGGCCGCCCGGTCCAGGGCCTCGCTCGCCTCGCTCCAGCGCTCCTCCGATTCGTGTATGCGCGCCACCGCCAGCCAAGACGGCAGGTGGCTTCCATCGCGTGCCAGAACGGCCTGCAAGGCCTCCAGCGCACTGTCCGCCGCCCCCAGTTTGTCGCCCCAGATCTGCGCTACCTCCACCCGGCAGGCCAGCTCCGCGGCGGAATTGCCCGCACGCGCCTCGATCTCCGCCCGCTGCTCCAGCGTCTCGATGAGCTCGTGCCAGCGCTCCAGCGTGGCGAGAATGCCTTCCATCTCGGCGAAGGCTTCGCGGTCCTGGGGATCCGCCTCCAAGACCTGGTGCAGGTACACCAGGGCGCGGTCCGTGTCGTGGAGATGGGCCGAGGCGTTGCGGGCCAAAGCCTTGAGGACCGGTACCTGCGCCACGCCGTCCACCGTCGAGAGCTGGCGCAGCAGAGCCTCTTCCAAAGCCGCGTAGTCGCCCCGTTGCGCCTCCATCTCGACCAGAGCGGCCATGGCTGCCTGGTCCTCGGGCGCGATGTCGAGCGCCTCGCGGAACGAAGCGGCTGCCCCGTCCTTGTCCCCCAAAGCCTGGGCGCGAATCTGGCCGATGAGCACGTGCACGGCCGCGCGCTCGTCGCTGTCGTCCAGGACACGCGCCTTCTCGCCCAGGATCTCCACCCAGTCCTCGATTTTGCCCGCGGACTCGCACAGGCGAGCCAGCTGATCGATGGCCTCCAGGTTGGATTCATCACCCTCACGCCCCGCACGCCACGCCGCGATCGCGGCATCCAGATCGGCGCGCAGCTCGTGCAGCCCGGCGGCCTCGCCGTAGAAAGCCAGGCGCCGCCGCGGATCCAGCTCGAGAGCGCCTCGCCGCTCCAAGGTGACCGCCAGACGAATCGTATCGCCGCGGCGACGGTACAAGGCCTCCAAGGCTTCGAGGGCCGGAGCGTTCTCGGCATCGATCTGCAGCACACGGTTGTACAGCCGCTCGGCATCCCCGTCGCTGGCCTCGCCCCCGCTCGCGTACAGGCCGGCCGCGCGCAAGGCCGTCTGCACCAAGGCATCTCCGTCCAAGTCATCCAGCACGGCCTCGATCAGCCGCGCCGCCTCCACGGGCGCGGCGGCGCGCTCGGCCACACGTTCCAGAGC
Source organism: Pseudomonadota bacterium (assembly GCA_023438785.1). Taxonomy (GTDB): domain Bacteria; phylum Myxococcota_A; class Polyangia; order Fen-1088; family Fen-1088; genus Fen-1137. The sequence continues at coordinate 7,739 of JAEXQJ010000204.1, forward strand.
CTCCACCGTCTCGGGCGCGGAGGCATCCTCACGCAAGGAGCGCCCCAGGGCAGCCATGGCTCGCGGGAGATCGCCCATCTGCGTCTCGGCCAAATCGGCCAGGCGGCGCAGAAGGCCGGCGCGATCGCCGGCGTCCTCGGCCTGCGCCACGCGCGCCTCGCACAAAGCCGCAACCTCGGCATAGTCTCCGCGCGCCTCGGCCAGCGGTTCGAGGATGTCGAGCACGGACGCGGGCGCGGTCCCCGTGCCCACCAACTCGCGCAGGGCGGCCAGGGCCTCGACGTGGCTGGGCACGCGCTCGAGAGCCGCGCGGAAGGCATCCACCGCGTCGTCGAGCTTGTTGAGCTGCCGCAAGCGCAACACGCCCAACGCGCACCAGTACTCGGCCTGCGAAGCGGGCTCCAGCGCCAATTCGGCCTGTCGGGTCAGAACGTCCTCCAGGTCGACGTGTCGGCCCAAGCCGCGCAGCAGGACCTCCAGGCGGGCCAGCGCCGGGCCTTCGCCGCCCGGCAGCGTGGCCACGTCGCGCCACAGCTCCACCGCGCGATCGGGGTTGCCGAGCACGGTCTCGTACAGGTCGGCCAAGCGGGATCCCAGCGAGACCTGCAGCTCGGTGTCGTAGGAGGCCTTCATGCGCTCCTCGAACACGGCGGCCAACTCGCGCCAAGAGCCCCAAGCGGCGGCCAAGCGTTCCAGGGCCGCGCGCGCCGCCGCGTCGGACGGCTCCTCGGCCATGACCCTCGCCCAGGTGGCGAAGGCGGCCGCGCCGTCGCGTAGATGCTCCTCGTGGATGGCCGCGATGGTGGCCAGGGTCTCCATCCTCTGGCCGGGGACATCCTCGGCGGCCAGGCGCAACTCCAGCAACTGGACGAGGGACGTCCACTCCTGCCCGGCGCGGAGGATCGGCTCCAGCACCGGGATGGCCAGCAGGCGCCGGTCCTCGTCGCGCGCCAGATCCCACAGCACGCCCCGCGCTTCGGCATGCTCGGGCGTGCGCTGCAAGATGGCGCGGTAGCGCTCGACGGCGCCGGCCGCATCGGACAACTCGTTCTGAACCAACTGCGCCGCCTGGAAGGACAGGGCGTCGCGCTCGACCGGTTGGGAGGCCGCGCGCACGCGGATGTCCAACACGTCCACTAGGTCGGCGTGACGACCGTCGCGTCCGAAGATGTGACTGAGCTGGCTGAGGGCGCGCCCGTTCTCCGGATCAGTATCCAGGATAGCGCGCAGCTGATTGGCCGCCTCGGAGGCGTCGCTCAGCTTCTCGTCGTACAACTCGGCAACCTGGAAGCGCAGCTCCTGTCTGTGGTCCGCCACCTGACAGACCTCGATTCGGCGCAACAGCACCTCGACCAGGTTGGCCCAGTCTTCCGTCGAGGCATACAGCCGGGTCAGGGCCAACAGCGCCTCTTGATTCTCCAGATCGAGATCGAGGACGTTGCGCCAGGCCGCGATGGCCCTGTCGATCTTGCCCAGCGGGCTCTCCAACAAGACGGCCAGGCGCTTGGTCAGCGCCTCGCGCTCCCGGGCGTCGATGACCGCCTCGGCGTGCTTATCGAGGATTTCGCACAGCTCTTCCACGCGGTTGGCAGCGGCCAGCAGGCGCTCCAACGCGGCAAAGGCCTCCATGCCGTCGGGCCGCGCTGACATGGCCTCGCGCCACGCCTCCACCGCCTGCTCGGGCGCACCGAGACGGGTCTCGAGCACGTTGGCCTTCAGCGCGTACAAATCGGCGCGCAAGTCCGGATCCAGCGTGGCCTCGGCCCCTTGCTGCAGCAATTGCACCAGCCGAGCCCAGCCATTGCTGACCGCCGCCTCCTCTTGGAGCTCAGCCAGCAACGTCCGATTGGCCACGTCCTCGATCCAAGCCCGCCCGCGCGCCTCCAACGCCTCCACGGGCCGCCCCAGGTGGGCCTCCACCGCCGCGATCTCGCGCAGCGCCTCCACCCGCTGCGAGACATCATCCATGGTCTCCAAGCGCACATGGAGCGTATCGGCCAGCTTGCGCAGGTTTCCGACGCTGCGGTACGCGGGTTCCAACAACTCGGCCGCCCTCGCCCGCTGCTCGGCCTCGCTGAGCAGACCGTCCAGGGCGACCATGGCGTTGGCGTGCGTCGGCGAGCGCGCCAGGATGTCGCCGTAGTGGTCCACCCCCGCGGTCCAGTTGCCCAGGCGCTTGCCCTCGACCTCGGCCAAATCCATGGTGATGGCGTCCTTGGCCGCGGTGGTCTCGGCCCGGGCCAGCATCCACGTCAGGTGATCGCGCAACTCCTCCCAACGCTCCTCCGCTGCCAGTAGCCGTTCCAGGGCCGCCGCCGCCGCCGCGTCGTCGGGCTCGACTTCGAGGATGGCTCGCAAGGAGTCCATGGCCGCTTCGGGCTCGTGGAGCCTCTCCTCGCTGATGGCCGCGCTTCGGTGCAGCAGGGCGACCCGCTCGGCCGGCAGCTCCACACGCCTGACCTGGTCTTCGAGCAAATCGCGCAGCTCGCCCCACGCCTCCCAACGCTCCAGCGCCTCCTCGTACAACTCGGCCGCCGAGCGGTCGCCCATCTGGGCTTCGATGTAGCGACGGAAGTGGCGCCGCGCGGCCTCGCGATCGTTCAACTCCTGGTCGTAGACCCGGATGGCCATGCGCACCAGGGCCAGCACGTCGTCGCTGTTGGACAGCTCATTGTCCAGATAATCGTCGAGCAGATGGCCCAGGTCGGCCCAGCGGGTGAGCTTGGGCGCCAGCCGCAGCAGTTGCTCTTGGGCATCCGGATCGGTGGGCTTCTCCTCAAAGACGCGGCCGTACCAGTTGAAGGCCTCGTCCAGATCCTCGATCTGTTCCTCGTACACGCGCGCGATGCGCTGGGTCCAGCTCAGTCGCCGCTCCGGATCCTCGCTGTGCTTCAGGCGCAGGCTGTCGATCTCGACCAGATCCTTCCAGGCATTGCGGCGCACGAAGACCGGCTCGAGCAGATTGGCGGCCTCCACACACACGTCCGGGTCCTGCAACAGCTCCTGCAGAATCGCCACGCTCTCGGCGTGATCGGGCTCGCGCTCCAGGACCTGGGTCAGGTACTCCAGGGCCCGCTCGCGGTTGCCCAGTTGCTTGCGATGCACCTCGGCCAGCCGGAAACGCAGGTCCGTGCCCTCGCCCACGCTGCTGGCGCGTTCCATGCGCCTTTCGAGCAGCGTGACCAGGTCATCCCAGCGCTGCAGATCGGTGTACAGCCCGTCCAAGGCCGCCACGGCCTCCGCGTCACCCGGGCGCAGCTCCCACACGCGCTCCCAGGCCGCGATGGCTTCATCCTTGCGGTCCAGGTGCGTGGCCAGCAGGCCAGCCTCCCGGCGCAAGGCCATCTCGGTCTTGGAGCCGCTGGCCAGTTCCGCCCGGCGCACGATGACCTCATACAGCGAGGCCTCGTTCTCCTGCTTGCGGTAGATGTTCTCCAGCGCGACCAGGGCCGAATCGTCGTCCGGCCTCCGCTCGCTGAGGCGGTTGTAGTAGTCGGTCGCCAGCGCCAGATCGCCCAGGTCCACCGCGTGCTGTGCGATGGTCCGCTGCAGGCGCAGGCGCGTGTCTTCGGCCAGCACGTCCGGCTCCACGGCTCGGTAAAGCTCGATGACCTCGATGACGTTCTCGGGGCCCAGCGTCTGCGCCAGACGCTCGTAGGAATCGAGCAGTTGTCCCAGCTCCGGATCGGCGGTGCCGTCGCGGATGGCCGCCGCCCACGTGGCGAAGGCGGCCTGCTTGTCGCCCAGCAGCTTCTCCTGGATATGGGCCAGACGAGATCGATGCCCCGCCCGGGCTCGACCGTCCTCGTCCAGGGCGATGAAGATGCTGAGCACACGCGCCATGCGCGCGCCGTCGCTCGCCGCCTCGTAGATGGGGGCGAGGGTTTCGGCCGCCGCGTAGCGCAGGGTCACGTCCTCGGCGGCCAGCAGGCGCTCCATCTCGGCCAGCGCGCCCGCATCCGTGGGCACCAGGCGGAGGATCTCGCGCCAACGCTCCATGGCCTCGCTCGGCCGCCCCAGCGGCCCCTGCAAGATCAGGGCGATTTGGCGCAGGCGCTCGATGCGCTCTCCCGCGTCGGGCGCCAGCACCAGCAGACGCTCCAGGATCTCCAGGTGCTCCGCCGCCGCGCCCTTGGTCTCGTACATGCGCGCCAGGGTCTTGAGCGCCTCCGCATCCTCGGGTGCTTCGTCGAGAATGGGGCGCACGGTGGAGATAGCCTCGTCCAGATCCGCAAGCTCCGTCTCCAGTATGCTGGCCATGCGCTGGCGCAACTCGCGACGGCGCTCGGGGGCCACCCACTCTACGCGCCGCTTGAGCAGCTCCACGCGTTCACGTGCCCTGCCCGTCTTCTGGTAGATGCGCTCGAGTTGGTCGAAGGCCTTGTCCACCTGCTCGCCCTCGCCGTCGAGCAGGCTGCTGTACGTGGTGATGGCTGCCGCCTGATCGTCCAGGAAGTTCTCTTCCAGATCGGCGATGCGCAGGACGATCTCTCCTCTGGCCCGCGGCTCCTCGGTCCACTCGGCCTTGCTGCGCAAGACGTGGACCAGGCCCTCGATGTCGGTGGCATCGGAGTACATGGTCTCCAGCGCCGCCGCGGCCTCGCGCCCCACGTTGGGGTTGCCGGGATCCAGATCCAAGACCCGGCGCCAGGTGCGCATGGCCGCGTCCTTGTCGACCAGGCCCGTGGTGTAAAGCCGCGCGGCCCGCGACAGCAGGTCGGCCACGCCGCCCACGTCCGAGGGATCTCGCTTGTCGGCCAACTGCAGGTACGTCGCGACCAAATCGGCGAGCCGATCCAGGGTGGCGGCGAGGCGCTCGATCTCGCCCAGGGCGCGCGTGGACTGCGGATCCAAGGCCAGGACCGCCTGCCAGGTCTCCCAAGCGTCCGGCAAGCTGCTCAGCTTCTGTTCCTGGATCTCGGCCTTGCGGATCAGGATGTCCACCGCGGCCGCGGGCTCGCAGCCCTCGCGCGCGATGTCCAGCATGGCCAGCAAACGCGCCCAGTTGCCCGCCGTCTGATAGAGGGGTTCGAGCGTGGCGGCCGCACGTCGGCGCTGCTCGGGCACGTCCACCACGCGCTCCAGCCAGGTGATGACCTGGGGGTGGTTGGGTGCCATGGCCAGGACCTCGTCCAAGAAGTCGAGCGTGCTGCGCGCATCGTCGAAGCGCACCAAGGCCAGCTCCGCGCGACGCAGCTTCAGATCAGGCAACTCGTTGCGCGGGATGAGGGACATCTCGTGTACGAGCAGCTCGTCCAGGTCGCGCCAACGCTCGGCCGCGGCGTAGTTGCGTTCCAGAGATCGACAGGCACGCAGATCCTTGGGATCCGCCTCGACGATTCGCCGCAGGATGTCCGTGGCGTGCGCCTGGTCGTAGAGCAGCGCCTCGTCGATCTCCACGATCTGCCACAGCATCTCCAGGCGCTCGCGCACATCGGGCACATGGCCTTCGCGCGTCTCCACGGCGTCGCGCAAGTCGCCCCAGCGCTCGGCGTCGCGGAACAGCCGGGTGAGCGCGCGGTACGACCCCACGTGCAGGGGATCGAGCTGCAAGACCTCGCGCAGGGCAGCCTCGGCCTGGGCCTTGTGATCCGGCTGGCGATCCTCGACCTCGGCCAGGAGCATGAGGATCTGCTGGCGCAGCGACGGCTCCTCGGTGCGTTCCAGCACGCGGCTCACGGCGGCGGTCAACTCGGGCAGGCGATTGGCTTCGGCAGCCAGCGCGACCAGACGCTCGCGCACGGCGAGACTGGCCGGATCCGCCTCGAAGATGCGCAGCACGGCCCCGAACGCAGATGCCGGATCCCCGAGCGGCCCTTGGTACAGATCGGCCAGCATCTCCAGGTGGCTGTTGCGCTCGGACAGCTCCTCGGTCACCGAGACCAACGCCTCGAGCATGCGAGCCCATTTCTCGAAGCGCTCGGTCAGCTCGTAGTACGGGATGAGAGCCGTGGCCACGACGGCCAAGTCCTCGTGGCGCACCGACTCCGCGTCCAGCAAGCGCTCGAGTCCCTCGACGGCCTCAGCGGAGATGTTGTCGAGCTCGAGGACACGCAAATAGGCGGTGGTGGCGACGGCGGGCCGATTGAGCTCCACCGCGTTCAGTCGAGCCAGGCGCAGGAGAACCGCCGGGCGCTCGTCCTCCGGGCACACCTCGGCAAGGCGCGACAAGACGTCGGCCAAGCCCGCGTGGTCACCCAGAGCGGCGTGCACCTGCACCAACTCGCGCAGCACCCTGCGGTTTCCTGGCTCCAGGGTCATGGCCTCGCTGAGCGTCGCCTGAGCGGCGCGGCGGTCACCCAGCTTCTCCTGTTGCGTGTGGGCCAGGCGCAGCAGCATCTCCACGCGCAGCGCCGGATCCTCGATGCGCTGCTGACGAACCTTCTGTAGGGCGACCAGGTCGCTCCAGCGTTCGAGACGCGTGTACAGCTTGAGCAGGGCGCTCTCCGCCTCCGGGTCGGCGGGCGCTTTCTCCAGGATGGCCTCTGCGTAATGCTTGACATCGTCGGGACGGTCCAGCCGCTCCGAGACGACACTGAGGCAGCGACGCAGCAGCCGCATGCGCTCCTCGTCGTCGGGCGCGCCTTCCCCGTAGGTTGACAGACGATTGGAGAAAAGCCCCACCAGACCGTCCCATTCCTCGGTCTCCGCGCCCAGACGATCCAATTCCGCGTAGACGACCGCGTCCGTCGGAGACAGCCGGTAGGCGCGCGCGCACCACTGGAACGCCAGGGCCTTCGAGTTGAGCTTGTCCTCGCAGATGGTGCGCGCCCGCTCCAGGATGCTCAGGCTTTCGCTGGCTGGCAACGCGGGCTGCTCCTCGGACCCGAGCAGGATCTCGAGAGTGGCGATCAGCCGGCCCCAACGCTGCGTCTTCTGGTAGAGCTGCGCCGCGGCCGCGGCCACGTCGCGGTTCTCCGGGTCGGTGGCCAGAATGCCCTCGTAGGCCTTGAGCATTCGTTCGGGCTGGTTCAGCTTGTCGCGCGCCAGATCGGCCACCCGGCCCAGCAGGCGAATGCGCAGCACTTTGTCGCTCGTCCGATCGGCCACTTGCGACAGGACCTCGCAGAGCTCCTCCCAGGCGCCGCGCCCCCCGTAGAGCGCTTCCAGGCCCGTGAAGTCGCCCAGGTGGCAGAAGGCCTCGCGCATGGCGCGCACCACGCGCGGATTGTCGGGCTGGATGGCCTGCACCCGACGCAGGGAAGCCAGAGCGGCCTCGTGGGCCCCCAACCTCTCCTGCAGGATCAGACCGCGCTTTTCCAGCAACGCGCAGCCCTCCGTCGAGCTCTCGCCGCCGGCGGCCTCGGCCAGGCGGCCGAGCACCTCGGCCAAGGCCGGCCAACGCTTGTCCCGTTCGTACAGCGTGGCCAGAGCGCTCACCGCGGCCCCATCGTCGGGCTGCAGCTCCAGGACCTCATTCCACAGCCCGATGGCCTGGCGTGGATCCGACAGGCGGTCAGCGGCCAAGGTGGCCATCTCGGAGAGCTGTTTCCGTCGCGCCTCGGAGTCGAGCAAGGGCAACTCACGCCGCATGAGCTCGAGCAAGGGACGCCACGAGCGGCCACGCGTGTGAATCTCGCGCAGCGCCGCGCGCGCCTTGCTGTCCTCGGGCGCGATGGTTAGGATTTTCTCCAGCGCCAGCATGGCGTTGTGGTGGTTGTTGAACTTCTCCAACCACAGGGAGGCGATGCGGTGATAGAGGACCAGCTTCTCGTCTTTATCCGTGCTGGCCTGCGCCTGCCGCCCCAAGATGTTGGCCAGGTCCCCCCATCGGCCCTGCGCCTCGTAGCGCCCCGCCAGAGCCGTGAGCGCCTCCGGATGCTCGGAGCGCAGGTTGAGGATGGCCGTATATGTGTTGACCACGGCCACGTCCAGGCGGAGGTGATCGCGGTAGATGGGGATCATCTCCAGGTAGCGCTCAACCTTCTCGTCCACCGCGTCGGCGGGCAGCGCCTCGCACTGGTCTTTGAGCAGTTCGAGCAGGGCGTTCCACTTCTCGCCGCGCGTGTACAGGCGGCGCAGAGCCGCCACGGCCTCGGGCTGGCCCGGTCGCATGCGCAGCAGCGCCTTCCACGCGTCGATGGCCTTCTCGATGAACTGCGGCTTGCGCTCGGCCAACTCGGCCATCTCCACGCCGTAGCGGATGCGCACTTCAGGATCGCTCTCGGCCTTCTGGGCCTGGGCCAGCAGCGCCAAGGCCTTGGGGATCTCGTCTCGCTGCACGTGGTAGTCGCGGTAGAAGGCGATGAGCGCGGGATGGAAGGGCTGCGTCTTCTTGGCGCGGCGGAAACAGATCTCCGCGTCCGCGGGACGATCGAGTCGCTTCCAGTACAACTCGCCCAGGGCAATCAGCAGCGCCGCCTCGTTGGGACGCTTGGGCACGCGGATCGCGGCCTCGTAGAGCTTGCCCAACTCGGCCCAGTTCTCCTCCGCGGTCAGCACGGCGGCCAGCCCCGCCACGGCGCGCTCGTCGCCGGGGGATGCGGCCAGGGCCTGCTCATAGTGCTCCACCGCCCGATCGCGGTGCCCCAACCTGCGCTCCAGATGCCCGCAGGCCGTCTCCGCGCTCGCCTTGTCGGCTGGCGTGGAAGCGGCGGCCAGGCGCGCCTTCAGGTGGGCGGCCAACTCGTCGGGGCGGTTGGTCAGCCGATACAAGCGCTCGAGCAAGACGTCGGCGCGATGCTGGCGCGGATCGAGAGACAGGCTCCGTCGCAGGACTGACTCGCCCTTGTCGGGCGACGCCTGGAAACGCAGGTACAATTCGCCCGCCGCCGCGAGCAGCGGCGCCGCCGCCTCGCCCTTGGCCCCATCAGCCTCGCGCATCAACTCCTTGGCGCGCGATTTCCAGCTTCGCTGTTCCTCCTCCGCGCCGCGCTTCCATTCCGCGGTCGCCGGGTGATGAGGCACGGCCTCGTCAGCTTGCTTGGCGCATTCCATGGCGAGCGGAGCACGACACAGCTCGCGGAAGGCCAGGCGGGCCTTCTCGACGAGCAAGGTGGCTCGACGCCCGTTGTCCTGGCAGAGCGCCAGCTCCGCATCGAGCAACGCCACGGCCGTGAGCACTTGCTCGCGATCCGTATGCCAGGCCCGCTCGGTGGCCAAGGCGGCCTGCAAGGCATCGCGCTCGGCAGCGCTCTCGTCACCCGGTTTGAGTTCCGCCAGGAGCCCCAGTGAGCGGGAGTCGTCCGGGTCGGATCGCAGTGTGGCCAATGCAGTGGAAATGTGGTTGTTCATGGTCGGGTTCCAGGCCGCAGGACGCTCAATGAACCGCTCGCGGGCGTCGCTCATGCGTGGCAGGTGAATATACCTCGTCCGGCTTTCGCCGAATTGCGAAACCCGCGAGTCTCCGACGGTTTTGTCCCATCAAGCCGAATGTGAATGGCGGCGCCCGTCCATCGCCTGGAAGGCCGTGGAGAGATACGCGCGAGCCGGCTTTGCGATTCCCCCGCCCGCGACAATCTGTGTATGCTGCCGGCCGATTCGCTCCCACAACGGAGGTCAGAAAATGAACACTGGGATGCTCGGGAAGATCGCCTGTATCGCCCTGGCCGCGGCTGCCCTTGCCGCCTGCAAAAAGGAGGAGGAAGGCCCCAAGCCCTGCTGCGAACAACCCGAGATCCCCGCGGGTGTGGCCAAATTCAAGGTCCTGGCCGACACCGTGAGCGGGCCCTCGGATGGGCTGAAGGTCGTGCTGCGGGCCGCGCTGACCCAGCCGGCCAAACGCGAACAGGTGTACATGCCGCTCAAGATCCTCTACCGGCACGCCATGACGCGAACACCGCTGGAGCCCATCCACGTGGAGGCGTGGCTGTACGCCACCGAGGCCGACGCCAAGGCGGGCAGTGAAAGCAACGCCGTGGCCAAGCTCATCAAGGAACAAAGCGACAAGGCGCCCCAGTGCGAGAACCGGGTCAAGTACGACTTCCCGGAGGAGATCGAGCGCGCCTTCATCTGGAGCACGCAGGGTGAGCAGGCCCTGGCCGAGGACATGAACGACACGTGCCACATCGCCGAGAAGAAGAAGGTGGCGCGCTTCGATGAGAAGTTCACGCACAAGGCGGCATACAAGCTGGACCCGGCCACGGGTTCGGTGGAGGTCACGCACTACTTCCTGGAGATGGGCAAGGACGAGTACGTAGCCGACCTCAAGCTCAACTCGGCCGCCGCTTCCTGGGCCGAGTTCATGACCAGCATGTTCAGTCACGCCGAGCCGCTCAAGGTGCTGACCTTCGTGGGCGTCTACAAGGATGAGCCGGTCATCAAGATCGCCGTGACCCGCCCGCAGTTCGACAACGTGCTGGCCCGCCTGCAGGAGCAAATCGCCGCCCACGCCAGCATCACCTTCCAGAACATCGGCATGGGCCGCATGAACGACCAGAAGGCCTACAAGGACCAGGAGACCTTCAAGAGCAAGACCTACAAGGCCGCGCTCGACAAGCTCCCCAAGGAGCAGGTCTACATCTCGCCGAAGCTGAAATGGTTCAAGTGAGCGCGGGG
>JAEXQJ010000222.1 GCA_023438785.1 Pseudomonadota bacterium
CCCCCCCCCCCCCCCCCGCGCGGGACGGTGTTCCACGTGAAACAATGGCGCAGTCCCTCAGGCGGTTGCGCCGCTCCTCGGAGGGCCTCAAGGGGTCGCCCCGGCCCTGAACCCGCCCAACCATCGAGCATGGCCGGCCGCGGTCCGATACTCCACCGCCTCTGCCCGGACGAGCGCACCCGACGCCGCGACTGGAGTGGCCGAGAAGACCAGAACCAAGCCCCCAGGCCTAACCAAGGTCGCCCCCACGGCCAGCCATTCCTCGGGACCAAAAGTCGCACGAGCCCCGGCCACATCGAAACCCTGCCTGGGCAGCTCCTCGGCCCGCGCGCGCAGAACCTGGGCGGTGGCCAGCCGGCACTCCCGCACCGCTGTACGCAGAAAGGCCACCCGCTTGGCGCGGGGCTCGACCATGGTCACGACGCAGTCCGGGCGCAAGAGCGCGAACGGGATCCCCGGAAGCCCGCCGCCCGCCCCCACATCACACACCGCCGCGGCCGGCGGAACCAGTCGCGCCATCGCGAAGGCGTCGACCACGTGCTCGCCCACGACGTCTGTCGCATCCCGGGCCGCGGTAAGGTTCACTTTCGCGTTCCACGTCAACAGCGTGCGCACGTAACCCGCTACACCGCTGCGAGCGGCCGTAGAGAGCGAAACCCGCCACTCAAGGGCGAGCGCATCGAGTCTCTCGTCGAGGTCCGCGGACACGCCGCCAGTATACGAACCGGCGCATGGGGCCCAAATTATCTCCCGTGTCGGCGCCCAGCGCGCTGGGCCCGCACGGTAAGCGGCCTTACGTTTCATCTGGGTTGCCAACGCCGGGAAGCGCCTCTCTTCACTCGGAAGTGTGCGTCGCCGCAGGGCCTCTTCTCCACCGGCGAATGGCCAGCCGATCCGGGCAGAGTTAGAATCTTTGCTGCACCGAGCTCATCGATGGACACCGGGAACACCAAGCGCCGTTTGCTTCTGGTCGATGGCGACCCGAAGAGCCTGCGTGTCCTGGGAGTCGGCCTCCGCAAGGCCGGTTTCGAGGTGGTGACGGCCACGAGCGGCCGAGAGGCCCTCGCCGCCCTGACAACCGAGGTCCCCTCGCTCATCATCTCCGACACCGATTTGGACGAGCTCGACGGCTTCGAGCTGTGCCGCCAGGTCAGGGCCCAGCCCGAGTGGGCCAAGATCCCGTTCCTCTTCGTTTCCAGCCGCAAGTCCATCGAGGACAAGATCCGTGGTCTTGAGTTGGGCGGGGACGACTACCTGACCAAGCCCATCTACATCAAGGAAATCGGCATCCGCGTCCGCACGGCGCTCCAGCGCGCGCAGCGCGAGCGGCTCGAATCGCGGCGCGACGGTCGCACCAAGTTCGCGGGCGATCTCTCTGACATCGGCGTGGTCGACCTGGTCCAAACCATCGAGGTCAATCGCAAGTCAGGCATCGTTCACATCCTCAGGCGCGATGGCCGGCGCGGGGCGATCTTCTTCCGCGACGGCAACGTCATCGACGCGGAGGTCGGCCACCTGGCCGGCGTGGACGCCATGTACCGGCTGTTCTCCTGGGCCGAGGGCCTCTTCGAGGTGGAGTTCAAACCCATCCGGCGCAGGGACGTCATCGACATGCCCTCGGCGGGCCTGCTCATGGAGGGCATGCGCCGCCTCGACGAGTGGACGCGCCTGCTCGAGTCGCTGCCGCCGCTCGAGGCACCTATCGAGGTCGATGTCCCGGTGCTGGCCGAGCGGTTGGGCGACCTGCCCGACGAGATGAACGGCATTTTGCGCCTCAGTGACGGGACGCGCACTCTGCTCGCCGTCATCGAGGACTCGGAGATTCCTGACCTCGAGGCCCTGGCCCTCATCAGCCGGTTGTTCGCCGAGAAGATCCTCTTCACGCGGCAGGCCTACGCCGGGGCCGACCCTGGGCCAGCCCAGGCGGGCGCGGACCGCAGCGGAGCACCTGGTGAGAACGAGGCCCTGGCGACGGTGCTGCCGCAATGCCCGCCACCAGCCTCTCGCGTGCGCACCGCCCCCTTGCCCGCCCCCCATCTCACCGACACCCCCTTGCCGCCGCAGGAAGCGCCCACCCCGCGGATCACTCTGCGCGCCGCTCCTGCGGTCGACGAAGCGGCCGAGGCGGAGCGGGCCAAGACACCGCGGGTGGAGCCCGTCGGGCCTCGGCGAACGACGCTCAAGCCCGACACCCTCATGGGATTTCGCCCCGACTCGGCGCCCGTGCGACCGCCCGAGGCCCCGTGGCCTCCCGCGGGCGACTTGCCCTTGCCCAACGAGGCCAGCGCCGTGCCCACGGAGGTCACCGCGCCCGAGGAGCGCATCACCGCGGAGTACGGATATTCCGCCGCCCCGGAAGCCAGGCAGCCGGACCCGCCCGCGTCGTGCGAACCCGTCCTGGCCGCCGCGGACGCCCCGCCTGCGGCCACGGAGCCGGTCATGGCCGGCCGCGAACCCGAGCCTGTGTCCGAGCCGGGGACGCCCGAGGACGCAGCGACGGCCGTGGCGCCCTCGGAGGGAGATGCGGGCCCGCTCTGGGACGAGGCCGAGGCTGTGCCGGGCCACGGCGTGGCGCTGCGCCGGCTGGGTCTGGCAGCCTTGGCGCTGGCCGTGGTGGGCGC
>JAEXQJ010000391.1 GCA_023438785.1 Pseudomonadota bacterium
GCGTGGGTGGACGCGGCGGAGGCGGCAGCGGGGGCACAGGGGGCGGCGCCACGGGTGGAAACGGCGGCAAGTCCGTGTCCGGCGATGGCGGCATGGGCGGTGGCGCGAGCCCGGGCGGCGCGTCCGGCTCCGGCGGAAACCACACGTCGTCAGCGACATCCTCGCAGACAGGGACCTCGGTCAGCACATCAGGAGCTGGTGGTAGCAGTCCGACGGCTGGCGCCTCGGGGCACGCGGACACCTCGGACTCGGGCGCGGGCTGCGATTGCTCGACCCACCGTGGCGGCGGCTCCTCCGTGTTCGGGGTGTTGCTCGCCGCCCTGGCCTTACTGGGACTGAGACGCGGCAAGCGCCATCGCTGAACCTCGGTCGATTCGTCAAAGGAGTCCTCTCATGTGGCCACGCCTTCCCGTTCACTTCTCCTTGGTCGTCGCGCTGGGCTGTCCGGCGCTCCTGGCCGCCAGCCCCGCCGAAGCCAAATCGTACAAAGGTGCGGAGGTCTACAGCCGCCAGACCGTCCTCTACGGGCGGATGGAAATGCGCATGCGGATGATCCGCGGCAGCGGCCTCTTGTCTACCTTCTTCACATACAAGGATGGCTCGGAAAAGCCGGATGCGTTCTGGGAAGAGATTGACCTGGAGGTGTTCGGCAAGGACGACGCCAAGTCCTGGCAGTCCAACATCATCTCCGGCAATCCCAAGTCCACGTCGGAAGAGGTTCATCCCATGGATGCCTCGCTGGCGGACGACTACCACACGTACACCGTTGAATGGACGCCCGATTATGTAGCGTGGTCGGTGGACGGCGTGCTGGCTCGCAAGACCGAAGGCGACCAGTCGGCCGATCTGACCACCGCGGAGTCGCTTCGGTTCAACGTATGGTCCAGTGAGAGCGAGGCTTGGGTGGGCGAATTCGACGAATCCGCATTGCCCGCATACCAATTCGTCAATTGGATCAAGTATTACCGCTACGAAAATGGCGAATTCGTATTGGATTGGACCGACGATTTTGACAAATTCGACACTTCTCGTTGGGCAAAAGGCAATTGGACGTTTGACACCAACCGCGTGGATTTCGTTCCGGCCAATGCCATCGCCCAGGACGGCGCCCTGGTATTGGCCATCACGCGCGAGGGCGAAACCGGGTTCAAAGGGACCGTTCCGACGGATTCGCAGGGCGGCGCCGGCGTCGGCGCGCCCAGCCGGGACGCGGGCACGACGCCTGAGGATGCCGGCACGGCGCCCAAGGATACCGGCACGCAGCCGAACGACACGACCAAAGACAATTCTTCTTCGGGTGGGTGCACCTACGCCCCGCATGGAAGCGGCGGCTTGGGTCTCCTGTTGAGTGCGCTTGCCCTCGTCGGCCTCGCTCGGAGGCGACGGGCGAAGCAGGCTTAGCGGCTGCTCTCGAGACTCGGCTGATTCTGACGGACCCGTCCAGACTGGAGACTCCGCCCGGAACCAGCCGAGGCCCGCTCTCGCGGCTTTTGGGGAACGAGGGCCGCCCCGTACCGGCCAGCACCTCACGCGCCCCGCGCTGGGCTGCTGAACCTTTGTCTCCATCCCGGCGGCCGCGCGGGATTCGGCGCAACCGTTAGGCCTAGCGTCAGGTGGAGAGCGCTCCGGGGTGGTCCCTTCGGCCTAGACCCGCGGTGAGAGCCGGACTGCGGCGTCTGGAGTGGGTTCGGCCCAGATGCAAGGAGGTGCGAAGCGCGGAACGCAGGCGGTATTCTTGGAATCATGACGCACCCGCGACCGCGGTCTGCTCCCGGGTGGAACGATTGCCGCGATCCGACACTGCCCTTTCCGCGAGCCCTGGGCCCGCTTCGCCTACGAGATGCTCCGGCCTCAGGTGAGCCACTCTTCGGTCCAAAGACACTTAGGGTCGAAGTGATGGAAAGCCGACGTGCGTAATCCCGAACAGTCGTCCGACGTACCTCTCCGGCTCATCCGGAACGACGAGCAGCGACAGACGCTCGATGAGGTCTACCGCCGCTACTGCCGCTACGTGGCGGCGGTCATCCTTCGGCTCGACGGGCGCACGGACGAGGTGGACGATCTCGTGCAGGACGTCTTCGCCGAGGCAGCGGGCGGCATCGCGCGTTTGCGTGATCCCGAGGCCATCAAGGGCTGGCTGGCGACGATCGCGGTGCGTACTGTCCGACGGCGGCTGCGTACGCGACGCTTCTGGCGCTTCTTCGGCTTGGACCGCGACGCGGGCGAGGTCGGACTTATCGATCCCGCGGCATCGCCGTTGGACCGGCTGCTTCTGCGCGCTGTGTACCGCGTGCTGGACGACATGCCGACCGAGGATCGCCTGGCCTTCTCGCTGCACACGATCGAGGGGGAAACCATGGACGCGGTTGCGAAGCTCTGCGGCTGCTCCTTCGCAACGGCAAAGCGACGTGTGGCTCGCGCGCAGCGTCGGATCGAAGAAAGGCTGTCCGATGATTGAGAGTCAGGATCTGATGCGGCAGATCGCCAGCGCTGGGGCGCGGATGGATCCAGTGCTCTCCGATCGGGACGTGGAGCGGTTGGTCGCGGGCGGGCTTCGCCGACGCCGACGCCGACGAGCCGTGAGCATTCCTCTCGCGGCAGCGATGGCCGGCGGTTTTGCTCTGCTCCTGACGATCGCATTCCGTCGCGGCCCTGTCGTGCAGCCCGAGGTCGCGAAGGCACCGCCGTCGCAGTCCCAGTCGACCGAGCGCGTGCTGCGCCTGTCCGACGGGTCAACGGCGATGGCGCTCGATGCGGCGACCGAGATCGCCATCGATCACGACTCCGACCACTCCGCGGCGTTTTCGCTTTCCCGCGGCCGCGGGCGTTTCGACATCAAGCACAGACCGACGCGGACGTTGGTCGTGCAGGCTGGCGATGTCACCATCACGGTGCTGGGCACCCTGTTTACCGTCGAGCGCGTTGCCGACCGTGTGGGGATCAGCGTCGAGAGAGGCACCGTTCGCGTGGACTGGGCCGTCGGCTCTGCACTTCTTCCACAAGGCGCGAGCGGCTGGTACCCTCCGTTGGTCATGAGCGCCACGGGCTCCGCCACGTCACGCGAGCAGCGCATTCACCCCCCCGCTGCGCGTCCGACGAGGCCCGCGCCTGCACAGGACTCCTCGCGCGAAAGCGCACCCGTCCCCGTCGACACGGCGCGCGCCTCCGTCGAGACCAAACCTGTCCCTGTCGAGACCAAACCCGTCCCTGTCGAGACCAAACCCGTCCCTGTCGAGACCAGACCCGTCCCTGTCGAGGAAGCAGAGGAGACGGCTGAGGCCTTGCTGGCCGCAGCCGATAACGCGCGGCTGGCTGGGCGGCCGTTCGAGGCAGCAGAGATCCTTCGTGGAGTGCTCAGGAATCATCGCCATGACGCCCGCGCGCCATTGGCAGCGTTCACCTTGGGCCGCATGCTGCTGATTGAAATGGGGCAACCGCTCGAAGCAGCCGCAGTGTTCGCCGAGGCGCGACGGCTGTCGCCCCACGGACCACTGGCGGAGGACGCCCTAGCGCGCGAAGTCGAAGCTCTGGCTCGGGCTTCAGCGCCGGGGCTGGCCAAAGCGCGGGCGCAAGAGTATCTGCGGGCCTACCCTGATGGCCGGCGCGCGGCTTACGTGCGCACGATTATCGGGACCAAGTGAGGCCGCGGCTCGGTCTCTTTCTGGCCTTCGCCTGGACCACCGGTACGGCGCCGTCCGCGCACGCCGTCGAGCCTCAGACCTTCGCTGACGGGGCTTTCGCTCTCGAGATGAGAGACTGCCCCCGCGTGTCGCCCGCGAGCGTCCGCCGTATCCTCACCATCGAGATTGGCGACCTCCTGCTGGGCGCAGACGACACCACGGCAGGCCACGATCGGCTGACTATCCGCTGTGCGGGCGAAGTCGCCTGGATCGGCGCGGCTGGACAGGCCGACAAGGCGCCAGTCGAACAAATCATGCGCCTGGACGACTTCCCTGGCGATGCCGCGCCTCGCGCGTTGGCCTTGGCCGGTCTCGAGCTGCTCGCGGCCATGAACGCGACGGTTCGTGCCCGCATGGCGGGTCGACAGAATGCGCCGCAGTTGGCAGCGTCGACGGCCGTGAACGAACCAGCCTCGCTGCCCGCCAAGGACACTCGCGAGTCGCACATCGGCTTGGCCGGGACCTGGCGAACCTTTCTGTCCACCCACGGCCCCTCCACCTGGGGGGGCCAGCTACAGGCCCGGTCCTCGCTCGGCCCGGTTTGGCAGGTGACGGCCGACATGGATGCGGTGGGCGGACGGACCCAGGTCCCCCATGTGGGCGAGACCAGCGCCTTCCTCCTGTCGTCCGCTGTTACGCTGGGCGTGTACGCGGCCGGCGAGCACCTGGTCGCCAGCCTGGGCGCGGGGGTCCGTTTTGGTGGCGCCCGCCTGTCAGGCAGCAGTACCAGCCCGGCTAACGTCACGGGCGCGACCGTGTGGCACCCGTGGGGGGGACCTGCGGCCATGCTCAGCGCATTTGCTCGCCTGCGCCAATTCACCTTCACGCTGACCGCCGAGGCAGGACGGTCGCTCCTGCAGACAGACGGGCTAGCGAGCGGTGCCACGGTCATCGCGGTCGGTGGCACGTGGGTCGCGCTCTTTGTGGGTGGAGGCTTCAGACTGTGAGGGCTCGGCTCGCCCTTCTGGCCGTCGCCACACTGGTCACGTCGGCCCTGACCTTGGCCGCGTGCAAGTGGAACGCGCCCTTGCTGATCGTTCGCGATGGCGGATGGGATGAGGATGCAGCGACAGATGCCGACCCCCGTTGCATCAGGCCTGCGACAGCCGACGCGGGTGGACTGAGCGAAGGCTTGATCGCCTGGTACCGCTGCGAAGCGGCGAGGGGCACGTCCGCGACGGTGCTGGCGGATTCTTCGCCTCTCGGCCACGATGCCAGACTGGTCACGGGCGCGGGTGGAGCGTCAGGCTACAGCTTCGCCCCCGGCAAGGTGGGCAACGCGCTGAGGCTGTCGTACACGAACAAGGGCTACGTGGCCCTGCCCGCCGGTTTGCTGAGGGATGCGTGCGAGGCCACCATCGCCACGTGGGTCTATGTCAACAGCAACGTCAACGCGTGGACGCGCATCTGGGACTTTGGCCAGGACACGACCACATACATGTTCCTGACCCCCATCACGAACCTGGACAACTTGGCGCGTTTCGGAATTAGCGTGGCCGGCAATACGCAGGAGCAGACGATCAAGGGTCAGACTGCTGTCCCCACGCTCAAATGGACGCACGTCGCGGTCGTCCTGGGACCCGCGGGCGGAACGCTCTACCTCGACGGCGCGCCGGTCGAGACGAACGCGACGATGACTCTGCGCCCAATCGATTTGGGGAGCACGATGAACAACTTCATCGGCCGCTCCCAGTTCTCTGACGACCCGTATCTGGACGCTGACATCGACGAGTTCCGCGTTTACGACCGCGCCCTGTCGCCAGATGAGATCCGGAGCCTGGCGAACGGTTCCTGAGGCCCGCCTCAGCTCGCAACGCTGTTCCCCCGGCGGCACGAATGGACAGCCATTCGAACGGTCGGGTCATGAGCGCGGACCGGGACACCGTCCTTTGCTGCGGCAGCAGGAAACTTGCATTCAAGCGTGCGCCAGTTTTCCAGGCCCGCGCACCTAGAGGGGTAACCGAGAGGGACAATCTATGACGAAGCAAACCATTTCCTCGCTGGTCCTTTGTGTCGCGGGCCTGTCGCTTGCCTCCTGTGGAGGCTCATCATCTGGCGACGGCAACCAAGGCGGCTCCGGGGACACCGGCGGACGCAGCAGCGGAGGCACGAGCGGCGCGGGAGGCACCGCCGGCGGCGCGGGAGGCTCTTCGGGGGGCAGGGTGGCCGGTTCAGGTGGAACATCGACGGGCGGCACCGGGTCAGGTGGCACCCAACTAGGCGGCAACACGGGCGGAGGCAAGGCTGGCACGGGCGGTAGTGGCACGGGCGGCAGCGGCACGGGCGGCAGTGGCATGGGTGGGGGT
>JAEXQJ010000392.1 GCA_023438785.1 Pseudomonadota bacterium
CCTGTGCCCGCCGCGCCACCGCTGGCTGCGCCGCCGCCTCCTCCGGAACCCGGCTCCGCACCGTCCGGCCGCTCGTCGTCGGCGTGTGTGCCTGCGGCTCCAGCCGAGTTGGTGCCCGCCGCGCCACCCGCGCCGCTGCCCCCGGTCCCGGCCGTCCCGTGCAGTGCTGAGGACTTCTCGGTCCCGCATCCACCTAGCGGCGCCAATCCCGCCAATCCAACAGCCAGCAGGCCCACGAATCCGAAGACACGGAAAGCGTTGTTCATGTCATCTCCCTCGCGCATCCAGGTCGAGCGGTGAAGCAAGGTGGATGCCGTGCCCTAACCGTCGAGAATCACGCGCATCAACCGACGCAAGGGCCAGCGGGTGCGACGGAAATGGCAGACTTGTGTCCTCCGCGGGTGCGCCTCGCTGCCGTCGCTGAGGGCGCGTTGCAGAGCTGCTCGTCGCTGGGGCCAAGAGCTCCGCGCCTTCAATGTTTGACATAAATGCACAGTGCATATATGTCTCAAGCCGTGGAGTGGCCAGGCGGCCACCAAGGAGCACGCGATGGAACGAAGGCTCTCGCCCCTGCTGACGGACCTCTACCAGCTCACCATGGCGCAGGCCTACTGGCTGAATGGGCGCTCGTCGCACGAGGCGGTCTTTCACCTCTATTTCCGCAAGGCCCCCTTCGCGGGCGGCTACGCGGTGGCCTGCGGCCTGGCCGATGTCCTGGATTTCCTGGACGGCTACCAGTTCTTGCCCGCGGAGCTGGACTACCTGGCCACCCTGCCGGGCGACGATGGCCGGCCGCTCTTCGACGAGCGGTTCCTGCGCCACCTGGGCGAGTTGCGCTTGCACGTGGATGTGGATGCCATGCCCGAGGGCACGGTGGCCTTCGCCCAGGAACCGCTGCTGCGCGTGCGCGGCCCCATCTTGGAGGCGCAGCTCCTCGAAACGACGCTGCTCAATCTGATCAACTTCCAGACTCTGGCTGCCACCAAGGCCTCGCGCATTGCCTTCGCGGCGCAGGGCGATCCGGTGCTGGAGTTCGGTCTGCGGCGGGCCCAGGGACCCGACGGCGGCCTCAGCGCCAGCCGCGCAGCCTACGTGGGGGGCTGCGCGGCCACTTCCAATGTGCTGGCCGGCCAGCGCTTCGGCATCCCGGTGCGCGGCACGCACGCCCATAGCTGGGTCATGTCCTTCGATACGGAACGCGAGGCTTTCCAGGCCTACGCCGACGTGATGCCCAACAACACCGTGTTCCTGGTGGACACCTACGACACGCTCCAGGGCGTGCGCACGGCCATCGAGGTGGGGCGGCTGCTCAAGGCGCGCGGTCGCCGGCTGGGCGGCATTCGCCTGGACTCGGGCGATCTGGCGTGGCTATCCATCGAGGCGCGCCGCCTGCTCGACGAGGCGGGCTTCAGCGACGCGGCCATCGTGGCCTCCAATGATCTCGACGAGAACATCATCGCGGCGCTCAAGCAGCAGGGCGCGCGCATCGGCGTGTGGGGCGTGGGCACCAAGCTGGCCACCAGCCATGACCAGCCCGCCCTGGGAGGCGTGTACAAGCTGGCCGCCGTGCGCGACACCCCGGCCCACCCCTGGCGCTACCGCGTGAAGGTGAGCGAGCAGGCGGCCAAGATCAGCACGCCCGGCGTGCACCAGGTGCGCCGCTTCCGCGCGCCCGACGGGCGCTTCGTGGCCGACATGATCTTCAATCAAGAAGCCGGCCCCGTGGCGCGACCCGCGTACATCGTGGATCCGTTGGACATGACCCGGCGGCGCCCCCTGGAGCCGTCGCTGATAGGCGAGGATCTCTTGGTGCCGGTCGTGCGCGCCGGCTCGCGCATCTACGTCACGCCCCGCTTGGCCGATGCGCGCGCCCGCGCGCTTGCCCAGCTCCAGAACCTGTCGCCCTGGTGCAAGCGGCTGGTCAATCCGCACGAGTATCCGGTGGGCCTGGAACCCGCGCTGGCCGCGCTGCGCATGGAGCTGCTCGTGGAGGCGCGCAATCGCAAGGGCGCGCCCGTCGACGCCGTGGCAGGAGGTATTCAATGAGGACCATCAAGGTTGGCGCCGCCGCTCTCAATCAGCTTCCGCTCGACTGGGAGGGCAACGGCCGCCGCATCATCAATGTCATTCGCCGGGCGCGCGAACAGGGCGTGTCGTTGCTCTGTCTGCCCGAGATGTGCGTCCCCGGCTATGGCTGCGAGGATGCCTTCATGGGGCGCGGGACGCTGGCCGAGGCCGAGGAGGTCGTGGCCCAGGTCCTGCCGGAAACGCGAGGCATGGTCGTGTCGCTGGGCCTACCCGTGCTGGTGGGCCACGGTGTGTACAATTCGGCGGCGTTGGTCGTCGATGGGCACCTGGTGGGCCTGGCGGCCAAGCGCTTCCTGGCCGGTGACGGCATCCACTACGAGCCGCGCTGGTTCAAGGCCTGGCCCGAGGGCAGGGCGGGTCACGTGCGGCTGTTGGGCGAGGAGCGGCCCATCGGCGACGTGGTCTTCGAGGTGGGCGGCCTGCGCCTGGGGTTCGAGATCTGCGAGGACGCCTGGGTGGCCAATCGCCCGGGCGCGGCCCTGGCCCGGGCCAGCGTGGATCTCATCCTCAATCCCTCGGCCAGCCACTTCGCCTTTGCCAAGCTGGACGTGCGTCGGCGCTTCGTGCTCGAAGGAACGCGCGCGTTCGGGGCCGCGTACCTGTACGCCAATCTGCTGGGCAACGAGGCCGGACGCATCATCTTCGACGGCGGGCCCATGATCGCGGCGGGCGGGGTCATGTTGGCCGAGGGCCGGCGTTTCTCGTTCGCCGACGACGACTTGGTCACGGCGGTGCTCGACATCGACCAGGGGCGCATGCAGCAGGCGCGCGTGGCCAGCGGGCAGCCCGATCCCACGGCGCCCGGCGAGCGCCTGGTGAGCGCGGACTTCACCTGGGTGGAGGCCGCGCCCGAGCCGATCGCGCTGCCCGAGGGCCCCGACCTGAACAAGGAGCAGGAGTTCCTGCACGCCGAGGGCTTGGCCCTGTTCGATTACCTGCGCAAGAGCCGCTCGCAGGGCTTCGTGGTCAGCCTGAGCGGCGGCTGCGATTCGGCGGCGGTCACCGTGCTGGTGCGCGCGGCGGTGCGCCTGGCGGTCCATCAGCTTGGCTGGCAGGCGGTCAAGCAACGCCTGGCCCACATCGCGGGGATCGACGCCTGTCCCGACGAGGCCTGCCTGATGGCCAACCTGCTGACCACCGTGTACCAGGGCACCGCCCAGAGCAGCGAGATCACGCGCAACGCGGCCGCGGGGCTGGCCAAGGCGGTGGGCGCTCGTCACCACGAAATCAGCGTGGACGCGCTGGTCCGCCAGTACATCAGCCTGGCCGAGAGCGCGCTGGGACGCCCCCTCACCTGGGAGCGCGACGATCTGGCCCTGCAGAACGTACAGGCGCGCGTGCGTGGGCCGTCCGTGTGGCTCATCGCCAACGTGGAGGGCAAGCTGCTGCTCACTACCAGCAACCGCAGCGAGGCGGCGTTGGGCTACGCCACCATGGACGGCGACACCTGCGGCGGCCTGGCGCCCCTGGCGGGCATCGACAAGGCCTATCTGCGCCGCTGGCTGGTGTGGCTGGAGAAGGGCGGCTCGACGGAGATCGGCCCCTTGCCCGCGCTCAACGCCGTGACCCAGCAGCGGTCCACGCCCGAGCTGCGCCCGGCGGCCACGGCGCAGTTGTCGGAGGAGGACCTCATGCCCTTCCCGGTGCTCGATCGCATCGAGCGCCTGGGCATTCGCGACAAGCTGGCGCCCGCCGACGTGTTGGCCACGCTGATGCGCGAGATGCCGGACAAGCCGCACGCGACGCTGGCGCGCTGGGTGGATCGCTTCTTCACGCTCTTCGTGCGCAACCAATGGAAGCGCGAGCGCTACGCCCCCTCGTTCCACCTGGACGACGAGAACCTGGATCCCAAGACCTGGTGCCGCTTCCCCATCCTGTCGGGCGGTTACCGTCGTGAGCTGGGCCGTCTGCCCAGCATGGTCGAGGGCACCGCCCAGGAGAAGCACAGATGAGGGCTCTGGTGTTGGTCGACATCCAGAACGACTTCTGCCCGGGCGGCGCGCTGGCGGTTCCGCACGGGGACGAGGTGGTGGCCGTGGCCAACCGGCTCATGCCGTGCTTCGGACTGGTGGTGGCCACCCAGGATTGGCACCCCGCTGACCACGGCAGCTTCGCCGTCAATCACGCGGGCGCGCGGCCCTACCAGATGGGCGAGCTGGCGGGCTTGCCGCAGGTCCTGTGGCCCGCCCACTGCGTACAGGGCACGGCGGGCGCGGCCTTCCATCCCGCGCTCGACCAGAGTCGCATCACGCGCGTCTTTGCCAAGGGCACCGACGCGCGCATCGACAGCTACAGCGGCTTCTTCGACAACGGCAAACTCAAGGCCACCGGGCTGGGCGACTACCTGCGCGGGCAGGGCGCGGACGAGATCTTCGTGATGGGTCTGGCCACCGACTATTGCGTGCGCGCCACGGCCCAGGATGGCCTGGCCTTGGGGTTCAAGGTCACCCTGGTGGCGGACGGCTGCCGAGGCGTGGAGTTGCGGCCGGGCGACGGGGAGCGCGCCCTGGCCGAGCTGCGTGGCGCGGGCGTGCGCATCGTCAACAGCGACGAGGTGACATGAGCGCGGGTAGCAAGCGCGACGGAGAACAGGCCTTCCTCGACGAGTACGATCCCCACGCCTACGAGCGGCCCTCGGTGGCGGTGGACGTGGCGGTGGTGAGCGCGGTGGCGGGCACGCTGCGCACCTTGCTGGTTCGGCGCACCCAGCATCCCTTTCGCGATTCGTGGGCCTTGCCGGGCGGCTTCGTGGCCATGGACGAATCGCTGGATCACGCGGCCAAGCGCGTGTTGGCCGACAAGGCCCGCCTGCGCTCGGTGTACCTGGAGCAGCTTTATACCTTCGGCGAGCCGCAGCGCGATCCGCGCACGCGCGTGATCTCGGTGGCCTACTACGCCCTGGTGGCGGCGTCGCAAATCGCCGGCGCCAGCCTGGGCGAGACGGGTCCCATCCTGGCCGAGTTGCGCATCCCGTGGGCCGGCGAGACCGGTGGCCCCGTGCAGGCCCTGGGCGCCGACGGCCAGCGTCTGCCGCTGGCCTTCGATCACGCGCACATCCTGGGCCAGGCCGTGCTGCGCATGCGCGGCAAGCTGGACTACGCGCCCATCGGTTTTCAAATGCTGGGCGAGACGTTCACCCTTTTGGAATTGCAGCGCGTGCACGAAACCGTGCTTGCGCGGCCGCTCAACAAGGATTCCTTTCGCCGACGCATGCTGGCCTCGGGCCTGCTCGAAGCCACGGGAAAGATGCAGACCGGAGTGGAACACCGGCCCGCTGAGCTGTACCGATTTCTGCACGGATCCGCCGTGTAGAGCCCCCCGTCCGGAAGACCAGCCAAGCACGACCGCGTCGTCATCCTGAACGCAATTGTCTATTTGGTGCGCACTGGATGCGCGTCGCGACTGCGGCCACATGACTTGCCTCGGAGACCATCATCTACGTCACGATGATCGGCCTCATGATTCGCAGACTGGCTCGAGAGTGGGGCCCACCGAACACGGAACAGTCCGCAACGGGTGTCCGACGTTCGGAAAATCAACCTCACCCCCAGCCCCTCTCCGGGACGGAGAGGGGAGCCGGAAGCATCGTCGAGAAGTAACCATCTGTACTGGGGCGCCGATAGGCATTCATGCCCCGGCTGCCAAGACCCTCGACCTCAATGGCGCGTGCCCTGCGACGCCGCTCTACGCCAGCAGAACGGTTTCTCTGGCAGATGCTGCGGGACAGGCAGGTCATGTGTGCCAAGTTTCGACGCCAGCATCCTATCGGACCGTTTGTCGTCGACTTCTTCTGCAAGCAAGCCAGTCTCGTCATCGAAGCCGATGGCGCCCCCCACTTCCCCCGGCCCCCGCGTGACCGCCGCCGCGACGCCTGGCTTGTTGCTGCAGGGTTTGTGGTTCTCCGTCTCCCCAATCACTTGATCCTGCGCCAACCCGACCGTGCTCTCGACAGGATCCGTCGCCTGTTGGCTGAGCATCTTCCGGCTCCCCTCTCCGCCCCGGAGTGGGGTGGGGGGCGCGGTCAACCCTTCTGTGGTCGCCGGTGCTGCTCCTCATTCGCCTCTTCGCGCGTATCCCTCGCTCCCAGTGCACTCCTCAGACACGTCCTGAGCGCGCGCGGATTGATCAGCCTTCTTCGATCCCGCCCACCAGATCGTAGTCCCCGGTCTGCTCGATCCGCACGCGTACCACCTCGCCCGGCTTCGCGGTGCCGTCGTTGATGTAGGTCACGCCGTCCACCTCGGGGGCCTGGCCGGCGTGGCGGCCTTGCAGGAGCAGCTCGCTTTCCTCCGAGGGACCCTCGACGAGAACGTCGAGCGTCTTGCCCAGCAGGGCCGCATGTTGCTTGCGTGAGATGCCCTTCTGCAGCTCCAGCAGAATGCCCCGGCGCTCCTCGGCCAGCTCGGGCGGGACCTGGTCGGGCATGTGGGCGGCGGGCGTGTTCTCCTCGGGGCTGTAGGCGAAGACGCCCATGCGTTCGAAGCGCATGTCCTTCACGAAGCGCACCAGCTCGGAGAAGTCCGCGGCGGTCTCGCCGGGGAATCCCACCAGGAAGGTGGTGCGCAGGGTGAGGCGTGGGTGCCTCTCGCGCAGGCGCTCTACCAACTCGCGCGTGGCCGCGCCGCCCTTGCCGCGTTTCATGCGGCGGAGGATGGAATCGGAGACGTGCTGCAGGGGCATGTCCAGGTAGGGCACGATGTGCTGGGCGTGGGCCAACACGGTCTGCACCTCCCGGGTCAGCCCGCGCGGATAGGCGTATAGGCAGCGCAGCCAGTAGGGTTGGCTGCCCACCTCGATGGCGTCGAGGGCGCGCAGCAGATCGGCCAGCGACTCGCCCGCCTTGCGATCCTTGCCGAACGCGCACAGGTCTTGGGCGATGAGGTTCACCTCCACCACGCCGGCGGCGCGCAGGTTCTTCACCTCGGCCACCACGTCGGCCACCGTGCGCGACCGCTGCTTGCCGCGCATGGCGGGGATGCTGCAGAACGTACAGGCGTTGGAGCAACCCTCGGAGATCTTCACGTACGCCGAGTAGGGCAGGGACAACACGCGCGGCGAGGCGTGGGTTAGGGTGAAATCCGGGTCCGGGAACGGCTTGCGCGGCCGCGGTCGGCCCTTTCTCACCACGGCCAGGATCTTGTCCACGTCGCCCGTGCCGAGGAAGGCATCCACCTCGGGGAACTCCTGGGCCAACTCGGGCGCGGCCACTTGGCTCAGGCAGCCCGCCACGATGAGCTTCTTACCCTTGCCGCGCGCCTTCACCTCGGCCATCTCCAGGATGGCGCCCACCGACTCCTGCTTGGCGTCGCCAATGAAGCCGCAGGTGTTGACGATGAGCACGTCCGCCGACTCCGCATCGGCCACCGGCTGCAGGCCGCCTTCCAGCAGGTAGCCCAGCATGACCTCGCTGTCCACGCGGTTCTTGGCGCAGCCGAGCGACACCACGTGGACCTTGGCCACCGGCGTGCTCGCGCCCCGTCGGGGCGGGCCGGGGCGCCTGCCGGAAATGGAATACAGCTTGTCGGACATGGGCCCCTGGTTTGGCAGGCTCGCGACGGGGGTTCAATAGCTACTTCGCGGCGAACGCGAAGGGCTGGCGTGGCTGGCTCGCTCCGCCCTATGCTGCGGGCCATGCCAACCGAGATGTCCGTCAGTGCCGTGCACCAGGATGGCCTGCGTTTCCGCGCGACCGCGCGCGAGCATTCGCTGACCACCGACTACCCTCTGCAGGCCGGGGAGGCGGGCGCGGGCATGCGGCCGCTGGAGATGCTGCTGTCCAGCTTGAGCGCCTGCGCCGGTGGAGCCTTGGTCGTGATGCTGCGCAAGTCGCGGCTGCCCGTCTCCGGTCTCCGCGTCAGCGCGCGCGGTGTGCGGCAGGATCAGCACCCCACGGTGTTCACCGACATCGCGCTCGACTTCGAGGTGACCGGCACGGAGCTGCGCCTCGATGACCTGACCCGCGCCCTGGCGCAATCCGAGGCCATCTGCCCCGTGTGGTCCATGCTCAAGGGCAGCGTGCGCATCGCCTCCACGATTCGCATCGTCTGAGCGGGTTCCCGGCCGCGCGCTACTTCTTGATGAAGAGGCGGCCGCGGGTACGGCACACGACCAGCGAGACCAGCAAGCAGAGCACGGTGCTGAGCGGGGCAAAGGCGCAGGTGGC
Organism: Pseudomonadota bacterium; assembly: GCA_023438785.1. GTDB lineage: Bacteria > Myxococcota_A > Polyangia > Fen-1088 > Fen-1088 > Fen-1137. Next base: position 8,252 of record JAEXQJ010000392.1, read on the forward strand.
CTTGTAACCCAGAAAGCAGGTCTTCTCCGCCGAGGCGCTGGGGAGCAGGGTCAACGTGGCTGCCAAGGTGGCCACGACGGTGAGGGCCAGGAAGATGGCGTAGCCGGGCTGTTTCTTGATTCCAGGCATGTGGCCCTTCTACTCGCAGCCGCGGGCGGTAGCCCAGCGATTTCAGCGCCCGCGGCGTGCGCGCCAGACACAGCGCGCCCCGAGGCGTGGATGCAGCTTGGTTATCCTGGTAAGAGCACGATCATGGCCGTCTTGCCCGTCCCACGGTGGGAACACTTCGAGCATCGGGCCGACGTGGGCGTCCGGGGGCTGGGGCGCACTCTGTCCCAGGCCTTCGAGCAGGCCGCGCTGGGCATGACCGCCGCGGTCGTGACGCCCGAGAAGGTGCGGGCCGTGGAATCGGTGCGCATCCAATGCGGCGCCGCGGACGCCGAGTTGCTGCTGGTGGAGTGGCTGAACCGCATCGTCTACGAGATGAGCGTGCGGCGCATGTTGTTCGGCCGCTTCGCCGTGCGGCTGGAGGGGCCCCAACTGGACGCTGAGGCATGGGGCGAAGCGGTGGACGTGGCCCGCCACGAGCCGGCCGTGGAGGTCAAGGCAGCCACGGTGACGGCCTTGCGCGTGTTCCGGCAGCCCGACGGCGTCTGGGTTGCCCAGTGCGTGGTGGACGTGTAGTCGACGGGGGATTCCATGGACCTCAACCGCCTTTTGCGCAAATCCGAGACCGAGTGGTGGCTTTCGCCGTCAGGGGCCATGCGCGTGCCCGGGATCATCCTGGCGAGTGCGGATCTGCTGCACGACATGGACGACAAGGTCATCGAGCAGGTGGCGAACGTGGCCGCCCTTCCGGGGATCGTGCGTGCATCCTTCGCCATGCCCGACGCCCACTGGGGCTATGGCTTTCCCATCGGCGGCGTGGCGGCCTTCGACCCCGACCAGGGCGGGGTGGTCTCGGCGGGCGGCGTGGGCTTCGACATCTCGTGCGGTGTGCGCACTTTGCGAACCGGTCTGACCACTGAGGAGGTGAAGCCGCACCTGCAGGCGCTGGCCGACGCCCTCTTCCGCGCGGTGCCCTGCGGGGTGGGCAGCACCGGGCACGTGCGCCTCTCGGTCTCTGATCTGGAGGACCTCATGCTCACCGGTGCGCGCTGGGCCGTGGACCGCGGCTACGGCACGTCCGCCGATCTGGAGCTGATGGAGGAGCAGGGCACGGTGGAGGGCGCCGACCCCGAGGCCGTCTCCAGCGAGGCCAAGCATCGCCAGCGCGACCAGTTGGGTACGCTCGGCTCGGGCAACCACTACCTGGAAGTCCAGGAGGTGGCTGAGATCTTCGACGCGGTGATCGGCGAGGCGTACGGGTTGCGCGAAGGCGACGTGGTGATCAGCATCCACTGCGGCTCGCGCGGTTTGGGGCACCAAATCGGCACCGACTACCTCAAGTCCATGCTCACCGAGGCCAAGCGCCACGGCCTGGATTTGCCCGAGCGCGAGTTGGCGTGCGCGCCCTTGGATTCGCACGTGGGCCGCCAGTATCTAGGCGCCATGCGCGCGGGCATCAACTGCGCCCTGGCCAATCGCCAGGTCATCACCCACCTGGTGCGCCAGGTGCTCGCGGACCTCCTGCCCGAAGCCCGCGTGGCGCTGCTCTACGATGTCTCGCACAACACGTGCAAAGAGGAGGTGCACCTGGTGGACGGGGGCGAGCGCCGCCTCTTCGTGCACCGCAAGGGCGCCACGCGCGCCTTCGGCCCGGGGCACCCGCAGGTTCCCGCCGCCTATCGCCAGGTGGGGCAGCCCGTGTTGGTGGGGGGAAGCATGGGCACCGCCTCCTATGTCCTGGCGGGCACGCGCGAGGGCATGGGGATCGCCTTCGGTTCAGCCGTGCACGGAGCGGGCCGCGCCCTGAGCCGGCACGAGGCCACCCGACGCTGGAAGGGCCGCGCCGTGATGAGCGACCTGGAACACCAGGGCATCGCCATCCGCAGCCCCAGCCTGCGCGGCCTGGCCGAGGAGGCCCCTGGCGCGTACAAGAGCATCAGCTCCGTGGTGGACGCCGCCGAACAGGCTCGCCTGGTCCGCAAGGTGGCGCGCCTGCAGCCTCTGGCCTGCGTGAAAGGTTAGGAGGCCTTGTCCCGGGTCAGCGCAGGTACGGCTTGATCGCGGTGTACCAGGTGTTGGCCATGCGCGTGTAGCCCGCCTGATTCGGGTGCACGCCGTCGCCGAGTTCGGAGGTGGGATAGCCGGTGTTCTGGTCGACCAGAATGACGTGCTTGCCGCTGTTGGTCAGCTTCTGCACGATGGTGGGGATCTCGGCGTTGTACGTGGCGACCGCGGATGCCTTGCCTGAGATGACGGTCCCGCCGGTTCCGCCCGCGCCGGCCCCGCCAGCGCCCTTGCCGGCCGAGCCGCCGCTTCCGGCGCCGCCACTGCCCGCCGCGCCCCCCACGC